>NZ_JAXHMV010000016.1 GCF_034521165.1 Thiohalophilus sp.
GCATCAGTGTTTATATTATCTGTGCCTCACTGGTGCTGTTGATTGCCTTTGCTCGCCTCTATCTTGGCATTCACTGGCTGAGTGATATCCTCGGTGGCATATTACTGGGACTGATCTGGGTCGGCCTGCTGGGCATCGGCTATCGGCGCCATATCGAATCACCCCCGTTACCCCTCAAAACCCTGAGTTATCCGATCCCGCTGATTTTAATCCTGCTGGTGGCCTATCCGACAAGCCAGCTGGACAAGGGGCTCCCGGAACCGGTCGAAACAACCCAGCATTACCGACTGAGCATGACCGGCTGGCAACAAACCGGCTGGCAAGCGCTGCAGCAGTATCGATCCGATCTGCTACAGCAGCAAAAGTACCCGCTTAACCTGCAATGGGCCGCAAACCGACAAGCGATCATCACCACCCTGAAAGACCTGGGCTGGCAACACCGCGGCGAGTCTCACTGGCGCGGCTGGTTGCGGCCTTCCACGCCGATCGAGGAGCTGCCTGTCATTCCGCATCTGCATGAAGGGCGCTATGAAACTCTGCTCTTTGTACGATTCAACGAGCAAATGCAGCGACTGTTGACCGTGCGACTGTGGCAATCGGATCTGTTCGTACAACATGATGCCCGGGAAGTCCCGTTGTGGGTCGGCGAGGTGGCCTATCTCGAAACAGTGCGTATCGGGCCGCTCAAATATCTGAAAACTGCTGATGATTTCAATCGGGCGCTGGACAGTTTCCTCGGTGATCTGGCTAACCAGATACTGACAACCCGGCACGAAGCCGGTTCGTTGCCGATTATCCTGCTAAGAGAAAAGCCGGGACAGCAGACGGACAGAGAATAACCCGGGCCTGGGTTTTCAATCTCCGGGCTGCTGTTTCAATACCGCGGCGACTTCTGCGAGCTTCTGGCTGGCATTATCAACACTGAGTAAACGCTGTTTGACTTCCATATCCAGCGGCAACAATTCTATCAGGCGCGAAGCCACCCAATCCTCGTCATCCAGATGTTTCTGCATTGTTGAATAAGGTGGTTCCAGCTGGCTCAGGATATTGTCCAGTATACGGGCCAGGTACTGCTGTGAATCGGGCAGTGAACCACCGATAATTTCCGGCAACAGTTCCACCTCGGCTTCGATGGACTGGTTCTTGTTTATCTGGCGTGACAGGATACTGAAACGCTGTTCACCTTCGAGTGTCACCCCCAGCATGCCATCGGGGCGGCGATTCCAGTAGCGGATCTTGCATAGTGTTCCGACATTATAGGTTTCAGCGGCCTTGCCGACTTCCTGGCCCTGCTGAATCAACACCACACCAATACCGCAATCGGTGCGCAGGCACTGGCTTACCATATCCAGATAACGCGGCTCGAAAATACGCAGCGGCAACACGCCGCCGGGGAACAGAACGGTGTTGAGGGGAAACAGGGGAAGGGTGACTTTCATCGACTTACTACCCGCTCATGCGACTCATTCGGGAACAGGCTCGCCCCAGGAGCGGGTCAGGGACTGTTCGATACCCAGATGTTCCAGAATCCGGGCAACAACGAAATCGACCAGATCCGAAACACTCTGCGGCTGGTAGTAAAAGCCGGGATTGGCCGGCATGATGGTGGCGCCGACACGGGACAAACGTAACATATTCTCCAGATGGATGACTGACAGAGGCATTTCCCGCACCACCATGATCAATTTGCGCTGCTCTTTGAGCATCACGTCCGCGGCCCGTTCAATCAGGTTATCGCTATTGCCATTGGCCACCGCCGCCAGTGTGCCGGTCGTGCAGGGGCAGATCACCATGTGACCGGCATTATGCGAGCCACTGGCGATAGGCGCGGTCCATTGCTCTTTACCAAATACGGTCAACAATCCCGGATCGGCCTGGTAGTACTCGGTAAACCAGGCCTGCATGTCCGCCGGGCGAGAGGGAATATCCAGTTCACTTTCCATTTGCAGCACCATCTGCGCCGCCTTGGAAACCAGCAGATACACGGGTTGTTGTTTCTCCAGCAGGCACTGCAGCAAACGCAGGGCGTAAGGCGCTCCCGAGGCGCCGGTCATGGCCAGTATGACAGGGCGTTTAACCGATTCGGACATAATTCTCAGCCTTGATATTTATTGGACACATTCGTCCTGCTGCAGGCGCTCCAGCAGTCGCTGATGCAGGTTCTCAAACCCGCCGTTACTCATAATCAACACATGCGTGTCGCCATCGATCTGTTGCAGGATATGCTCGAGAATCGCCCCGGTACTGTCGACCACGCTCACCGGCACCGTAGCCTGATCAAATATAGCAGCCATATCCCAGGATAAACCAGCGGGACGCAACACAATCACCCTGTCCGCCTGTGCCAGCGCCGCCGGCAGGGCCTCGCGCTGTACGCCCAGACGCATGGTATTGGAACGCGGCTCCAGCACGGCGATAATCGGCGCCTTGCCCACATGGCGGCGCAGCCCATTGAGCGTGGTGGCAATCGCGGTGGGATGATGGGCGAAATCGTCATAGACCGTCACGCCGTTGACCTTGCCGCGGATCTCCATACGCCGTTTGATATTGCGAAAATCACTCAGCGATTCAATCGCCAAACCGGCCGGTACACCGGCATGGCGTGCCGCCGCAATCGCCGCCAGGGCATTTTCCACATTGTGCTGGCCGAACAACGCCCATTCGACCCGCCCCTGTGTCCGGCCCTGAAACTGCACCTCGAATGCCGAACCATCTTCGTGAATCAGATTGGCTGACCAGCCATCGGCATGGTTTATGGACTCCACCGGTGTCCAGCAGCCCATTGCCATCACCTCCTCTAACGCCGGGCTTGCATGGTTGGCAATGATCAGACCATTGCCGGGCACAGTGCGCACCAGGTGATGAAACTGGGTCTGGATAGCAGCCAGATCAGGAAAAATATCCGCATGATCATATTCCAGGTTATTCATGATCAGAGTACGCGGCCGGTAATGGACAAACTTGGAACGCTTGTCGAAAAAAGCGGTGTCATATTCATCGGCTTCCACCACGAAAAAGGGGGCCTGCCCGATGCGGCTGCTGACGCCAAAGTTGGCCGGCACACCGCCGATCAAAAACCCGGGTTCAAGGTGATTCGCTTCCAGCATCCAGGCCAGCATACTGGCGGTGGTGCTTTTGCCATGGGTGCCGGCGACTCCCAGTACCCAGCGCGATGCAAGCACATGTTGCGACAGCCACTGCGGCCCTGACGTATAGGGAATTCCCTCATCCAGGATATACTCAACTGCCGGATTACCGCGTGACAACGCATTGCCGATAACAACACAATCCGGGCGCGGCTCAAGATGCGCTGGTGCATAGCCCTCCATCAGCGTAATCCCCTGCTCTTCGAGCTGAGTACTCATGGGGGGATAGACACTGGCATCGGAGCCGGTCACCGTGTAGCCCAGCTGACGGGCCAAAATAGCAATACCACCCATAAATGTGCCGCAAATACCGAGAATGTGAATGTGCATGCGTGACCCAGTGTGTTCCGGATTAAGTTCAGTTCGCCTCTGGCAGCAGTGTGTTGAATGCCGCCAACCCCAGAATCAGATAACCAATAGCAATGATAACACCGGTCAGCCGATGAACCGACAGGGCATGAGAGAGAATGTGTCCGACAATCACCAGACTCCAGATTTGCATCGCCATGATAATCAGCGATGCCATGGTAAAGTTTTGCGGATTGAGGCGGGTAATATAATCCAGGGGTAACATTAACAGCGAGAGAATCACCCCGGTTCCGGTCAGTGCCGTCAGCGTCTGGACGATTCGTGCACGGTACCCGAACATCGTCAGCAAGGCCGCCGTGATCGACAGCATAAGCAGGGTATGCAGCAGCAGAATGCCGGCCAGCTGGCCGACAGTTACTCCGGGTAGCAGCAGATTGACGCGCAGATTATCGATAGCATAGCCGAGGATCAGCAACAATAGCAGCAGTGGCGACGAATAGGGCACATCCTCCGGCCCCTTGCGCAGCAAACAGATTTCCCAGAAGCGCGTCACCAGGGGTCTGGTATAGGCCAATAACCGGTTACTCATTACAACCACCCGTATTGCGTCTGTTATCTGCGTGTAACGGCATTTGATTCAGTGGATAATATCGGGTGGAACTGGTAGTGTCCTCACCCATGTCAAATTACCAATATATCGAGACTATACCGCAACTTGAAGCGGCCTGCGAAACCCTTCGCCTCAGCCCGGTGCTGGCGCTGGACACCGAGTTCATGCGCGAAAAGACCTATTATGCCCGGCTTTGTCTTATCCAGATTGCCAGCGAGGATCAGGTCTATATTCTTGACCCGCTGCGCCTTGAACATCTGCAGCCCTTGTATGAGTTATTATACGATCCTGCCATTCTCAAGCTGCTGCATGCCGGGCGCCAGGATCTGGAACTGTTCTATGACCTGACCGGCAGGATCCCCGCGCCGGTGTTCGACACCCAGATTGCCGCCACCCTGCTGGGTTTTGCCGACCAGATCGGTTATGGCGCGCTGGTGGAAAAAGTTCTCGGCGTACAACTGGACAAGTCCCATGCCCGCACTGACTGGGCCCAGCGCCCGCTCTCAGACAAACAGCTGGCTTATGCCGCCGATGATGTCGTCTATCTGATGCAGCTCTATCCGGAAATTGACCGTCGCCTGCAAAAGCTCGGCCGCGAAGCATGGCTGACAGAGGATTTTGCCGCCCTCTCCGACCCGGGCTTGTATCAAAACGACCCGGCGCAGAGCTGGCAACGGGTCAGTGGCCATGGTCGACTGAAGCCACGACAACTGGCGGCCTTGCAGGGTCTGGCCACCTGGCGAGAACAACGCGCCCAGAAACTGAACAAGCCCCGTAAATGGATACTGAGTGACGATGTGCTGTTGAACCTGGCGCAACGACTGCCTGACAAACCGGACAAGCTGGCCGCCATCCGCGGCTTGCCCGAATCGGTGGTACGGGATTACGGCAACCAGCTACTTGAAGCAATCCGGCAGGCCCGTACCTTACCCGAGGCCGAACTCCCGCAAACCCGGGATCGATTTATTCCCGATCGCGATCAGGAGTTGCTCATCGACAGTCTCTTGCTCTATCTCAAGTATCTGGCATTCAACAGCCAGATCAGTCCGGCAACACTGGCCAATCGCAAGGAAATAGAACGCCTGCTCAGAGGTGAGCGTGACCTGGCACTACTCAAGGGCTGGCGCGAACATATTGCCGGCCAACCAATGCTTGATATGCTGGAAGGTAAAACGGTAATTCAAATCCACAATGGACAGCTGCAAATCCACAACGCAGACTAAACCCGCTGGCACGACACTGCCACCCGGATTACAGCCATAGCGACTGACTGTTTGCCTGATCATGCCCCTGCCCGTTAAACAAGCCAATCACTTCCACTGGCATACCGGCTGCCGATTTACCTTGCTGGTGGACGGGGAGCAATACTTCCCGGCGATGCTGGCGGCGATTGATCGCGCAAAACAGTTTATTTTGCTGGAACTTTACCTGGTGGAATCCGGGCATATGACTCGCCGTTTTATCAAGGCGCTGATCAGGGCCCGTCAGCGGGGCGTGTCCGTTTATATGCTGCTGGATGACTATGGCGCCCGATTCCTGGAACTGCTGGATCGCGAGATTCTGCTGGCCCAGGATATCAAGCTGGTCTTTTTCAATCCATTTGATTACCGACGCTTCTATCGCAGCCTGCGCCGCGACCATCGCAAACTGCTACTGGTCGACGGCCTCACGGCCTTCACCGGCGGCACCGGCCTGAGTGACGCGTTTGCCCCGCCGTTCGAACCGCAACGGGCCTGGCATGAAGTGATGGTGCAAATTGAAGGCCCGGTGGTAGCTGACTGGGAACAGGTATTTTCCCGCACCTGGAAAACCGTTACCGGCCAGTTACCGGAGTTACCCGCTTGTAGCAAGCAACAGTACAGCCCCGGGCAGTCGGGTCGCGTCGCCCTGTCCGCCGGATTGACCTTGCAGGAAATCAAACGGGCTTTTATCAAACAGGTCCGCACTGCCCGCCAGCGCGTCTGGTTGACCACCCCCTACTTCATTCCTTCGCGCAAGATTCGCCGTGCCCTGGTCCGTCGCGCCAGGGCCGGCGTCGATGTCCGGCTTCTATTACCCGGTCCCCTGAGTGACCATCCCTGGGTGTCGCATGCCGCGCGCGGGTTTTATCATCGGTTATTACGCCATGGCATCCGGATATTTGAATATCAGCCCCGTTTTACCCACGCCAAGATCGGCCTGTGCGATAACTGGTGCACAATAGGTTCCAGCAACCTGGATCGCTGGAACCAGCACTGGAACCTGGACGCAAACCAGGAAATCGACGCCGGGGATTTCGCCTCACAGGTGGCAGAATTATTTGAAACCGACTTCGCACAAAGTCTGGAAATTGATCTTGATGACTGGCAGACCCGTTCAGGACGACAACGGCTTCAGGAATGGCTGGCAGCCCGTCTGGTTATGCTGATCGAGTTTGTCGCACGCCGTTACCGAAAATAGTCCGAAGCCCAACATAAAAAAAGGGGCCGAAGCCCCCTTTTTCACCTAGCGCCGCCTTCTGGCGCTTTTCTTCCCGGCCTTCTTTTTGGCCTTTTTCTTGGCGACTTTTTTCTTCGCTTTCTTCTTGGCCTTTTTCTTGGCGACCTTCTTCTTGGCTTTCTTTTTGGCCTTCTTCTTCGCTACCTTTTTCCTGGCGGCTTTCTTCTTCGCCTTTTTCTTGGTCACTTTTTTCTTGGCCGCTTTCTTCTTGGCCTTTTTCTTGGCGACTTTCTTCTTCGCTTTCTTCTTGGCGACTTTTTTCTTGGCGGCTTTCTTTTTGGCTACCTTCTTCTTGGCGGCTTTTTTCTTCGCCACCTTCTTCTTGGCAGCCTTTTTCGCGACTTTCTTCTTGGCTACCTTCTTCTTGGCGGCTTTTTTCTTCGCCACCTTCTTCTTGGCAGCCTTTTTCGCGACTTTCTTCTTGGCTACCTTCTTCTTGGCGGCTTTCTTTTTGCTGCTGCTCTTCTTGGCTGCCACCTTTTTCTTGGCGGCTTTTTTCTTCGTCGTCGTCTTCTTGCTGCCGGTTTTCTTCTTCGCCGCGGTCTTCTTCTTGGCAGTCTTCTTCTTGCTTGCCGCCTTTTTCGTCGCCGGTCTGGCTGCGGCACTTTCCGTGCCCGGCAGGCTGGCCAGGATGCGTTCTATCGCGGCGAATATATCGCTGATTTCACCCACACCCTGGACCGTACGCAGTTTGCCCTGACGACGGTAGTAATCGATCAGCGGGGCGGTCTGCTCCTGGTAAACATCCAGGCGCTTGCGAATGGTCTCTTCGTTATCATCTTCGCGCCGGGTCAGCTTGCCACCACACTTGTCGCAAACCCCTTCGATGCGCGGCGGGGAGAAATAGATATTGTACATCTGACCGCAGGAGCTGCAGGTACGGCGCCCGGTCAGGCGCTTGACCAGCACATTCATGTCCACGTCGATCAGCAGACTGACCTGCAGCGGCTTGCCCATGTCCCCGAGCAACTGGTCGAGGGACTCCGCCTGGGCCGTATTGCGTGGAAATCCGTCCAGGATGAAGCCCTTATCGGTATCCGGTCGCGACAGGCGCTCGCGAATCATGCCCAGTACGATGTCATCGGAGACCAGCTGTCCCGCATCCATCGCGGCCTTGGCCTGCATACCCAGCGGGGTTCCCTTGGAGACCGCTTCGCGCAGCAGATCCCCGGTTGAAATCTGCGGTATGCCGTATTTTTCTACCAGCAGTTTAGCCTGGGTGCCTTTACCACCACCCGGCGCACCAATTAGTACGATTCTCATTGTTTTCTATACTCCGTTGGCTGTATTTGTCTTGAGTCAGGCTTGCACTGAAAATTCTTGTCGTTAACAGACTGCCGTCTGTGTGCACATGTTGATTAAAACTAATCCCTGATATGGGCCAAGTCAATGTGAATCCGCCGCAATTTTGACCACTTTGACTAACTCAACAACGGCGCGATCACCAGGCTGACAATCGCCAGTACGTTGATCAGGATGTTCATCGAAGGCCCGGAGGTATCCTTGAACGGATCGCCCACTGTATCCCCCACGATGGCGGACTTGTGAGAGTCGGATCCCTTGCCGCCCAGTTCGCCGCCTTCGATATACTTCTTGGCGTTATCCCAGGCACCGCCGGCATTGGACATCATCAGCGCCAGCAGCACGCCGGTGACCAGCGCACCGCCCAGCATCCCGCCCAGTGCCTCGGGGCCGATCAAAAAACCGACCAGGGGCGGGGCGGCCACCGCCATAGCGCCGGGCAACAGCATCTTGCGCAAAGCGGCGTCGGTGGCAATCGTGATACAGCGGTCCGTATCCGGTTTCGCGGTGCCTTCCATCAAGCCCGGGATATCCCGGAACTGACGCCGAATCTCCTGAATCATCGAATAGGCCGCATCGCCTACCGCGGTCAGGGTCATGGACGTGACCAGAAACGGGAAAACCCCGCCGATGAACATCCCCACCAGGACCTCCGGCTGGGCCAGCTGCAGATTGAAATCGGGCAGGTTATGGGAAACCGTCTGGATATAGGCGGTGATCAGGGTCAGTGCCGCCAACGCCGCGGCGCCAATGGCAAACCCCTTGCCGATCGCCGCCGTGGTGTTGCCCACCCGATCCAGCGCATCGGTGATCTCGCGAGTCTCCTCGCCCAGTTCCGCCATTTCGGCGATGCCGCCGGCGTTATCGGCGACCGGCCCGTAAGCATCGATGGCCATGGTCATACCGACCGTGGCCAGCATGCCGACTGCGGCAATCCCCACACCGTACAAGCCGACCCAGTGGCTGGCCAGGTAGATAATCAGCGCGATACTCAGCACCGGAAACAGGACCGAGCGAAACCCGGTCGCCAGACCGGTGATGATGACGGTGGCCGCGCCGGTCCGGGATGCCTCGGCCAGATGCCGCACCGGCCGGCCGGCGGTGTAATATTCGGTGGACAGGCCGATCACCATGCCGCCCGCGGCGCCCAGCAAGACACAGAACCAGACGTCGATATGCACCCCCAGCGCGTTGATGACAAACCAGGCGCCGAGCATGAACAACATGGCGGTACCCAGCAGGGAATAGCGAATCGCCTGCTGGGCGCCGCGGTTCTGGTACAGCCGCATCACCGCAATCCCGACCAGCACGCACAACAGCCCCATGCTGGACAGCGCCAGCGGCAGAAACATCAGCGTCGCCTGGGAACCCAGTCGGGCCAGCGCCGCCTCGGACATGACCGCCGCCAGCGCCAGGGTGGCGATCATCGCGCCGCAATAGGATTCGAAAATGTCCGAGCCCATGCCGGCCACATCGCCGACGTTGTCGCCCACGTTATCGGCGATCACGCCGGGATTGCGCGGATCATCCTCGGGAATGCCGGCCTCGAACTTGCCCACCAGATCCGCGCCCACATCGGCCGATTTGGTGAAAATGCCGCCGCCGACACGGGAGAACAGCGCCACCGACGATGCCCCCATACCGAAGCCGTGAATCACATGCGAACCGGCGGGATCCCCGCCGTAAGCCACAAACAGCCCGCCCAGACCGATCAGTCCCAGCGCCGCGACCGTCAGTCCCATCACCGCGCCACCGGAGAAAGCGACACTCAGGGCCCGGCCGGCGCCGACCGTATTGGCGGCGTGGGTGGTACGCACATTGGCGTAGGTGGCCGCCTGCATACCGATATAGCCGGCGCCGGCCGAACAGAGCGCGCCAACCACAAAGGAGATCGTGGTGCCCGGCCCGAGGTAGATATACAGGAGTATCGCCACCACCACGGAAAACAGGGTCAACTGCAGATACTCACGGCGCAAAAAGACCATGGCGCCGCGATGAATTTCGCCGGCCAGCTCCAGCAAGCGGCGATCGCCGGCCGGGTAACGGCTGATACGATAAAAAACCAGTAGTGCGGCCGCCAGCCCGATAATGCCGATGACCGGGGGTACCCAGATAACTGACAACATACCTGCCTCCTATTCTGTTTAAGGTTATTATCCATTATTACAGGTACGGTAATATGACAATCCCACATTACCCAAAGGCCGCTTTCCTGACAATGTCCGGCGTTTCTGTTTGGCGCCGGTGCTGGTAGAATAGCCGCCTTTTGCGGCCACGGCCGATTCGCCGGTCAATCACACACTCCGGCGACCAAATCCGACACATTCGAGGCTTGAGTAATGAATCTGGACAGAGTGAATTCCGGCAAGGATATCCCCAATGACGTCAACGTCATCATCGAGATCCCGGCCCACAGCGATCCGGTCAAATACGAAGTGGATAAGGACACCGGCGCCATGTTCGTGGACCGTTTCATGAACACCGCCATGCATTATCCCTGCAACTACGGTTATGTGCCCCATACCCTGTCCGAGGACGGCGATCCGGTCGATGTTCTGGTAGTGACCCCCATGCCCCTCATCAGCGGCTCGGTGGTGCGCTGTCGTCCCATCGGTATTTTGAAAATGACCGATGAAGCCGGTCCCGATGCCAAACTGCTGGCCGTGCCGATTACCAAACTATGCCAGCTTTACGTCAAGGCCGAGTCCCCCGAGGACATGCCGCAGCAGCTACTGGATCAGATGGCCCACTTTTTCGAACATTACAAGGATCTCGAGGAAGGCAAGTGGGTCAAGATCGACGGCTGGGGTGACAAACAGGCCGCCCATCAGGAAATTCTGGACTCCATCGAGCGTTATAACAACGCCCCGGAAAAACCCTGCTTCTGATACATCAACGTTACTCCATTAACGTTAGCAAAGCGCTGCTGCCATGAAAGTCTGTATTGTCTCCGACAGCCACGATAACCGCTTCCTGCTCAAGGCCGCGGTGGAAGATGGCAAACAGCGGGGCGCCGAGGCCGTGCTGCATTGCGGTGATGTGGTCGCCCCCACCACCCTGCGCATACTCAATCCCCTGGGACTGCCGGTGCATGTCATCCATGGCAACAACACCGGCGACATGTACAGCATGGCCCGGCTCTCTTACGATCCCGACAGCGTGATCCACTATCACGGCCAGGACGCCGGCCTCGAACTGGCCGGGCGAAAAATCTTTATTGTTCACTATCCGCACTACGCCCGGGCCATGGCCACCACCGGCGAATGGGACCTGGTCTGCTGCGGCCACGACCATCGCGCCCTGATCGAACCGATCGTCAACATCCGCCAGGGTCATACCTGGTACGTCAACCCCGGCACCGTCGGCGGCATTGGTGCCGAACCCACCTACGCCATGGGCGATCTCGACACCCTGGAATTCGAAATCCTGCCCGTCCCGGTGGACGAAAGCCTCAAAGTCAACAAAATCTCCGTCACCCCGCACGACTAGTCCCTATCAGAGAGGGTTCCTGCTCTTAGCCTCTGATTAAGACGCAAAGGACGCAAAGGCGCAGAGTTCGCAAAGAACTTTTGATGTTATTTCGTACTGATTACCTGTGCACGTACAGAGTGATTTATGCCGTTCAACCAGGGCGAATAGCCTTTAAAATCGGCAGGACCATAAACGAGGAATATTTTTCGAACAAATGGCTGAAAAAAATATTCCTCCGCGTTCTTTGCGTCTCTGCGTCCTTTGCGTTATCGCCAGGGGAAATAGAGAAGAGGCCTTCAATACCCGGCGGTGTTATTTTCGACCCAGCGTTCGCCTTCGGGGGTCTGTTCTTTTTTCCAGAACGGCGCTTTGGATTTGAGTTCTTCCATCAGATAGCGACTGGCTTCGAAGGCGTCCTTGCGATGCGCGGACCAGACGGCGACCAGGACGATCGCGTCGTCGGTCTCGACCCGGCCGACCCGGTGCAGGATCAGGCTATCGAGCAGGTTCCAGTTTGTGGCGGCATGCTGGCTGATGT
Source organism: Thiohalophilus sp. (assembly GCF_034521165.1). Taxonomy (NCBI): domain Bacteria; kingdom Pseudomonadati; phylum Pseudomonadota; class Gammaproteobacteria; order Thiohalomonadales; family Thiohalophilaceae; genus Thiohalophilus; species Thiohalophilus sp. Next base: position 11,855 of record NZ_JAXHMV010000016.1, read on the forward strand.
CTTGCAGATACTTTTCCGTCATCCCCGGATAGTGTTCCAGCTCCATGGCGGTGACGCTCTCACCCTCATTCAGTTCGCGCATGCTGCCGACAAAGACCGCAGTGGCGCCGTACCGGCCGGCGGCCTGCATGGCCTGCTGGTATTGCAACAGCTCGGCATAGGGTTCGAAGGCCTGTTCGCGGATTTCGCTGTGCATCTCAGCCCCCGGTGACCGGCGGGAAAAAAGCCACCTCGTCACCATCGTGCACCGGCGTCCCGGAATCCACATATTCCATATTCCGTGCCATTAACACGTTGGCCGGCAATTCGGCGTTGTCGGTGGCCTGCGCCCAGACCTCGGCCACGCTCAGCGGCTCGCTGGCGTCCAGACGAGCCTCACTGCGACCGATCTGTTCACGCAAACTGGCGAAAAATTTCACGTCAATCGTCATGGTTCCTGTACCGAATAGAGGGCAGGATTGCCCAAACGGGGCAGGCAGCCTATCATGGATGCTGGCACAGCCCCAACGGGATAGTCTCTACTATTTATGAGCAAACTGACCCATTTCAATCAGGACGGCGATGCCCATATGGTCGATGTGGGGGACAAATCCGTCACCCGCCGGGTTGCCGTCACGGGCGGCGAGATCCGCATGCAACCGGCAACCCTGCAACTGATTATCGACGGTGGCCACAAAAAAGGCGATGTGCTGGGCATCGCCCGCATTGCCGGCATCATGGCCGCCAAGCGCACCGCCGATCTGATCCCCCTCTGTCATCCGCTGATGCTGACGCATGTGGAGGTGGAACTGACCCCGGATCCGGAACACCAGTGCGTACACTGTCGCAGCACGGTGGAAACCCGCGGCCAGACCGGGGTGGAAATGGAAGCGCTAACCGCAACCCAGGTGGCGCTGCTAACCATTTACGATATGTGCAAGGCGGTGGATCGGGGCATGAGCATGCACAATATCGGCCTGCTGGAAAAACAGGGAGGCAAATCCGGTCACTGGCAACGCCAGCCGGCCTGAAGCAATGTCTGTCTCCTCACCGGTTGCTCCACCCGACTCGATTGAGCAACTGCTCGAACGTACCCGAACCATCGCCGGACTTTGTTTTGCCGACCTGGCGGAAGCCCTGGGTGAACCGGTGCCTGATGACCCGCGTCGTGCCAAGGGCTGGCTCGGCCAGCTACTGGAGCAGGCCCTGGGCGCCGATGCCACCTCGTTACCCGAACCGGATTTTCGAGCGCTGGGTGTGGAACTCAAAAGCCTGCCACTGAATGCCGACGGACAGCCACGCGAATCCACCTATGTCTGTACCGTGCCGATGCATGACACGCACCAGCTCAGCTGGGAACGATCCTGGTTGCGGCTCAAATTGCAGCGGGTATTGTGGGTGCCCGTCGAAGCCGATCCCGATATCCCCTTTGACCGGCGGCGCATTGGCACGGCCCTGCTCTGGTCTCCCACGGCCGAAGAGGAAACGCTCCTGCGCGAGGACTGGGAAGAGCTGATGGAACTGATTTGCCTGGGCCGCTGGGAAGAGCTTTCTGCCCGTCACGGCCAATACCTGCAAATCCGTCCCAAGGCCGCCCACTCCCGCGTGCTCACCGCCGCGCATGATAGCGACGGCAACCAGTGTCAGACCCTGCCGCGGGGTTTTTATCTGCGCACCCGTTTTACCCGGCGCATCCTGGATCACCATTATGCCCGAACCTGAGTCCCCGCTCAGGAATCGCGCCGCGTTGCCGATAACCGTTCAGATCGCAAAGATCTCCCCAACTCATACAACACTGGCCCAGGCTCTCTATGACCGGACTGAAACACTGGATTCATCTTATCGAGCAGCAGGAGCTGCCGATTTTTCGTTACACCATCAATGCCATCAATGACGTCGTCAGTGACGAAGACAGTTCCACCGCACGCCTGGCCCAGGTCATTTTGCAGGATGCCTCGCTCACTGCCCGCATCCTGAGAATCGCCAACAGCACGACCTATAATCCGACCGGGTCGCCCATCAACACGGTCAGCCGCGCGATCGTGTTTATCGGTTTTAACATGGTCCGGGATCTGAGCCTGACCCTGGCGGTGATCGAAGCTCTGCTCAATCGCCAGGGACAAACCCATGTCTTTCAACTCATGGCGCGTGCTTTTCATGCCGCGGTGCAGGCCCGCGCCATCGCGGTTCAACGCGGCGATGATGCACCGGAAGAAGTGTTTATTGCGGCCCTCCTCTATCCTCTGGGTGAAATGGCCTTCTGGTGTGTTACCGGCAAGGAAGGCGAAGAGATTCTCGGGCTGATAGAAAACGAGGGGCTGTCACCCAAAGTCGCTCAAAAACAGGTGCTGGGCTTTACCTTTGAGCAGCTTACCGTGGCACTCACCCAGGACTGGCACCTGAGCGATCTTTTGCACAGCGCGATCAACAACCCCACCCTGAAAAACCCACGGGTCCGGGACATCAATGACAGCCACCGGCTTTCGGCCGAAACCGAGAAAGGCTGGGACAGCCCTGCTGTACAGAATAGCATTGAACAAATTGCACAACGTCTGGATATGGAACCCCGACCGGCACGTGAGTGGTTAAAGGAAAATACGCTGGATGCGGTGGAAATGGCCCGACTGTTCGGCGCCGGTTCGATTACCGAATACCTGCCAATCCCGAATCCCCGGCCTTCCAGCGAGGAAGAGACACCGACGGACAAATACCCCGCCGCCGATCCGGTCCTACAACTGAGTATTTTGCGTGATCTATCCCGGATGCTGGAGAAACAACCCAATATCAATCTGATTCTGGAAACGATTCTCGAAGGCATTTACCGCGGCTGCGGTATGGATCGCACCCTGTTTGCCCTTCTCACTCCGGATAAAACCCAATTACGGGCCAAGCATGCGCTGGGGGAACACAATCAGCAGTTTACCGACAAATTTGTGTTCAACCTGAATGAGACGCCTTTTTTCAACTGGTTGTTTCGACAAAACGATGCGGTCTGGATCAAAGAGGGCAAGACAAGCGCCGCCGGATCGCCATTAACCCCCGATTTTCTGGCCGTGGTTGACACCCCGGCTTTTCTGGCCTGTCCGCTATCCATCCGGGGCAAGCCGATCGGGATACTCTATGCCGATCGCGCTCCCAGCAGCCGCGAGCTGAACGCCGACAGCTTTGAAAGCTTTCGTCACTTTTACCTGCAGGCCAAAATGGCGATCGATTACATCTCCATGTCCTGATGAGCTGCCTTTTGAAACATACTGTCGCTGTCTACAGGTCGATGTGCACGGGCAAATCCACGCATGACCGCGACCCCTTCGAATCGTGGCTAACCACCTGACACATCGCAGGTCCCCCCCCGCAAACGTCGTCCCGCAGCGGGTCAACACCGGTCGCTGTAAAATCTTTCGGCTAACCTTTATAATCGTTCCCTGATACAACTGATACACACAACGAATGCGCGGGAGTTCGCAATGAGTGAGTTTGATATTGATGAAGCCATGTTCGGTAACCGGGCGATGGCGTCGAATCCTGAAATGACACTGGAAGATCAACTCAAGCTGCATCAACAGCATGTTGCCGAATTGCCAGACAATGCGTCTGAACTGGATCGCGCCCGCGCCCGGCTGGATGTCGCTGAACTGCTGCTGGCCCTGGAGCGCAAGGAAGAATCCTGGGCAGAAGGCCGCGAAATTATCCAGACATTTTTGAACAATGAAGCCTGGCAGGAAGCGGTGGAAACCTACAATGTCCTGTTTCAGTGTGAACAGCCGGCCTCGCTTTCGGCGCTGGGCCAGGGTGTCTGGCTGGCGGTGACCTTTCCCATCATGCCGCAAACGACCATTGCCATGCTGAATCACATTATCGATGAAACCCCGGAGGATTCCGACGGTGCCGCCGTGGCGGCGATCACTTCCCATTACATCGCCGATCTGCGAGCCCCGGAAGACAAACATGAAAGCCTGACGTTCCTGACCTCCAAGGTTCTGGCCGACGTTGCCCGGCGACACAGTAATGTCGAATCCCAGGAGCAGATGGATATGTGGCTCAAGAAACTGGAACTGGAGGATCCCAAGGCCTTTTTGCCCCGCCTGTCCACCGTGATCGATGTGCTGGTCCAGGATGACTGGTGGTTTGATCGCGAAGCCGTACGCGAGAAGCTGCCGGTTAACTGAGCATGGAGAGAATGCGCAGGACGCCCTCTACACGGCTATAATACTCTCGCAGAGACGCAGAACGCGCTGAGACAGAATACACCAAACAGCACTGAACAACCAGGAAATCAGTTGGGCTCCACGGCCCGGGCCGCGGTCTGATTCGAGGCGCTTTGCGCGCGCAAGCGGTCGTGGCGATTCACAATAATCTGATTACGTCCCAGTCGTTTGGCTTCATACATCGCGTCATCCGCCCGCTTGAGCAGTGACTCGACATCATCGTCCTCTTTTAGCAAGGCCACGCCGGCCGAGAAAGTCGGTACGGAAATATCGACTTGCCCATTATGACAGATCGTTCCGTTGGCTTTTTCCTGTACCTTGTACAGGGCGGACAGAACCCCTTCGAGATCCGTATTCGGGAGAATAACGGCAAATTCCTCGCCACCATAACGGGCAACCATGTCATGATGCCGGAAGGTAGTCAAAATCCGGTCCGCATAGCAGGTCAGGACCGCATCACCGACCGCGTGACCGTATTCATCATTAACGATCTTGAAAGAGTCAAGATCCAGCAGCGCAAGTGCCAGATGAAATCCGTAACGTTGTGAGCGACCAAGCTCATCCTCGAGGCGCCGCATCAGGGCACGCCGATTGGGCAGATCGGTCAGTTCATCGGTCATGCTCAACAGGCGCACCCGGGCAAGTTCCTCGCTCAACTGCTGACTGTCGGTTTCGATCATCTTCAGATAGTGCTTGGCTTCGGCCAGTTTGCCCAGCAAGCCCTGATAGGCCCCGCCAAGTTTCTCTACGTCTTCCATCAGGCTCTGGCGCAACAGGTTAATATCATCAATTTCGTCGGCCTCTGCCAGACCCAGCTTGACGTTCTCCAGCATGTCACCGAACTGCTTGTTCTCGTCGATCGTCTCCTGAATATGCTGCATCAGCTTGGCCTGGACTTTTTCCGCCTGACGGTGCTGACTGTTAAGGTATTGACGATACTTGGAAGCCAGTTTCTGTTCAGTCGACGGATCGTTATGCGGCAACAATTCTTCAATCAGATTCTGAATCAACTGGCGTTGTGATTCATGTTGTGGTGGCGGGGATTCTCTATCCTGTTCTTCTTCTGCTGCTGGCGGTTCAGCGGCAGTTTTGCCAAGCGCGCTGTCACTACCAAAATCGTCACTATAATAAGAGAGTACCGGCTCCAGGGCACGACGCAATACGGCCTCGTCGATCAGCTCCATGCGGGAAATATGCAGGGCATACAGATCCATGTGCCGTTGCAACTCTTTCAGCTCATGACTACTGTGCGGTAACTGGAGCTGCTTTTGCAGCAGCTTGACATGCAGATGCATTGAACTGCCGGGGCTGAGATGCTTGGAGTAAACATCCAGTAGCGAACGTAACCAGAAGCGCAGAATTTGATCGCGGTTATTCTGTTCCTGCTCATGCTCTGTCAACATGCGTTCCACATGCTGATAGAGCACCATACCGGCCGTCGACGATTTGAGATCGTCAAGCAGATTTAAAATGCGGCCGGCAAGACCGGAAGAGACAGAGGTATTTCCCCCATCACGGTTTGCTCCGGTCAGCGCATCCGCCCCTTTGTTATCAGGTGCTGACATCACCGTTCCTAATCTGTCGGGTCTTTATTATTGTGATTGCCCAAACAATCTCTTCGGCCTGGCATACTGCTATTTGCCGTCACAACATAGCTGTACCGAATCACGGGGGGAGAAGAAACAGTCAGTTGGCCAAACCATTTTGTAAAAATTATCTGATTCGCCTGTCTGGCGCAAGCAGTTCTTTTCCCACACATTTCACCTGAAAACCAGGGGTGATGAGTTCAGTGTTACAAGCACTTGGAGCAACTTCGTAACCAGTTTGTTTAATTATGTCTTCTAACAAACTGAGTTCTTCGATATCTCGCTTTTAAAAACCGCTATACTTGGCCAGAGACTTAGGGGTTTTCCCTAACCCTGTCCCCCTGTCCGGAGGTGTTTCATGCCACGATTTTTTTTGATGTTTCCCCTGCTTGGAGTGCTCGGCGCCTGTCAGGCCCCGCCCTTCTCGCCCGATTCGCCGCTGACGGCGGTACCGGTACAATCCACCCTGATCCTGCATGAACCGCTGAACCTGCCGTCCGAAACCGTCAGTCTCTGGTTTCAAAATGGCCGCCAACAACCGGAGTCGAATCTGGATCGCTATTACCCGCATTGCAAATTCGAGACGCTGCGCATGCAGGACAATCCCAAAACCGTTCAACCCGACACGTTTGTGATCCATAAAGTCGTCCGCTGGGATGACTACGCCATGCAGTCCGTCCAGCTGGCCGCCAGCCGGTTCATCTCGGGCCTCGTGGTGGGCGACAGCGATGGCGGTCCCTCTCATGTCAACACCACAACTGAAATGTTCCTGCGCTCCGGGCGTCAGCCCGATGTCTATCGACTGATTTGCAGTCAGTGGGAGGATGCGGCCGAAGCCAATCATGTCACCATCAACCAGATCCGTCGCGTGCTGGGTGACACATTCACGCTAAAATTACCGGAGGAACGGTCGCTAAACCCGGACGGCTCCTGATAAACCGGGAACGTTAAGAACATGACCAGTATCAAAGTCATCCCCGACGATCGCGGCACCCAGAGCCTGCGCGCCGACAATTTGCGCCCGCAGGCCACGGGGCCGGTGTCGGCCATCACCGGCACGCGCGCCTTGCAGACGGGGGAAACACACCCGCCGCCGACACCCCGGTTGCGCATCGCCCATCCCCGCATTCGCCGTCGCCTGCTGGCCGAACGCCGAACCCGGCCCGATCGACGGCGGCATCAGGAACGTCGTCGCACTAACCGGCCGGTCATGCTCGATACCCGCAGCCAGCACGAACGCCGACGTCGCGCCGGACGCCGGCGCAGCGACCGGAGCTCCCCGCCCGTCCGCCACGGTATCGATACGGAAGTCTGAACAGGCCGGGAGACTAATCGACGAACGGCCCCCACTGATGAATCGGTTCCGCATGCGGCTGCCCCATCACCAGCATAAAGCGACTCGCCTGCTGACCTTTTACCGCCAGCTCGGACAACGTCTCGAAGAACAGCGCCTGCCCCGCCTCCAGCGATTGACCATTGACCTCAATCGCCCCTTCCAGGATATATAACAGTCCCCGAAATCCCTCGGGAACCGGCTCAACATACTGTCCACCGGCGGGGAGCTGGACATCGTAATAACGCATGTCGGTTTTGATCTGCAGCGGCGAGGGCTCACCCACAATCACCCGGACCCGGGCATCGTCCACCTGCTGCACGGGGATCGCCTCGCTATCGACCTGTTGATAGCCGGGATCGATCTGTTTGAGTCGTTGCGGCAGATTGATCCACAGCTGAATACCCCGGCTTTTGCCCTGGCTGGCGGGCATTTCCGAATGTTCAATGCCACGCCCGGCAGTAAAGCGCTGGGCGCCACCGGCTGTGACGGTTGATTGATTACCCAGGTTATCCTTGTGTTCCATGCTGCCACTGAACAGATAGGTAATCGCCTCAAAGCCCCGATGCGGATGGGTCGGAAAACCATTGCCCGGCTCAATGGTGAAGTGATCCCACAGGACAAACGGGTCGTAGTTCATCATGCGTCGCGGGATCGGAAACAGCCGCTGCACCTCGGCGCCATCGCCTTCCTGCATCAACAACGCATCGCTGACAAATATTGGCTGACTGCTCATCGCTTTTCTCCCCGGTTATGCTTCTGCAGTAAATCCTGCTGTGGCCCTCTGGGAACGATCCGGGTCGGATTCAGTTCCACATGACTGTAATAATAGTGTTGCTTGATGTGCTCAAAATTGGTTGTATCGGCAATGCCCGGCATCTGGTACAGCTCGAGCAGATAGTTAAACAGATTCGGATAATCGGCAATGCGTTGCCGGTTACATTTGAAATGCCCGACATACACGGCATCAAACCGCAGCAAGGGTCGGAAACAGCCGCCAGTCGGCTTCGGTCATCTGCTTGCCAAGCAGGTAACGGTTTTTCGACAGGCGCTGCTCCAGCTCGTCCAGCGCGGCGAACAGGCTGTCGAAATTTTTCTCGTATGCCGCTTGCGTGCTGGCAAAACCGGTGCGATAGACTCCGTTATTGACCGGCTCATAAATCCGTTCGTTGAGTTCATCGATTTCACTACGCAGTGCTTGTGGATACAGATCGACGTCTTTGTCGGCCCACTCATCAAATGCGCTGTTGAACATGCGAATGATCTCCGCCGACTCGTTATTGACGATGGTTTCCCGCTGTCTGTCCCACAGCACCGGCACGGTCACGATGCCGCTGTAATGGGGGTCGGCCCGGGTGTACAGCTGATGCATGTACTCATAACCATACAGCATGTCACCGGTGGCACCGGGATAATCCCGAAAGTCCCAACCTCCGGGTCCCATATGCGGATGCACCACCGAGACGCTGATGAGATCTTCGAGTTTTTTCAGCTTGCGAAAGAGCAGGGTCCGGTGCGCCCAGGGACAGGCATAGGAAACATACAAGTGATAACGCCCCGGTTCGGCCTTGAAGCCCCCATCGCTGCCGGGACCGGGGGAACCGTCGGGTGTCACCCAGTGGCGAAACTGCGAATCCTGGCGCACGAATTCGCCGTTTTCGGTTTCGGCATCGAGCCAGTCCTCGTGTAACTGGCCGTTTATCATCAAACTCATGGTAGACCTCTCATTCGTTTTCTCTTTGCCTGTCGCGGCAACGCGGGAGCGGCTCTGGCGTGGGGCATACGCCTAGCGTCGCTCCAGACTCAGTGATCCCGGCCCGTGTGCCGCCAGTACCAGCAGACCGCCGGCCATGGCCAGATTCTTCATAAACAGGATCGATTGCATCTGATCGGCCAGATTGCTGTGGAATATCACCGCCGACAAGACCGAAAATGCGGCCAGTGCCCAGGCGGCCCAGCGAGTCTTCCAGCCGACGATCAGCGCCAGCGCCCCGCCGATTTCCAGCAGAATGACCACGGGCAACAACATCCCCGGCACGCCCATCGATTCCATCCAGCCCTGGGTCCCGGCATAACCGGTGATCTTGCTGATCCCGGCCAGTAAAAAGATATGCGCCAGCAGTACCCGCCCGGCCAGTGTCAGATATTGGTTCATGTTGTTCTCCTTACACGTTGAGTTATCCAGTGCGAGAAACATAGCCCCGAATTAACCGATAAAAAAGTTCAAATATTGGCTTAAATTTATCGATTTAACTGATATATTTATTGCCATGCGCGTCCCTCATGTCAGCCTGGATCAGTGGCGGGTCCTGCAGGCCATTGTCGACCACGGCGGTTACGCCCAGGCCGCCGCGGCCCTGCACCGCAGTCAGTCTTCGATCAGTTATGCGATCAAACAGTTACAAATGCAGCTGGGGGTCTCCTTGCTGAAAGTGCGCGGGCGCAAGGCCTGTCTGACCGGGGCCGGCGAGGCGCTGCTGGGCCGCGCCCGGCAGCTGCTGGAGGAAGCCGCGGCCCTGGAAGAACTGGCTCATCACCTGGAACAGGGCTGGGAGGCGGCGATCCGGCTGGTGGTGGACGCCGCCTTCCCCCCGGATCTGCTACTCAATGCCCTGCACGCCTTTGCCCCGCAGGATTGCGGCACCCGGGTGCTGCTGGAGGAAGTGGTGCTGTCCGGCGCGCTCGACGCGTTGGAGCAGGAACACGCGGATCTGATCATCGGGGCCGAGCTGCCGTCGGCCAGCCTGGCCGATCCGCTGCTGGAAATTGAATTTGTGGCCGTCGCCCATCCCGGGCACCCCCTGCACGGGCTCGGGCGCCAGCTGAAAATGGCCGATCTGGAAAAAGAGATGCAGGTGGTAGTGAAGGACTCCGGCCAGCAGGCGCCCCGCGACTTCGGCTGGCTGGGGGCGGAACACCGCTGGACCGTCAGCAGTATCGATACGGCCGTCACCACTATCAGCCACGGACTGGGTTACGGCTGGCTACCGCGACATCAGATTCAGGCCGAACTGGAAAATGGCCAGTTACTGCCTCTGCCGCTGGCCACCGGCCAGATCTACCGCACCCACCTGTATCTGGCCTTCGGCCAGGAACACCCCGGGCCGGCGGCGCAGTTGTTGAGCGAGCTGATCCGGACCCAGGCCGAGAGCTGGCGCCGGGATCAGTCGCCTTTTTGATAGGTCCCGACCAGTTCGGCACGGACGAGAATATGCTCCTCCATCGCCGCCAGCAGCTGATCCCTGGTCGGATTGTGCAGATCGGGCAGCTCCGTATCCAGGGCGTACAGCTTGTGAACATAGCGGTGGCGCCCGATGGGCGGACACGGGCCGCCGTAACCGGGCCGTTTCCAGTCATTGAGCCCTTCCAGGGTGCCTTCAGGCAGGCCCGTCTCGCGGGTATTTTCCGGCAAGCCGCTACTTTCCGGCGGCAGGTTATACAACACCCAGTGGACATAGACCATTTTCGGCGCCTGCGGATCCGGCGCGTCAGGGTCATCGACGATCAAGGCCAGACTGCGGGTGCCCGGCGGCATGCCGGACCAGGTCAGGGGCGGTGAGATATCCTCACCCTCGCAGGTGTACTTGCGCGCAATAGTCTGTTGATCGGAAAACGCCGCTGAACTCAGTTGCAGACTCATGGTGACACCCCCTTGCGATCTATCTCCCAAGTATAGAAGTGATGCCGCCAGAGGGCATCGATCATTTCGGCGTCCGCCGGGGTGCTATCCGGGACGGGGAAGCGTCTAGCCCGCTCGTTTCTGGTCCATGAATGCCGCAAGCTCGGCGATGGTCTGGTATTCGAACAGGTCCACCACGTCGATCAACCCGGGATGTTTGTCGTCAATACGCTGATGAATCTCGGCCAGGGCCAGCGAGCTGATGCCGACATCGAAGAAGTTATCGTGCAGGTGCAACGGCTTGTCCGTCAGCACCTCGTCGCAAATCGTTTTTATTTCACGCTCAGTGGGATTCAGATCGTCATCCTCACCGGCGTGCAGGGCATTATCCTGCTGCTGCAACGCCTGCAGCACGCCGTCGTATTCTCCCTTGAGGTAGTCGTCACCCAGCAACCGGCGTTGCAGTTTGCCGCTGGTGGTTTTGGGAATACGTTTAACCGGGATGACATGCGCGATATCCAGCCCGGTCTGCTCGTTGATAATATGGGTCACTTCCCTTGCCAGGGGCAGGAACCCGGCGAGGTCGCCGCGATACAGAATAAAGATTAACAGCTCATCTTCCTGCTCATCCGGCTGGCGCACGCCATAGGCGACGACCTTGCCCAGTTCCAGTTCCTCGCACTGCAGGGCGATATTCTCGAGATCGTGGGGATAATAATTCAGACCATTGGCAAAGATGATCTCCTTGGTCCGCCCGGTGATCACCAGCTCGTTATTCTCGGTAAGGAATCCCTGATCGCCTGTATTCAGCCAGCCATCGCCGGTCAGAGCCGCATGATTGGCCGCCTCGTTGCGATAGTAACCGGCGGTCACACTGGGCCCTTTGATCTGGACATCCCCAATATGATTTTCGGGTAACGTGCCGTTGCGCTCGTCGGTAATCTTGATCTGCATATCCCACACCGGGGGGCCTTCGATGGCAAAGCTGACCGCATCGGGATGGGTCGTATCGACAAAGGTAACCTGATCATCGAGCCGCAGCTTGTGCCGATCCAGATGCACGGCGCGGTACATTTCCCCCTGCGGTGGGAACGCCACCGCCAGGGTCGCCTCGGCCAGGCCGTAGACGGTAAACATGGTCTCGCGTTTCAGGCCGTACGCCTGCATCGCCTCCAGGAACTGTTCAATCAGGGTCACGGAGATCGGTTCGGCGCCGTTATACAGCACCCGCACGTGAGATAAATCCACATTCTCCAGCTGTTTGTCGCCCAGTGACTTGAGAAAATGCTTGTAGCCAAAATTGGGCGAGCAGAGCACGGTGGCCTTTTTCTCGCTGGCCTTTTGCCACCAGATCAACGGCCGACGGCTGAACAGATCGGTGGGAATCAGGCACTGGCTCATGTTGCAGGCCACCATGTTCAGGTGAAAACCGATCAGCCCCATATCGTGGGTCAGGGGCATCCAGCTCAGGCTGATATCGGTATCGGTATAACCGGCACCTTCGGCGATCGCATTGAGATTGGTGAGAATATTGCGATGGGTAAGCACCACGCCCTTGGGGTCACTGGTGGAACCGGACGAGAACTGGATAAACGCCACATCATCCGGTTGCGGCGTATGGGGTTGCCCCGCCTCATGAGACTGTTCGAGTTGTTCCTGCAACAGGGTCCGCTGTTCAACAAACGCGTAGTCGGAAGTCATCTCGTGCGCCTCGGCAAACGTTTTCAGACGCTCGAGATTGTCCGCATCGGTAAACAGCCAGGGCTGTTCCAGTTTGTTGAATATCTTGTACAGCTTGGAGCGGTGCTCGTCACTGATCCCGACCGCCACCGGCACCGGCACAATGCCGCCGAGCACGGCGCCCCAGAAGGCGTCGATGAAATCGGGGTTGCTGCGGGTCAGGATGATCAGTTCATCACCGGCTTTTAAGCCCGCCGTCTGCAGTCGACCCAGCATTCGCAGAGCCTGTTCGTGCAATTGGCGATAGCTAATGACCTGTTCGCTGTCCCGGCCCTCGATATAGGTGACAGTGCGCTGATCGGAAGCATTGCCGATCAAGGCTTCGTTAAGCGTTTGATAATTCAGCATGGAATTGTTTCAACGACGTATCAGTTGCAAATAAATGGGCTGCTTGTTACGCAGATTCACCGCCGGCTCCAGTTCAAGTGGGCTGTCGTCCAGTAGCTGCACGCGGAATTTTCGCGCCATCAGCCCGAAGTGTATCTGCATCTCGACGGTAGCAAAAAAATCCCCGATGCAGCGCCGCGGCCCGGCAGAGAAGGGGATATAAGCCTGCTTGTGCTGCTCGCGAATATTCTCCTCGGCAAAACGCTCCGGGTCGAATTTTTCCGGCTGCGGCCAGTAGCGGGGATGGCGATGCAGGAAATAGGGCGTAATAAAGATATCCGTACCGGCCGGCACAAAATAGTCGCCGAGCTGATCGTCCTCGATGGCCCGGCGAGTGTAAAGCCAGACCGGCGGATAATAGCGCAGCGCCTCTTCAACCACCTGCTTGACGTAGGGCAGCTGTTCCAGATCATCAAAACCGGGAATCTGCGCGTAATCGGCCCCGTCGACCTCGGCATGCAGCTTGCGCTCGACCTCGGGATAGCTGGCCAGGAAGTACCAGACCCAGTTGAGGGTAATCGCACTGGTTTCATGCCCGGCAATGATCATGGTCATGATCTCGTCCAGCAATTCTCTGTCGCTCATGGCCTCGTCGGTTTCCTTGTCCCGCGAGTCCATGAACATGGCCAGAAAATCGACCCGCTCGGGCTGCTCGCGCCGACGCCGTTCGATCACTTCCAGAATGATTTTGCTCAGGGCCCGGAACTTGATCACCAGCTGCATATCCCGGGTCATCTCCTCGGTGAGGATCGAGAACGGATTACTGCCCTGCTCGGCGATAATCCGATCCAGGTCCTCGCTGAACAGCGAGCGCAACACGATCTGCAATGCCAGCTCACTGGCCTCACTGGTGATATTGATCGGTTCGCCACGATCGGCCTTCGCCTCCCAGCTGTCGAGCCGTTCCAGGTTACAACGTTTGATCTGATCGGAGAGCTCGGCGATTACCTTGCGACTGAAAGCCGGCTGGATCATTCGGCGCTGGCGACGCCAGAACGGGCCGTCACTGACAATAATTCCGTTGCCCAGCAACATCTTGACCCGATCGAAACCCACGCCTTTGGTATAATTCTGATGATTCTTGACCAGAATGTGCTTGAGGTAATCGGGATGATTCACCAGATAGCCGTCGCTCTTGCGACTGCTGGACCTCAATCGGCAGATATCGCCATACTCGGCAATCAGCCCGGCGATAATATCAAAGGATTCCGGTGTGGTATTGAGATCGCAGGGCTGAGCCGGGCCGGGCGGCAATTTTTTTGAACCCTGTGCTGTCGCCGTCATTCGCTTGCCTGAACGTTGGAAAATCGTGATACGAGTTGATTATGAGCCAGTCTGAAGTCCGCCTACTATATATGAATATCGATCCGGAGAAAATCAGCCCGGCGACGCTGGAGCGGTGGCTGGCACAACTTCCCGCCCGTAAACGTGAACAGATTGGCAAACACCGCCACCATGCCAACCGGGTCCAGTCCGCCGCGGGCTGGCGTCTGGTAGAACAGGCCATGCACGAGCTGGGTTTTGCCGATTTCAGCCTCGAGGCGGTCGACTTCGCCAGTCCCCACAAATCCGGCTCCCCCTTCCCCGCCGATTTCAATATCAGCCATTCAGGGCAGCTGGTCTGCGCCGCGGCACTGGCCGGTGGGCGGATTGGCATCGATGTCGAACAGTTTCGACCTCTGAAAAGTGACGTCATCCACAAATACCTGACGGCCGAACAGGCCCGTCAGTGTCAGCAGGATCCGAACCGGTTTTTTGATTTCTGGACGCAAAAAGAGGCCGTGCTCAAGGCTCACGGTCGCGAAGGCATCCTGCGACTGCGTGAGGTTGAGCTGCGGGAAGACGGCCAGGCCGCTTTTGCCGGCAAGACCTGGTATCTGACCTCGCTGCACCTGGCCGACAGCTATGCCGGCCACATTGCCACGGATCGCCCGAACTATCAGGTAAACATTACCCAGATTGATCCTTTAGAATAGGCGCGAAGGCAGTCGCCGGATAACATAACCTCTCGCAAAGCCGCAATGACGCAGAGAAATAATAGATCACCGGTCCGGTTTTGGGATACATCATCAATAAACCCTGCTCTTGAGTCCGAACATGAGCGACTTTGCGCCTCTGCCGCATAGCAAGAGTCATTTTGAACACAAACTATACGTTGCGTGTATACATCGTGAGGAAGTATGAAACTACGCCGCCATCTTCTGTCACTGTTTGCCAAACCCCTGCTCAAGGGCCTGATGAATGTCCTGTGGCTCACCTGTCGGGTGAAGGCCGTCATCGGCGAAGAACATGCCGAACAGGTGCTGGCCGACGGCAAACCGGTGATTCCCTGCTACTGGCATCAGCATCATATCTTCGGCATCTGGTACATGCTCCGGCTGCGCCGGCACGGGCTCCGGGTCGGCTTTTTGATCAGTCCCTCGCGGGACGGGGAAGTGCCGGCGAAGATCGCCGAGTCCTGGGAACTGCGGGCCATTCGCGGCTCCAGCCACCGCACCGGCGCCCGGGCCCTGAAAGAGTTGTATGAATTGATCACCAAAGAGGGCATCTCGCCGGTCAATACGTCCGACGGGCCGACCGGACCGATTCACAAATTCAAACCCGGTGCCATCATGCTAGCGCAAATGAGTGGCGCACCCATCCTGCCCCTCTCCTGGGCCGCCGATCGTTACTGGCAACTGGCCTCCTGGGATCGGTTTATTATTCCCAAACCGTTTTCCCGCATCGCCATCGCCGTCGGTGAACCCCGGCATATCGATCGCCAGCTGGGTATGACCGAACTGGAGCCGGTGCAACAGGAACTGGAGCAGACACTGCAAGGGCTAACCCGGACAGCCGAACAGGCCCTGCAGGAATAAATCACCATTATCCTGATACCGAGATGGTAGTGCACAGGACGCACTCGCCGTGACTGCAAAAAGAAAAACCCAACGCAGAGGCGCAAAGACGCAGAGGGACGCTGAGAATGAATATAAATTTGGTCCGATCATGCTGGTCACGCTGACGACAGCCTGCATGACACCGTAATGGATATAACCACTGAAACACTGAATACATCGAACAGCACTGAACAACCCGGTCATTCATCGTCGCCGGATTCGCTTAGTTCAGAACCCCGGCAAAATCTGGATCCGTCGCGTTACTCCTTGACCCAGGCGACTCAGTAAAATGGACGTGTATTCGGAACACGGCGATCAGGCGCTTAACTCTTCGCGTACCCCGGCGAGTATCTCCTGCATGCTGATCGAATCGCGCAGCAGGTCCATGACCTCTTTTTCATTCAACGGCCGGCTGAACAAAAAGCCCTGGATAGTATGGCAGCCAAGCGCGTGCAAATAGGCCAGCTCGCGCGCGGTTTCCACCCCTTCGGCCACCACGTTCAGACGCAGACTGTGCGACAGGGCCATGATGGCGGTCACAATACTGGCGTTATCGCTGCTGGCCCGATCGTTCACATTGGTGACAAAGGAGCGATCGATTTTCAATGTATCGATGGGAAAACGTTTGAGATGACTCAGGGATGAATAACCGGTGCCAAAGTCATCTACCGCAATGCGCACCCCCATGGCCTTGAGCTCCTCGAGTACCCGGGTACTGGTCTCGACATCGGACATCAGGCAGCTTTCGGTCACTTCGATCTCGATATTGTCAGGCTCGGCCTGACTTTCTTCGAGGATTCGCCCAACCCGCCGGGTGAAATTGTTTTGCTCGAACTGCGGCGCCGCCACATTCACCGAGATCGGTAACACCGGCAGTCCCTGTGCCTGCCAGCGATTACTGGCGGCGCAGGCTTCGCGGATCACCCATTCGCCGACCGGAATGATCAACCCGCTTTCCTCGAGCACGGGCACAAACTCCAGTGGCGGCACCAGTCCCCGCTCGGGATGCTGCCAGCGAATCAGCGCCTCGAAGCCTTTGATAGCCCCGCTGGTCGAATCGACCTTGGGTTGATAATGCAATACAAACTGATGCTGTTCCAATGCCGCACGCAGACCGTGTTCGGCCCGCAGGCGACCGGCACTACCCTCGCCCATCTGGGGCGTATAAAAAGCGATACGCCGGCCACCGGTTTTTTTGGCCCGTTGCATGGCGGCATCAGCCGACATCAACAGTTTTTCATCTTCCTGATGATCGATGGGATAGACGGCAATACCCACCCGGGTTGTGATATCGATCTCGTGCTCGTCAAACAGATAAGGCTCGTCGGCGACCTCAACCAGGCGCACTACGGCCTTTTCGATCTCATCCTTGCGCTCGACATCGCCCAGAATGATGGCAAAGTCATCGGCGCACATGCGGATAACGCTGTCACTGGCCCGCAGGATATTGCGCAGACGCTGGGCCATTTCCATCAGCACGCGATCCGCCACTGCATGACCCAGGGCATGGTTAATCCGCTGAAAGCGATCGATATTGATACGAACCAGCGCCACCAGTTTCTCTTCCCGCCGGGCATGGGCACAGGCTCGCTCCAGCCGGTCCCAGAACAACACCCGGTTGGGCAGCCCGGTCAGATCGTCATGATAGGCCCGCCGGGCCAGTTCGATATCGTGCAGGCGGGAGCGGTGCACTAACCAGCGATCCAGCACGACCAGCGCCAGTAGTCCGGCGCCAATCAACAACAGCATCGCCACCACCACGGTGCGTGTGGTGCCCTGCGCCAGTGCCTCGAGTGAGTCGGCGGCGCTAACCAGTTCCAGCGAGGCCTGCGCCGGGTCTCCCACGGGGAGCCGGTTCAGCACCCGGGTACCGTCTTGCGTCTCGAACACGGCCGTATGTCGGGGCGCCGGGCTGGCAAGCGCGTCGTCGGGCAACCCGCCCGCAGACGCGGACAACAGTGGCTGGCCATCGGCCCGGGAGAGTTGATAGTGGTCTGGCCCGAATGCCTGAATAAAGTGGTGCAGACTTTCGCGTTCGGCCGGGGAAGCCTGGCCTTCGAGTAACGCCTGCCAGCCCGCTTGCTGTGGCAACAATCGGGCGAGGCGCTCGGCCTGGGCTGTCTGTTGCGCCAGCAGCTGCGCCTCCTGCTGGGCGAGAAGCACATGCTGTACCGCGATACCCAGTCCGAGTACCAGCAGCAGTACCAGCAAGAGCCCCGCGTGGACCACCTGGCCCTGCTGCCGGAAAAGAGAATGTCGGGTCATACAGCCTGTATCGCCGCGGGTGCGGTTCCTTTGTGGTTTATTGGGACAGAACAGGTAGCGCAGGCGGATTTATCGACACGTTCCGCGACAAACTTGAGAGTCCTGTCACAGTTCCACCGCCCGATTCGGCCCCTTGCTCCAGGTTCTTGATTTTAAAGATCAAAACCACAGAGAAGCCGGTCACAGATCGACACCCCGGACGCCTGGGCAACCGGGCCGCGACCTATAATTGGTTGCATGCAATCCAGCCTGCCCAGATTCGCCCGCACGGCCGCCCTGCTGCTGGTGGCGATGCTCTTGTGCCTGCAGCCGGCCCAGGCCGCGCTGGTCAAAATCGGGGTGTTCAGCCCCGAGGGCTTCGCCGCCGGCATGCAACGCTGGCAGCCGAGCGCCGATTATCTCGCTCAGCAGCTGCCCGCGCACCGCTTCCAGGTGTTGCCCTACCAGGATCTGGGCGAGCTGGAGCAGGACGCGCGCCGGGGGAAATTCGATTTTGTCCTCACCCACCCGGCCTCCTTCGTTCAGCTCGAGCAACAGGCGGGCCTGCTCCGGCTTTTGACCCGTCGCCACCGCGACGGTGCGCAGCAGCATGCGCATGCCGCCGTGGTCATCTTCACCCGCGCCGACAATCGCCGGATCCAGGGGCTCGCCGATTTTGCCCGGACCCCGTTTGTCGCCACCCGGGGGCAGGATTACAGCAGCTGGCAACTGGTCCGGCTGGAACTGCAACGCCTGGGACAGGACCCCGACCACGCCTTCTCCGGAGTGACCTTCGCCGGGCACAGCGAGGCGGTGCTGGACGCGGTGATGCGCGGCGATTATCCGGCCGGGGCCATGGCGGCGCGGGATTTCGATCGTTTCCTGCGCCAGGGGCGTATTTCCCCCCAGGCGGTCCGAATCCTCGAAGCGAGTGAAACCGCCGACTTTCCCTTTCGTTTCAGCGGCCGGCTCTATCCGCAATGGCCGCTGGGCGTCCTGCCCGATACCCCGGCCGAACTGCGCCAGGCCGTGCAGCAGAGCCTGCTGGCTCTGCCCGAAGGGCATGCGGCACTGCAGGCCGGCGATTATGCCGGCTGGCAACCGGCGGATAATTACCAGGCCGTGCGACCAATACTGAGCAAAAGCCTGAGTCGCCATGTGGTTGAACGCCAGCTGAGTGTGGCCAACCTGTGGCTGGAACAACACCGTCAAACCCTGTTGATCACGCTGGCGTTCACCCTGCTGGCCTGGTTACTGGTCCGCCTGTTCGGCCCAGCCGCGCAAACTCGCCCGCGCTTATAAACGCCCTGCTGCCCTTTAACCCGATATCCAATCGGGATTTTTTGCCGCGCCATCCCAACCTGTTACAATAAGGCCGGTTTCAAACAACACACTCCCCGCATGGCAAACGACGACAGCAAAAAATATTCCGGCGAACTGCATAAGGGCGCGGATCGCTCCGCCCCCTACCCGGTCAGCCGCCTCGCCCCGGCCTTCGAGCTGGTCGATCTGGCCAAGCAGATCAGCGAGGCCGATAAAATGCTCAACACCCGGGTCAGCTCCAAGCTGAAGGTGATCGCCGATCAAATCCGGCACCTGCAGGACGAAGCACGCCAGGTCCTTGAAGATACGCAGAAGGATCAACAACTGCACCAGGCGGCCTGCAACTTTCAGCGCCAGCCGGGGCACATCTATCACCTGTACCGCAAGCCAAACGGACAGACCTGGTTCTCCATGCTCTCTCCCGATGACTGGCAGGGCCGGCCACCCAACGAATATATCGGCTCTTACCGACTTGAAGCCGACATGTCCTGGACCGACATGGCCACGGTGAACGACGGCGATAGCGACGAAACCCGCGAGCTGGTCAAACGACTGCTGGAAGGTCACGGACTCTGAGCGGGAACAGACAGGGAATTTTCCTGTCTGTTTATACCAGGTCGGGTTATTACCTGTCTGGTTCCCCCTGAAACTGATCCCCGAAACGTAAATCCCTGCAACCTGAATCAAGGAAACGTCCGTGTCGCTGCGAGTGAAGCTATTCGTCCTGTTGCTGTTATTGACACCCGGTTATCCGCTCGCCGACGAACCGCCGCGCATGACGATCAGCGTCAAGAATCAGGAGCTGGAACTGCGCCACTATCCCGCCGAAGGCGAGACTCTCGCGCTGTGGTTTCCCCCGGGTTATGGGTTCGTGGAACGGCATGATCAAGTAATCCGGGGTCTGCAACAGCATGGTATCGAGTCGTGGCAGGTGGATCTGCTGGAGAATCTGTTTTTACCGCGCGGCTCGGACAGTATTCGCCAGATCGACCCGGAACTTGTTGCCGGGGTGATCGAAGAAGCACAGCAACAAACCGGCAAGCCGGTGGTGCTGATCACCAATTCCTATGGTGCCATTCTCGCCCTGCGCGGAATGCGGGCGTGGCAGCAAAAACATCCGGGCGACAATAGCCTGATTGGTGCCGTCATGTTCTCGCCCAATGCCTATCAGGGGATTCCGTCGCTGGGTCTGCCGCCGCAATATATTCCCCAAACCTATGCCAGCAACATGCCGCTGATGATTCTGCAAAGTGCGCGCAATGGCAATCGCAGCCAGCTGGAGGATCTGCTGGGCGCCTTGCGAACCGGCGGCAGCCCGGTCTTCGTCCAGCTGATGCCGGGCGCCACGTCGTTGTTCTACAAAGAAGATCAGGCCGACGCCACACTCAAACATCTGCAACAGGCCCCACAGCGTATTGTGCGAGCCATTGCCGTGCTGGACAAACTGCCCACGCCGCAGAACGTCGCCCGTCTGCCGCATGAAACGCCTGTCGAAGAGACACCGCTGGGCCTGGATATTGGCCTCAAACCGTTTCGTGGCGAGTGGGCGCCGCCCGTACTGGATCTGCAAGATGCCAACGATCAACAACATACCTTGCGGGATTACACCGGCAAGGTACGGGTCATCAACTTCTGGGCCACCTGGTGTCCGCCCTGCGTGGAGGAGATTCCCTCCCTGAACCGGCTGCGCGAAAAAATGGCCGGCGAACCGTTTGAACTGATCTCGGTTAACTACGCCCAGCAGGCCGACGAGGTCAAGAAGTTCCTGGAAAAGGTGGATGTGCAGTTTCCGGTGCTGATCGATCACGACGGCGCCGAAGCCGCCCGCTGGCGGGTCATTGCCTTTCCCTCGACCTATATCATCGACGGTAATGGCAAGATTCGTTATGGCGTCAATGCCGCCATCGAATGGGATACGCCGCAGGTCATCCAGGCCCTGCGACGCTTAATCGAAGAAACGACTGATTGACCAAACCGCCGTCGACACCGAAAAATTTCTACCTGCAAAGAAGAAGCTTTAACTGTTCGGTGGTTTAATCGCCCTGGTACCGGTTCAGTCAAATATCTGTTCGAAAAACTCCAGCATATCCGCCCAGGAATCCTTGTCGGCCGCTTCGTCATAGGCCAGTGGCAGGCCAAATTTCTTGCCAGCCCCGGTCGCATCGGGGTTGGTGAAACCGTGTTTGACTCCCGGATAGCTGGTCAGCTTATAGTCAACATCGGCCGCATCCATTTCTTTTTTGAATGCTTCGACATCTTCTGCTTTGACCATCTGATCGGCTTCACCGGTATAGACGCGGATCTGCGCTTCGACATCTCCCTTTGAAGCCGGACTATCGGTACCGAGCATACCGTGGAAGCTGGCCACGCCGTCGATGTCGATCCCGCGGCGGGCCATTTCCAGCACCACGCCACCGCCGAAACAGTACCCGATCGCGGCAATCTCATCGGCCTCGGTCATGGGATGATTTTTCAGTTGTTCCAGTGCAGCCAGGAAACGGGATTCGGCCACGTCCATGTTCTTGCGGACTTCACCGGCGAACTTGCCGGCCGTGTCGGGGTGATCGGCGGTTTTGCCTTCTCCGTACATATCCAGGGCAAAGGCTACATACCCTTCTTTGGCCAGCATACGGGCCCGCTCGCGGGAGTATTCGTTATGGCCCCACCATTCATGCACCACCAGTACCCCGGGACGTTTGCCCTCGATACTGTCATCGTAGGCAACATACCCTTTCATTTCGGTGCCGTTATCGCGATAGGTGACAGTTTCGGTTTGCAGCGCGGCCATGGCACCCGGGGCAACCGTTAACAACAGCGCTATCAGCCAAATGCGGTTCCGTTTCATTCTCCACTCCTTATTATTCTGGGTTAGCGGTTTCGATCATCGATCTCAATAAACGTTCCAAATACTCTGCAAGTATGCGGTGCGGCTGCATCCATCAAAAACAACATACTCCGGCATTCAAAACACCTGATTCAGCCCGGTTGTCCATCGACCCGGGGTTTGATCAGTATCGGTATATACTCAATCACAAACAGGCCAAACGCAACCAGCCAGAATGCGGCCGAGGTTACAATGCTGTCACTATAGCCGCTTCCCCCCAGGATGCCACCGACAACCCGGATAATGGCCGCCAGCAGAAGACAGATAAACGCGATCGTCGTCACCCGCGAGGCACCAATGGTGCGTCCGCTATGGCCCTGACTGACACGGGCCATCATCCCCAGAGTAATCAATCCCAGTGTCCCCAGCGTAAAGGCGTGTACCTCAACAATCGCCGGGATCCAGCCCAGCCCCGCCAGTACCGCGAACAACAGACTCAACACCAGCCAGAGATAGGCCAGATGCAGGACCCACAACATGGGAATTCGCCACAATGCCGGATGGTGCCAGCTCCACCAGCGCAGCGCATTGAGCACAAACGCCAGGGCTGCCAGCCAGATGCCGACGGGACTTTGCGGCTGCCAAAAGCTCACCAGCGCATACGCGATCAAAGAGAGCACGCCCAACCGTTCCAGCCAGGGATTTTGTTTGAGCTTGATTCCGCCGATGCCCCGTTCGATGAAAAACGGGACCACCCGTCCGGCCATGACCGCGATGAGGATCATGATCAGAAAAACCATCATCTGGATGCCGGAGCCGGCCAGTGGCCCGATAAACGTATGCTCCAGATGGGTCAGCAGGTTGGCGACCATCATCAAACCCAGCAGGCTGATAAAAATCAGCAGGTTCGGCATTTGTCGGGCGCGCCATAACGGCACGGCAATCGCCAGTGCCAGCACCGGCAAAAAAGCCACATCCACAATCAGCACCAGCATGGCCGGCAGCCATGCGGCCGAAGCGATGGCCAGCCGCCCGGCCAGCCAGAGTAATGCCAGCCACATCAATGGCACGCCCGTCAGCGTTTGCCTGCCGGTCCAGTTGCGCACGGCAGTTAACAAAAACCCGGCTATGACCGCCGTGGCATACCCGAATAACAGTTCATGGCTGTGCCAGAAAGCCGGGTTGGCAAAATACGGGGCCGGGATATATTGAAAATAGATCAACAACCAGAAAGCCATCAGGATCACCGCCGATAACCCGGCCAGCAGGAAAAACGGCCGAAAGCCCAGTTGCCACAGGGCAAACCGGGGACACTGTCCAGAATGAAGCTGCTCAGGATTCAATGACATGGCGCACTCCTTGTCACGCTGCGTTGCAAAAATCCGCCCTGCCAGAACCACAGAGAGGAACCGGAGGACCGATTGTGAACAAACAACCCTGTCACCGGCTTTGATGCGCATCAAGGCCCTGCGCCGTTCAGCTCAAATATCCAGCCACAAACCCACGCCAATATAACGTTCATTATCCTGGAAAAACTCGCCAAGCTGGGCCTTGCCGTCATAGGCTTCGATGCCGATGCGCCACACGCGTGTCGGGGTCGGAATCTGCCAGCCCACCTGTAAACTGAGGTCTTTTTGCCAGTCACGTTCCTCACTGGCACCGATATCCAGCCCGGCATACCAGTCCGTTTCGCGGTCATTGCCCGGCTGGTATTGCAGCCCCGTTTGCGCCCGCCAGGGTTTTTGCAGCCGGTTATTGCGTCGATCGTATGCGCGGCCAGCTTCAACATACCATTGCCAGCGGTCATCCAGGGCCAGGTTTACCCCCGCCTGTAACTCCTCGCGCGTGTAATTGATCCGGGCGCGCCCGGTCCGCTCCATATATTCGTCACCGACATGGCTGGAAATATGATAGGCCCCGATTTTAAATGCCAGAGAGCGATTCGGCCGGTAAGAGAGCATCAGGGCATAGATACCATCCCAGCCGATATTATCCTGACTGGCATCCACATCGAACTGGCCATGAAAACCCGCATCAATGCTCAGCAACCAGCCCCGGTTGTCTTGCCCCGAAACATCGGGCCAATGCAGCAACCCGAGCCGGCCACCCAGCTTGAGATCAAAGCGGCGTTCGCCGGTTTGATCGATCGTGGTTTGTTCGAAATAGAGAGATTTGGCGGAAAACTGAATACGGCGCGGATCGGCCAGGTTCACCGGGTACAGCTGCTGCTCCGGAAACAGAGTAACGTCTCTTGCCAGAACGGAATCCGGCAACAGACAACTGGATAGCAGGGCAAGCGAGACAAACGGCGAGAACAGCTGGCGGGACATAATTGGCCTAGTAACCGAACTCCCCTTGCCACTGTCCCCGACGATAGTCGATCTGCAACCAGTGCGGCGTGAAAGCCGCCGGTTTTTCGATGGGAAAATCAGTCAACGGAGGCTCATCGCCGGCATAGTCGTTACCACAACGGGCGGTCATCACCGGGCGAAAGCGCAATTGCAACTTGTCATTCACCACAATGCCGCTGCCGTCCGTCGGTTCCTGAAATCGTACCTGGTAACGGATAAGACAACTGAAGTAGAGCTCCATTTCCGCCAGCAAAGGTTGTTGACGCTCAGCCAGTGCCTGCTCCGCAGCCCTGGACAGGTGAACGTCAACCGGCCTGCCATTGAGTTCCACGCGTGTTTGGGCACCGGTGCGGCGGGCCGGCATCAGGAAGCCGGCACCACATTGGTGGCATGCAGGCCCTTGGGGCCCCGCTCCGCGTCAAATGAGACCGTCTGACCTTCCTTGAGTGTCTTGTAGCCATCCGCGCTGATGGCGGAATAATGAACGAAGACGTCCTCGCCGCCTTCTTCTGCCTGAATGAATCCGTAACCCTTGGAATTGTTAAACCATTTTACAGTACCGTTCACCATTTTCCTCCAACCTCTGTTTTTGTTTACTGCTATTTTTATCAGCTTTGTGGGAAAATGCCGCCTTGCGGACGCTTCCCTCCCCAATCGGACAAAGCCTGATTTAAAGTATAGACCAACTATTTCTCGAATAAATATACTGATAAAAATTTTCTGCCCATACGCCGCAAAGGGGTGGATTATTAACAATCCTTAATATATAACCCCGATAAGGGAAATAAAAACAGAGACTTATCTTCGCATGGCCGCAAAGCCCGCAAAAAAACCACGGAAAATTGATGCCTTCAACCTGGCTCCCGGCCGGGTTCTGGCCCGCAAGTACGAGGTCGTTCGACAACTGGGCGCCGGCTGGGAGGGCGAGGTTTACCTGATCCGGGAGCTCTCCACCGGCATCGAGCGCACCGCCAAGCTGTTTTTCCCGCAACGCAATCTGCGCGACAAGAACACCCACTTTTACGCGACCAAGCTGCACAAGCTGCGCCACTGCCCGATTGTCATCCAGTACAGTCACCAGGACAGCATCACCGTCCAGGGCGAGCCGGTCACCCTGCTGATCTCGGAATACGTGGAGGGGGCTCTGCTCAGCCAGTTTATCCAGCGCCATCCGGGCAAACGCCTGGCGCCCTTTGAGGCCGTGCACCTGCTGCATGCCCTTGCCTCGGGCATGGAATGCATCCACGCCATGGGGGAATATCACGGCGACCTGCACTCAGAAAATATTATCGTGCAGAGCTTCGGTCTGCGTTTCGATCTCAAGCTGGTGGACCTGTTTCACCTGGGCGCCCCGACCCGCGAGCATATCCGCATGGATACCGTCGACATGATCCACGTGTTCTATGAAGCTCTCGGCGGCCAGAAACACTATGCGCGCCAGCCGCCCGAAATCAAATACATCATCAATGGCCTCAAACGCAGCCTGATCCTGAAAAAATTCAAAACGGCCGGGGAATTGCGACAGCATCTTGAAACCATGCGCTGGAGCTGAGCCATGTTAGTACGATCGTACCCCCGAACACCTGAACCCCGATCCCGGCATAACCAAGGAGGCCACTCTGGCTGCGTCACAGCTTTTCAGTAAGCAGGATTTCGAGACTCCACAAACTATGGCCTTATCCGGTGGGCAGGTGGTGTTTTATACCCATCGCGCTCCGAACAAGGAGACGGTCAACGAGGACAGCATGGGACTGGTGGAGCTCGATTCCGGCAGTTGTGTGCTGATCGTCGCCGACGGTCTGGGCGGCCAACCGGCTGGCGCCACCGCCTCGGAGATCGCCGTGAAAACCCTGTCCCGCTCATTGCACCGCACCGATGCCACACCACGCGAAACGATCCTGCAAGGGTTTGATCGGGCCAATCACCAGATCATCGAAAACGGCGGCGGCAGTGCCACCACACTGGCCGTGGTCGAGATTCGCAAAAACCAGTTGCGTCCCTATCATGTGGGTGATTCGATGATTGTGGTCACCGGCCAGCGCGGCAAACAAAAACTGTTCACGGTTTCCCATTCCCCGGTCGGCTACGCCGTGGAAGCCGGATTGCTGAATGAAGAAGAAGCCATCACTCACGCGGAGCGGCACCTGATCTCCAACGTCGTCGGTGCCGATGACATGAATATCTCCATGGGTTCGCTGATCAACCTGGCACCCCGTGATACCCTCTTGCTGGCCAGCGATGGTCTGTTCGACAATCTCTATTATGAAGAAACTATCGCAATAATCCGTAAAGGTACCCTGCCGGCCGCGGCAACCCGACTGGTGGAACTCGCTCACCAGCGCATGACCGGCAAGGCCCCCGATCAACCCTCTCATCCGGATGATTTGAGTTTTATTCTCTATCGTCCGTCGACCTGATCCCCGGGAGGTATCAGAATAATATGGCACGCGTGATGATTTACAGTACCGGCACCTGCCCGGTATGTGATAACACCAGGAACCTGCTGACAAAGTGGCGTATTCCCTTTGACGAGGCACGCGTGGATCAGGATCGGGATAAACTGCGGGAAATGCTTGAGGTCACCGAGCATGCCCGCGCTGTGCCGCAAATCACCATCGACGGTAAATGGATCGGCGGCTTCACCGAACTGACCGAAATGCATATGGATGGCCAGCTGGCTGACCTGGTGGAAGACTGAACCCGACTTTTCCTGTCATGCGCGTGCCGGCAGGATCAATCGCGATACCGCATGTTAACTAAAATAGCCGTTCCTGAAAGATGCACAAGGCGCAGGTCGGGCTGCGCATCATGCTGCCTGACATTTCGGCTCAATCAACCCCTTTCTTATCCCGGTACATTTTCTGAATCAAACCGGTGATTCCCATACTATTTCTACAGGCGTCAATATGCCGGGCGGACTCCTCGTCGACTATTGTGCGTTGTTGCCCCACATTCCGGTATCAGGGGAAACCCTGAAAAAATGCTGTTTTGCGTCGACCGAAACACAAAATGCCAGGCATGAGGATAGCGAGCGTCTCGGCAGGTAAGGATGTTACGATTTGGTCAACAATTGCGATCCCGCCCGCGCACCATTAGTATTGTGCGTCTGTCGAGTTTTATACTGGGCGCTTGCCCGGTTCCTCTGGATGTCACTGGAATATCATTATGCGTAAACGTTTAATCCTGGCCGTTCTGTTCCTGGTTCTGTTTTTGACCGCCATTTTCGGCATCAAGTACTGGCAAAACATCCAGCAGGCCGCCATGATGGCGCAGCCCCGGCCACCGGCTACCATTGCCTCTGCTGAAGTGCGTGAACAGCGCTGGCGCCCGATGCTCGATTCCGTCGGCAGCCTGGTCGCCATTAACGGCACAGCGGTGACCACCGAGGTGGCCGGACAGATCAGCGAGATTCAGTTTGAATCCGGCAGCCATATCGAACAGGGTAAAGTGCTACTGCAGCTGGATGACGCCGTCGACCAGGCGGCACTGGATGCACTGCGCGCCGAGCGCCGTCTGGCCGAAATCAAATTCAAGCGCGCCCAGGATCTGCTCAAACGCCAGGTGATGTCCCGTTCGGAGTACGACGAGGCCCGGGCCAGCTTCGATGCCGCCACCGCCCGGGTCAAGCAGCAAGAGGCTACCCTCCGGCGCAAGGCGATTCGCGCCCCGTTTAGCGGGCGACTGGGTATTCGTCAGGTCAACCTCGGCCAGTATCTGGAACCGGGCCAGCCTATCGTCATGCTGCAGGCGCTGGACCCGATCTACGTGGATTACACCCTGCCGGAACGTTATCTGCCGCGCCTGAGCACCGGCCAGGAAATTCGCGTGCGGGTTGATGCCTATGCGGGTGAGTCTTTCAACGGCCAAATCACTGCCATCGACTCGGGCGTGGATGCCGGCACCCGCACCATTAAACTGCGCGCCACACTGGCCAACCCCGAAGGCCGGCTGCAACCGGGGATGTTTGCCAAGGTCAAAACCCTGGCGCCGGAAGAGAAAACCGTCCTTACGGTTCCCCGCACCGCGATCAGTTACAACACCTATGGCGATTTCATCTATCTGATTGATGAAAATGACCAGGGTGAGACCATCGTCAAACGCCAGCAAATCAAAACCGGCGAGACACGCGAAGGCCATGTTGCCATCGCAGGTGACATTGAGGTTGGACAAAAAATCGTCCGTGCCGGCCTGGTTAAACTGCGTGATGGCATGAAAGTCGAACTCGACAACAGCGTCGAACTGGACGACGACAGGGTCGACACCGAATGAAGTTCACCGATATTTTTATTCACCGTCCGGTTCTGGCGACGGTCGTCAGCCTGCTGATTCTGCTGATCGGGTTACGCTCGCTCGGCATACTGGAAGTACGCCAGTATCCGGAAATGAAAAATACCGTGGTAACCATTACTACGGTCTATCCCGGCGCCAGTTCCGAGCTGGTCAAGGGCTTTGTCACCACGCCCCTGCAACAGGCCGTGGCCGAAGCCAATGGCATCGACTACATCACTTCGACCAGCGCCCAGGGACAATCAACCATCGAAGTCTATATGGAACTGGACTACGACCCCAATGCAGCCGTGTCGGAAATCCAGGCCAAGGTGGCCAGCAAGCGCAATGTGCTGCCGGCCGATGTGGAGGATCCGGTCATCGATTCGAGTACCGGAGATTCCACGGCGCTGATGTATGTCGCTTTCTTCAGCGATACGCTGCCCCGCTCGCATATCACCGATTACGTGCTGCGGGTCACCCAGCCGCAGATCCAGGCACTGGCCGGGGTTGCCAAGGCGCGCCTGTTCGGCGAGCAGTTCGCCATGCGCATCTGGCTGGATCCCGATCGCATGGCCGCCCAGGGCGTCAGTGCCGAACAGGTTGCCGAAGTGCTGCGTGCCAACAACTACCTGGCCGGGATCGGCTCCACCAAGGGCAAGTACGTGGCCATGAACCTGACCGCCACCACCGATGTCAGCGAACCCGAGGATTTTCGCCAGCTGGTGGTGCGCAGTGAAAATGGGGCGCTGGTGCGCCTGCAGGACATCGCTCGCACCGAACTGGGCGCGGAGAATTACAACTCGACTGCCTGGTACAAGGGGATTCCGGCCGCCTTCATCGCCGTGGAACCGGCCCCCGGCGCCAATCCGATCGATGTCGCCGATCGGGTCAACAACCTGATCCCCGAAATCCGTAAACAGCTACCGGAGGGGATCCAGGTCAAGATTCCCTATGACGCCAGCCAGTTCATCAAGAACTCCATCAAGGAGGTCTACAAGACCATCGCCGAGGCCGTGCTGATCGTACTGGTGGTCATCTACCTGACGCTGGGCTCGTTCCGCGCCGCGATCATTCCCGCGGTGGCCGTGCCCCTGTCCCTGATCGGCGCCGCCTTTGTCATGCTGGCGCTGGGTTATTCGCTGAACCTGCTGACCCTGCTGTCGATGGTGCTGGCCATCGGCCTGGTGGTGGATGACGCCATCATCGTGGTGGAAAACATTCACCGTCACATCGAGGAGGGCGAGAAGAAGCTCGACGCCGCGCTCAAGGGCGCCCGGGAACTGGCGGTGCCGATCATCGCCATGACCACCACCTTGCTGGCGGTGTATGCGCCAATCGGTTTCCAGACGGGACTGACCGGCACGCTGTTTACCGAGTTCGCCTTTACCCTCAGCGGCGCGGTACTGATTTCCGGGGTCATTGCCCTGACCCTCTCACCGGTTTTATCGGCCGCGGTTCTCAAGCCGCACGGTAGTGAGGGCAAGTTCGAACAACAGGTGGAGAGATTCTTCAACTGGCTGTCCCACCACTATCACCGGCTATTGAACAGTTCGCTGGATACGGTCTGGGTTTCTGTTCTGGTCGGGGCCGTCATCTTCGCCTCGAATATCTTCATGTTTATCGAAAGCAAGCATGAGCTGGCGCCCACCGAAGACCAGAGTATCCTGTTTTTCAACGGCACCGGCCCGCGTACCGCCACGCTGGATTACCACAAGGCCTATTCGAACCAGATCCAGAGGATCTTCGAAACCTTCCCCGAATACACCGACAGCTTCTTTATTCTCGGCCGCACGCAGGACACGGTGTTCGGTGGCTTCAAGATGGCACCGCAGGATCAGCGTGAGCGCTCGCAAATGCAAATCAAGCCGCAACTCAATGCACAACTGAACCAGGTCGCTGGCTATCAGATCGGGGTCTTTCCCCGGCCCAGTATCCCCGGCGCCAGTCGCGGCCTGCCGGTCCAGTTTGTGCTGACCTCCGACCGGAGTTATGAAGAGATGGTCAATCTGGCCAACGAGATCATCGGCCGGGGCATGCAAAGCGGCAATTTCCTGTTTCTGATGAAGTCCATCGAGCTGGACCGGCCCACGGTCAGCATACAGATCGATCGCGACCGCGCTGCCGATCTGGGGATCAGCATGCGCGATATCGGCCGCAATCTCGGCACCCTGCTGGGCGGCGGCTATGTCAACCGCTTCAGCATGGATGGTCGCAGTTACCGGGTTATTCCGCAGGTGGAACGGGAATTCCGTCTGGATACCGACATGTTGAAGGATTATTACCTGTCGACCGCCAGCGGTGAGCAGGTTCCCCTGTCGAGCGTCGCCAGCCTCGAGCGCACGGTCGAGCCCTCGAGCCGTACCCAGTTCCAGCAACTCAATTCACTGGTTATTCAGGGCAACCTGGCCCCGGGCGTCACCATGGGGCAGGCCCTGGACTTTCTCGAATCCCAGGCCAGCGAACTGCTGCCCCAGGGCTTTGATTACAACTATCTGGGCGAGTCGCGCCAGTACGCCGCGGAAGGCGGCAGCCTGATGCTGACCTTCTTCCTGGCAATGCTGGTCATCTACCTGGTACTCGCCGCCCAGTTCGAAAGCTGGCGCGATCCGCTTATCATTCTGGTCTCCGTACCCGTCTCCACCGCCGGCGCACTGGTCTTCATCATGCTCGGCGTCGCCGACGCCTCGATGAATATTTACACCTGGGTCGGATTGATCACCCTGATTGGCGTGGTGGCCAAAAACGGCATTCTGATCGTCGAGTTCGCCAACAAGCTGCAGATCAAAGAGGGGCTGAGTCGGCGCAAGGCGGTGGAACAGGCCGCGACTGTCCGCCTGCGTCCCATTATCATGACCTCTATCGCACTGATCGTCGCCATGGTGCCCCTGCTGATCGCCACCGGCCCGGGCGCGGTCAGTCGCAGTCACATCGGCATGACCGTGGCCGCCGGGCTGGGGATTGGCACCCTGTTTACGTTGTTCATCCTGCCCGCCGTTTACATGCTGCTGGCACGGGATCACTCGGCGCATAACAAGACGCGCTAAAAGGCCTATCAACAACGACCCGCCATGCGGATAGAAAGCCTTAAGGGGTGAGCCCTGTCAGGAACAGGGTGCGTAGAAGGCACTCTACATGACAATAATACTCTCGCAGAGACGCAGAGTTCGCCGGGAATGAGAGCAACATCAGATTTCTCTGCGCCCTGGCGTCTCTGCGAGAGACAAGGTTCTCATTCTACGGCACACTCTATCCGACTTTATCCAGGGCAGCGGTTTACCAGGGCTTAATTAATGAGGCTCTAGAGCTGATCGAACTTCGACGGATCGATGGCAACCAGTTCGCGAAAGGCGAGACGGGCAAACCAGAAGCCCTGGAACAACCGGATACCGGCATTGCGCAGCCAGCGAATCTCCTCGAGCTCTTCGACCCCTTCGGCCACCAGTTCAACCCCCAGCTTACTGCAGGTATGCACGATACCTTCGACAATCGCCTGCTTGGGGAGCTGCCGCTGGATATCGGAAATGATCTGGCGATCCAGCTTGATGATATCCGGCTGGTATTCGGCCAGCAGGTTCAGCCCGGAATAGCCGGCCCCGAAGTCATCGATCGCCATACTGAAACCCAGCCGATGGCATTCGTTGACGATATCGATCAAATGCTGGTGGTCCTCGACCTGCTCCCCCTCCGTAATCTCGAACACAATCTGATCCGTGGGGAAGTTGTAGGTATTCGCCGCCTCCAGCGTCGTTTGGATACAGACTTCCGGTTGATAGACCGCGTTGGGAAAGAAATTGATATTCAGATTGACCTTCAGTCCCAGCTCACTGGCCAGCTTGACGGCCTTGACCCGGCAGGTCTGATCGAAACGATAACGGTTGCTGTCGTTCACCTGATCCAGCACCCAGGGAGCCGGCTCGCCCTCCGAACCCCGGACCAGGGCCTCGTAAGAAACAACCCGACGCTGCGATACATCGACAATCGGTTGAAGGCAAAGCTGAATTTGAAGCCGAGACTTTCACCGCTGGCGCACTGGCCACAGGAGCGGGTTTGGGTTGTATCCGTCATGGCGCAGCGTATTGGCCACAGAACCGGTTGACTTTAGGCGGGCACCCCCGCGCCAAATCCCCGACCTGCTCACACCTGAACACTCACACAAAACAGTAGACAGGGATGCTTTACGAGCCAATAATATGCCGCTAACCCCTTGTGACTTCCCTGTCCGGTTACCTGTTGTTCCTGGCCGGTACTGTATTCGCAGCCCGGCCAAAGGCGACCCCGCTCGGACTGTATCGGATCAAACTATGCTGGCAGAGACCACATGAATCTTCAGTATTTATCCAACTTTGTCTCCACCGAATCGCGGATTGCCGAGCAGCTGAACAGTCATGGCTATGCGGTCACGGATCATTATCTATCGCCACGGGCGATCAATAAACTGCATGCTGAAATGAGAGAAGCCTGGCAAGGAGGCTGTTTTCGTCATGCCGGCGTGGGCCGGGGGGAGAACTGGGAACTGCAACCGGCGATTCGCAACGACAAGGTGCTATGGCTCGAACGGGCGACCTGTTCCCCTTCACAGGCGATCTATCTGTCGGCCCTGGAGAAGTTGCGCCTGCGGCTTAACCGGGATCTGTTACTCGGGCTGTTCAACTTTGAGGGACATATGGCGATCTATCCTCCCGGTACACGCTATCGGCGGCACAAAGATCAGTTTCGCGGTATGGGCACCCGGCGGGTCAGCTGTATCCTGTACCTGAACCCGGACTGGCGAATCAGTGACGGCGGCGCCCTGCGGCTCTATCTGGATAACGACAGTCCGGACAATTACCGCGATATCTACCCCTATGCCGGCCGCCTGGTCAGCTTTTTAAGCGAGCGTTTCTATCATGAAGTGCTGCCCGCCAGTCGCGAACGCTACAGCATCACCGGCTGGTATCGTCAACGGGACGACATGCTGGCAGGCTAAATAACTCTTCCAAGTTCATGCACACCTTATACTCTGGCTAATCTTGTAGGTCATGCTGGCGTTAGCCTGCGTGATATACCTGACGAGACGGAGAATGTCAGGTAGCGCGAAGCGCAACCTGACCTGCACCTGAACAATCAGGGGATGATAACCCACGGCAGGGTGGATTGGATGTTATCGGTAAATCACCTTCCGGATCGGTAAACATCATGTCGGAGCTCCATGGCGATATGCTGGCTCATATCGCCAGTTTATCCAGTGTCTCGCGCATTTGCGCCTCACTGACCGGCTGGACCAGAATCGCCGCCAGCTCGAACAGTTCAGCCAGCCTGTCCACATAGGGCCGTTCGGCTTTCTCCACCATCACGATTACCCGGGCCCGGGGCGCATACTTCAGCAGACTGTGTAAAAACACATCGAGGTTGCTGATATTGATCCCGGCGTAATTATTACCATAGCCATAGAAAAATTCGGCCGCCACCACATCCGGCGGCTGTTTGCGCAGCTGACTGATGGCCTTGCGCATGGAGCTCAGGCGAATCTCTTCCCACCCGCGCTCCTGGTAAAGTCCGGAAAAATCAGGGTGTCCCGCTGATTCAACAATGGAATAAACAACGTTTCGGCTCATACTGCCTATCTTACACACCCAAAACAGATTTGTCGGCCGACCAGGTCAAGACTACGAGTGAATCACAAGGGTGACTTCCCGCTACTTTCCGCCGCGCGAAACTGACAAGGCAACCTGGATTTCGCCCCCGGCAAGGGACCCGACATCCGCAGCTTCTCTTGCGACTTTAAACTGTGACAGGGCAGCGTAGCGGAATCAGCATTGCTCCCAGGGCAGACCGGCATAACGCCAGCCACCCAGGGTACTGCGATGATGTTGTTCATCCAGTTCGCCTTCAAACCCGTCACTGACGTTATAGACCTGCACAAACCCTTCACGCAAAAGCAACTCCCCGGCCTCGCGCGAGCGCCGCCCGCTGCGACAGATCAGCACGACCGGCACGGCCTGGCTACCCGAATCCAAATGCGGCAAGCCGCCCAGCATCAATTGACGCAACTCACGAATAAAATCGGGATTGATATTCCAGTCCGGTTCATCGATCCAGGGCACATTAATCGCCCCCGCCGGGTGTCCAATAAACAGAAACTCCATATGGGAACGGACATCCACCAGCAGCGCCCTGGGTTCATCCTGCAACAATTGCCAGGCTTGCTGCGGAGTCAGTTCTTCAACAGTCAAATCGGTCATCATTTTTTACCCGTTTCAGGCCGGTGATAAACCAAGCCTAGTCTATTGTGTCAAAAAAATCAGTTGGGCCGATTTCGTATTGCCGTTGCGGCAGGTTATGGCGTCAAACAGATCCGCCTGTCAGATTTAATAAAAAGTCACCACCACTTTATAGCCACATTATCAGCAACAATTCGGGTGCCGCGTCGCTCTTCGAGAATGGCCTGAGCCTCGGTCAGGCGACCAATACCGGCGAATGCGCCGCCAGCGCGAACGAAACGACAGGCGGCTTCCACCTTCGGCCCCATGGACCCTTCCTGGAGCCCCAGCTTCCGCAGACTGTCGCAACCGGCCAGGCGCACTGCTCGTGCAGCAGGCTGTTCCCAGTTGTCATACAACGCCTCGACGTTGGTCAGTAACAACAGGGCATCCAGTTGCAATTCGCTGGCCAGCAAGGCACTGGTGTAATCCTTGTCAATCACGGCGCTGATGCCCCGATACTGCCCCTGCTGTTCCAAAACCGGAATCCCCCCGCCGCCGGCGCAAATCACGCTGTACCCCTTGTTCATCAATTGACTGATCGCGGCACTTTCGATGACTCTTACCGGCTGAGGGGAGGCCACTACGCGGCGCCGGCCGCCGGCTACCTCGGCGAATTGCCAGCCCTGCTGACTGGCCAGCCGTTGTGCGCGCGACTCATCCAGCACCGGGCCGACCGGTTTGACAGGATGGCTGAACGCCGGGTCATCGGCATCCACCATTACCCGGGTCAATAAACTGAGACTGCGCTCGCTCTGGCGACAATTGTCCATGGCCTGCGCCAGACGATAACCGATCAGCCCTTCGCTCTGGGCATCGAGCAAATCCAGCGACATGTTGGCCTCGATCTCCTGCATGGCCAGCCAGCCCACCTGCGGTCCGTTGCCATGCGTGATGATCAGTGAATGTTCTTCCTCCAACGCGACCAGACTTGCGGCGACCGCCTCGATCTTTGCCTGATCGATCTGCCCGTCGCTTTCATTATCCGTACTGACCAGCGCGTTGCCGCCAATGGCCACCAGTAATTTCATGGTACAACCTGTTACATCATTGGTTTTATTCTGACAACACTACTGCTATGTTCCTTACAGGACAAGTATCACAGGAGATGTCAATGTCGGATAATGTTTACAAAATCATCGAACTGGTCGGCTCATCCAGCAAGAGCAGTGACGATGCCATACAAAATGCAATCACCAGGGCCGGCAACAGCCTGCATAACCTGGACTGGTTTGAAGTTGTGGAAACCCGGGGCCATATCGTGGAGGGTAAGATTGGGCATTATCAGGTCAAGCTGAAGGTGGGATTCAGACTGGATTAAACAGACAGGCGCGCAGTATTGTGCTGCGCGCCGGCTGTTTGCCTGCTCGAGGGGGTAATATCAGAGCAGGGTTATTTCTTGTTACGTGAGGACCACTGTGAAGGACCTTTGCCGCCACTGCGGGAATTGACATCATCGGCCAGTTCCTCGGCGTAACGGGTTACCTGGTTCAATGTACCCTGTCTTTGTCCAACCAGCATGGAGCCATTGCGCTCCAGCACATAGCGATACCAGTTATTACCGTCACAACCATCCGGCGCGGCGGTTTTCTCCACGGCCTTGACCAGATAACGGCCCGCCGACAGATCGACTGTATTCATTGTATCCATATGCTTCACCTCCGTGGTTCGCAGACCGTATTATCACGGCCTGATGAGCACCGGCGCCTAACGGCGACCGCGCCCCTTGCCTTTATTAAAACGTTTACGTTCTTCACTGACCCGCAGTGAATTGCCCTTGTAATCACGTCCATTCAGCCCGGCCATCGCGGCCCGGGCCTCGTGGCCTTCCATGTCCACCGTGGCGTGTCCGCGGCAATTGCCGCTGAACACATCCATGGCTATTTTAATCCCCCTGACGGTACCGAACTCGCCGAACAGCTGCTGTACATCGCCTTCCTGCGTGTCGGGGGTTAAATTGGTGACGAATAGGGTTTTCATAATCCCTCCCGCTCAGGTGTAACGATTCTGCGCCCTGCCGCTGGAACGACGTTTGTTACGGTTCGGCTGGGCCGGAGCACCCCGTTTGGCACCCATCGGCTGTTTGCCGCGCGGGCGTGCCTCATCGCGGATTTCGCGCACGCCACCGGCCGGTTCAAAACCGGTCATGGTCTTGCCCGGAATCTTGGTCTTGAGCAGGCGCTGGATAGAAGACACTCGTCCACGTTCATCGGAGCCGACCAGGGAGATAGCCGTCCCCGATTTGCCACCGCGACCAGTACGCCCGATGCGATGCAGGTAATCTTCCGGGTTATCGGGTAACTCGAAATTAATCACCAGCGGCAGATGATCGATATCCAGGCCCCGTGCCGCCACATCGGTGGCAATCAGCGCGGTCACCTTGTTATGTTTGAAATCACGCAGCGCCCGGGTGCGGGCATTCTGGGTCTTGTCGCCGTGAATCGCGGTGGCGGTCACGCCATCGGCCTGCAGTTGCTTGGCCAACCGATCCGCGCCGCGCTTGGTGCGGGTGAAAACCAGCAGCTGCTGCCAGTCACCGCCGTCGATCATATGCGAGAGCAGCTCGCGTTTGCGCGGGCTGTCCACCCAATAGAAGGACTGGTCGATATTCAGTGCGGCACTGTTGGCTTCGGCCACCTGGATATATTCCGGCTTATTGAGAAAACGGGCGGACATTTTCTTGATCGCATCGGAGAACGTGGCTGACAGTAACAGGGTCTGGCGTTCGGCCGGGATCAGCTTGAAAATCTGCTCGATTGCGGGCAAAAAGCCCATGTCCAGCATGCGATCGGCCTCATCGAGTACCACTGACTCCACGTGGGAGAGATCCACGGAACGACGATTGACCAGATCCAGCAAACGCCCGGGCGTGGCGATCAGCAGATCCACGCCCTCGTTCAACTGCTTGATCTGTTTACCGATGGGCATGCCACCGTAAACCACGGTACTGCGCAGCGGCAGATGCCGGCCGTAGGTCCGCACGCTATCGGCCACCTGCTGGGCCAGTTCACGGGTCGGGGCCACCATCAGCACACGGATGTGCCGGGAAGCCGGTTTCGCCGCGCTCAGGCGTTGCAACAGGGGCAGGGTAAAGGCCGCCGTTTTACCGGTACCTGTCTGGGCGCCGGCAAGAATGTCGTGGCCGGCCAGGATCGTCGGAATCGCAC
The DNA here is from genome assembly GCF_034521165.1 of Thiohalophilus sp. NCBI lineage: Bacteria > Pseudomonadati > Pseudomonadota > Gammaproteobacteria > Thiohalomonadales > Thiohalophilaceae > Thiohalophilus > Thiohalophilus sp. Next base: position 50,000 of record NZ_JAXHMV010000016.1, read on the forward strand.
GGGTTTGAATATCGGTCGGAGCGCTATAGCCCTGATCCGCAATAGCAGACAACAGCTCGGCATTGAGACCGAGATTGGAAAAAGACATGGAATTCGCCTTATAAATTTAGAGATCTATGCCAAAAATCGAGCCTGGCAGAATAAAGAAGTGTGACAGGGTCGAGATTACGTATGCGGGGAATGGCCGAAGAGGTCATGCCACGGCGGGTTTGAGATCGGCGCCGCTTGCTTGTAGCGCCGAATCCTGATCCCGCCGGGTCGAAAATATCAAAAATCGGAGGGAAGTCAGACAAACTATACAAAATAGTGTACCACAGAATCCGCCACCACTGCCGGTTAAATCGAATATTTCTGCTTCTCGCAGTGGCACTTGCCGGAAAAGTGTCGTACATTCAAATGAGCTGCAGAGAACGCAGCGGTGTATTTTGGCGGTCCCAGAACACTCCCGAATAGTTCCGTCTGAATGACCTGCAGCCGACTCCGATTCCGTTTTTTGAAGGGTATTTGTAATGGCTACAGGTAAAGTAAAGTGGTTCAATGATCGCAAGGGCTATGGCTTCATCGCCCAGGATAACGGCGAAGGCGATGTCTTCGTTCATTTTCGGGCTATCCAGGGCAGCGGCTTCAAGAGCCTGGCCGAAGGTCAAAGTGTCAGCTTTGATGTTGAGGACGGTCCCAAAGGCCCCCAGGCAACCAATGTCGTACCCCAGTAAATCCGCCCGTCAATCCCGCCACATTCACTGACCCGACTGTCAGGTCACCCGCCCCGCCCCGGCGGGGTTTCGTCATTGGCGCTGTCCGCCGCCTTTGAAAGCCACCCCCTTTGTTGGCTATGCTTGAGACAGGTTTTCACGGAGTCACCCCGATGACCAAACAAGCTGTCGACGCCGATACCCTGCTCGATACCGCCATGCGTCTGGCCAATGAAAGCTCCTGGGAAAAACTCCACTTACATGAAGTGGCCAGGGAACTGGATATTCCCCTGCACGAGATCCAGCGCCACTTTGCCCAGAAAGATGATCTGGTCGAGGCCTGGTATGACCGCGCCGATCGGGCCATGTTAAAGGCGGCCCAGGCACCGGGTTACAGCGAACTGACCCTGCACGAACGCCTGCACCTGTTGATCATGCGCTGGCTGGATACCCTGGCCGAATACAAGACCGTCTCCCGCGACATGTTGCTGTATAAACTGGAACCCGGGCATGTGCATCTGCAACTGCAGGGACTGTTGCGCGTCAGCCGCACCGTGCAGTGGATTCGCGAGGCCGCCCTGCAGGACAGCACCCACCTGCGGCGGATTATCGAGGAGATCGGCCTGACCGGGCTCTATTTGCAAACCTTCCTCTACTGGATGGGCGACAGCTCCGCCGGACAGAGCAAGACCCGCCGCGTTTTGCACCGGCGTCTGGGACTGGTCGATCGCTGCGAAAAAGGCATGGCCCGGGTTCAATCCTGGCTGCCCGGCTTTGGCCGGCGTCAGGCCCGGCAAACCGCCGCTCATGATACCGCGCAACCGGACACCGGAAACCGGTGACCTGGCAAGCCCGGCGTAACGTACCCCCGGACCCGGGTTCGACATGTGGCGCACCATGAGCACGTGGCTGCTGGCCCTGGCCGGCGGCTATCTGCTGCTGGTGGTCGTGGTCTATTTCTACCAGCCACACCTGTTGTTTTTACCCGGGCTGCCCTCGCGCGAGCTGGCGCGCACGCCGGCGGACATCGATCTGGCCTACGAGACAGTTCAGCTGCAAACCGATGATGGCGTACGTCTGCACGGCTGGTGGGTGGGCCATCCCCAACCGCGCGGGACGATCCTGTTTTTTCACGGCAATGCCGGCAATATCAGTCACCGGCTGCAGACGCTGCGCCTGTTCCACGAGCTGGGCTACCGCAGCCTGATCATCGATTATCGCGGTTACGGGCAAAGCGGGGGCAAACCCTCGGAGGCGGGCCTGTATGCCGACGCCGAAGCAGCCTGGCACTATCTGCGCCAGGACCGCCAGTTATCGTCCGGGGAGATTGTCCTCAGCGGCCGCTCGCTGGGTGCCGCCGTGGCGTTGTATCTGGCCGAACAACACCGCCCTCGCGCCCTGATAATGGAATCGGCCTTTACCTCCATCCCCGACATGGCTGCCGTGCATTACGGCTGGTTACCGGTGCGCTGGTTAAGTCGCTATCAATTTGATAACCGCCAGCGCATCGTCAGTCTGGACTGCCCGGTGCTGTTCGTACACGCCACGGAGGATGCGATCGCCCCGTATGAACAGGGCCGAGAACTGTATCAGCTCGCCTCGCAACCCAAACAGTGGCTGGCCCTCAATGGCGGCCACAACGATGCCCAGCTGAACGATTATCAGACCTACACCCGCGGACTGCAGGCGTTTCTGGCCCGCCACTGAACCCGAAAGACCGAATCACACTCGGGTGATTAACCCGAACCGGGGCGCACTTTTTTGGCGCTCGATGGTCTACAGTGTTACGTACGCGTTAATAATCTCTCACTCACAATCAATAAAGCGACGAGGAGCTCTTCCATGAAACTGAACATCAAACCCCTGTTTGCCACCCTGCTGGGGCTGTCCCTGCTCAGCCCGGCCGCCGTACAGGCCGAAAAGATGACCATCGATATCAAGCGCCTGAAGATGCACACCGCGCTGAAGATCGCCGAGGCGGCCATCGAACAGTGCCGCAAGGAAGGGGTGCAGATCGCCGTCACCGTGGTGGATCGCGGCGGCCACATCCAGGCCGTGCTGCGCGATGATCTGGCCATGGACATCACCATTCCCATCAGCAAGCAAAAAGCGCACACGGCGATGGCCTTCAACAGCCCGCTGTCCCAGATGGAAGGCCGCTTCGAAGGCGCTTATTCGGTGCCCAAGATTGATGGCCTGGTGATCAGTGCCGGCGGGATCCCGATCAACGTCGGCGGCAGCATCATGGGCGGTATCGGCGTCAGCGGCGCCCCTTCCGGCGAGATCGATGAAAAATGTGCCAAAGCCGGCCTGGCTGCCGTTGAAATGGATCTGCAAATGGAAGGCATGTAAATCCCCGACGCGCCGGCGGAGTGATGCCGTGGCGTCTCACTCCGTCGGGCGTTTTCCCCTGCCTGCCTCGTTCGACATCGGCAGGGAAAGCTCGATACACAAACCACCCCCTTCACGATTACTCGCCTCCACAATACCGCCGTGAGCCATCACCGCCCGTTTGGCGATAGCCAGCCCCAGTCCATACCCCTCACGAGCGCCGGTGGCGTCACCGTCGGCCCGCACGAAGGGTTCGAAAATCTGCTCCAGCGCCGCCGGTGACACGCCCGGCCCCTGATCGCAGACCTGAATCACAAACCGCCCCGTCCGGGTTGCGGCATTGACGGCAACGTCGGTTTGCGGCGCGGTATAACGCACGGCATTGCGAATGACATTTTCAAACGCCCGGCGCAACAGCTCCGGCTTGCCCTGGATCTGCGCTTCACCTGCCAGTGACAGGCTAACCCCGCGTCCGGCCGCCTCCGCCTCGAAGCGGGCATCCTCCACCACCTCCTCAAGCAATGCGGGCAGATCCAGCGGCTCGTCCCGCTCCTGGTCCACATGCGCCTCGAGCCGGGAGAGGGTCAGCAACTCCCCGACCAGTTCGTCCAGCCGGCCGGTCTCCCGCTCGATGCGCTCCAGCATGCCGGCCAGCCGCTCCGGCTGCTGGCGGCCCAGCCCGACCGCCACCTGCAGGCGGGCCAGCGGCGAGCGCAGCTCATGCGAGACATCGTGCAACAGCCGCTGCTGGGCCGACACCAGCGCCTGAAGATGAGCCGCCATATGGTCAAAATCGCGCCCCAGATCGGCAATCTCGTCACGCCGCCGACCGATGTCGGGCATCACCCGGGTCGCCAGCTCGCCGCGGGCCAGCCGATGGGCGGCCGACTGCAGGTGACGGACCGGGCGGGTCAGATACCAGGCCAGAATCGCACTGAACAGCAAACTGGCGATCAACGCCGCCACTAGCTGAAAGCCCAGCGACATCTGGCGTGTCGGTGTCTGTGGCAACCCTTCGGGGCCGGGACGGGGAATAAAAATGACATATTCATGGCCGTTATGGCCCAGCACCCGGCGTACGCCGGAGAGCATCTGCGCGCCGCGCAATTGCTCGCGAGCCCGCTCCAGCGCCACACCGGGCACCGGTCGATCGAAAATATCCCGGCCCTGTTCATCGACGATCAACACCAGCGGCAGGCGTTGGCCGGGCCAGCTGCGGAACAGGGATTCCACCGATTCCGGCCCGCCCTGGGCCAGCGCCAGCGCCGTGGCGTTGACCACGAAACTGGCCCGCGGCCCCGCCGCCAGGTCGGTGATCGCCTCGATCCGGTTTTGATTGTAAATATGCACGGCCAGCCCGACGCCGATGGCGATCAACACCAGCGTCAGCCAGAAGCCCAGAAAGATTTTCCAGAACAGGCGCCCCATCACTCGTCCTGCAACAGTTGGTAGCCCACACCGCGTACCGTCTGGATCGGAGACCGGCCGTCGGCCAGGCTGCCCAGCTTGCGCCGCAGATTACTGACATGCATGTCCAGCCCGCGGTCGTAGCGCTCCAGCTCGCGCCCGAGCGCCTCGCTGGACAGGTCCGCCTTGCTCACCACCTGGCCGGCATGGCGCATGAGCGTGTCGAGGATATTGAATTCGGTACTGGTCAGATCGAGGCGCTGTCCGTCCCAGCAGGCCACCCGCCGGCCCGGTTGCAGGCTGATGCGCCCCACCACCCGATCCTCGACCCCGCCGGCCGCCCCCGCCGGGGCGACGGCACGCCGCAGGATGGCCCGCAGCCGGGCCACCAGCTCGCGCGGATTACAGGGTTTGGGCAGATAATCGTCGGCTCCCAGCTCCAGGCCGACGATGCGATCCACATCGTCACCCTTGGCGGTCAGCATCAGCACCGGCACCCGCGATTGCTGGCGAATCCGGCGCAGGGCTTCGACACCACTGAGCCGGGGCAGCATGACGTCCAGCACCACCACATCGTGCTGCCCCGACAGCGCCGCCTCGACCCCGGTTTCACCGTCGTAGACGGCCTGCACCGTGAAATCCTCGGCGCTCAGGTAGTCGCTTAGCATCTCGGTCAACTCGGTATCATCATCGATCAGCAGAACCCGGTTCATGTGTGCCGTCATTCCGTTATTCATACCAGGCGTTATGTTGCCACAGAGCCGGCCGCAAGGTGCGGGATTTACCGGCCTTTACACACCTTTACACCCCCGTGACCCAAGCTTGCAGTCAACCTGTCCATACTCTGCACATCGGATGACGGTACAACATCAGTCCAGATAAGGATTAACCACGAGGAACCGGTCATGAAAATGAAACCTTTTGCAGTCAACACGGTGATCGCCATCAGCCTGCTGGCCGGCGGCACGACACTGGCCCTGGCCGCCGATAGTGAGGTATGTGACAAAAGCGCCAAACAGGCCGCCTACAATTCGCCCGGGCGCAGCGAAAAACCCATGCACCGGTTGATGCAGACGCTGGATCTGAAGCCGGGCCAGCGCAAACAGATCAGGAATATTGTTGCCGGGCAACGCGGCGAGCTGCTGAACAAACGCCGGGCTCTGCGGGACATTCGCCAGAAGCTGTACCGCGCCGCCAGCCGTGATGATTATGATGCCGCACAGGTCAAACAACTGATTGAACAACAATCCGCTCTGGCTGCCGACATGACACGCCAGCGAGCTGACATGATGCAAAAAATCTACCGTCAGATGACACCGCAACAACAAGCGGAGTTTCAGTCAATGCGCCATCGTTATCGCCACCACAGAGGCTAACCATTTTCTTGTTCATGCTCTCTCCCCATTGAGTGTGCTTTGCGGGCCAATTTTGGCCCGCTTTTTTTTGCTCGCGTGTGGCGCGCTGGAAAACCAGGTGATATGACGGATACACACCGGTGAGTTCTGCTCACCGGTGCGTTATCACTACGCCGCGCTGTGGTGCAGCTCGTGCCATGCCGAACGAATCACCCGCAAGGCGGAGCGCAGTAACACGATCACCAGCGCCGAGGCGACTGCGATATCCGGCCAGCCCGACCCGGTCAGCCAGACCCCGCCGGCGGCCAGAAACACCGAGATATTCGCGGCAATATCGTTACGCGAGCATTCCCAGACCGAACTCATGTTGACGTCCTCGTGCCGATGTCGCCACAACAGATACAGACAAAGGCTGTTGGCCAGCAGGGCAAGCAGACTGAAGGCGCCCATCAACTCGAATACCGGCACGCCGGGCTCAATCAACCGGTAAATAATCTGGCCCGCTACCGCGCAGGCCGCCAGCAGGATCAGAACCCCCTTGAATAGGGCCACCCGGGCCTTGGCCGTGGCACCACGCGATACGGCATACAGACTCAGCGCGTAAGTCAGCGCATCGCCGAGATTATCCAGACTGTCCGCCAGCAAGGCACTGGAGCGGGCATACAGGGCCGCTATCACAATGACCGCGAACATCACCGCATTGATCGCCAGTACCGCCCACAGGGTAGTACGCTGGCGCTGCTGCACCGGTTGTACCGCGCAATCGCTGTCACAACATCCGCTCATGAATACTCCGTTCCTTTAAGATCGTTCTCATCGAGCCACTGCGGTAAAACCCCGAACTTTCAATCACATTGAACTGCCTGAATTTTACCGGCCGAATTCGCGGCTGTCGCGATGTGACAACCCCGGTTTTATGTAGTAAATTTAATACCACATACACACCACGGCGAAGTAGTGTCATGCACCTGAAACGGTTTACCGATTTTGCCCTGCGCGTATTGATTTATCTGGCCCTGCACCCTGGCCGGACCATTTCCATCAACGAGATCGCCCGCGCTTTTGACATGTCGCGCAATCACCTGTTGAAAGTGATCAATGAACTGGTCGCCAGTGAAATGATTATCACCTACCGGGGTAAAACCGGCGGCATCCGGCTGGCGCGCGATCCGGCCGCGATCAATGTTGGTGCGCTGGTCCGACGTCTGGAAGGTCAGGCCCCCCTGATTAATTGTGCCGAACCACTGTGTCCGATTCTGCCAGCCTGTACCCTGAAGCAGGTGCTGAACGAGGCCCAGCACGCGTTTTTTGAGCAGCTCGAACGTTATACCCTGGCGGACCTGATTGGAACCAAGCAGGAGAAGCTGGTCAATCTGCTGACCAATCACGTTGCCGGAGGTAACGCATGAGTAAAACTGCACACCGGGATCTGCGGCGCGAGGACTTTCAACAAGCCCTCAAGGAGTTCGATACCTATATCGACATTACCCTGGAGGACCTGATGCAACTGGATAAAATCGCCGAAAAACATGCCCGCCTGCGTGAATCCGGACAGCTGACCGTCCGCGAGATCATGGCACCGGATATCATTACTGTCGCGCCCGATACAGCCCTTTCTGATGCAGCGCGGATACTGGTGGAAAAACGCATCAGCGGACTGCCGGTCACTGCTGGTGACGGCAAGCTGGTCGGGGTGGTGACCGAGGCGGATTTTCTCTGCGCCATGGGGATCCCCTGTCATCATCCCACGCACAGTGTCTGGCAGACCCTGGAAAACATGTTCCGGCATCCGCCGCGTACCACCGATATGCCTTCAAAGGTGGGGGATATCATGATTGAGCAAGTGGTCAGCATTAATGAGAACAAAACCCTGCAAGACATTATCGAACAGATGAAAAAACATCACATCAAGCGGATTATCGTCACCGACGATCAGGATCGGGTCAGCGGTATTGTTACGCGTTCCAATCTGGTCCAGGTCCTGTTCCAGCAGATCTTGTAGGCTTTTAACCGCTGTTTTGCAAAGCGGGCCTTACTGGCCCGCCTTCAACGCCGCGATGCGCTCGACCAGCGGGGGATGAGACATAAACAGGCGTTTAAAGCCCTGCCCGATCCGGCCGGAGATTTCGAACGCCGCCAGCTGATCCGGCAGATGGGGTCGATCCGCGCTGCGCTGCAGCGCTTCCAGCGCGCGAATCATCTTCTGCCGCCCGGCCAGTTGCGCCCCGCCGGCATCGGCGCGGAACTCGCGCCGGCGACTGAACCACATGACGATCATACTGACCAGAATCCCCAGGATGATCTCGGCCACAATCGCCGTGATCCAGAAGGCCGGACCGTGACCCCGCTTCACCTTGAAGATTACCCGATCGACGAAATGGCCGATGACGCGGGAGAGGAAAATCACACCAGAAACAGCCCAATTCGCTTCACGTTCTTCCCCTCTCGTTAAACAAGCATTATGTCGCCGGATTGGACCCTCGGGCGACAAAAAGGTTTTCGGTATCGGGGATATAATAGTGGCGCCGCAATCGCTTTCAAATCACGGCAAGCGTGTCTGTCAAAGCGGACTCCGGCGTTGTTTTGGCCAAAGTGAAACGAGGGATGTTACTTGTGATGCAGGGAGTCCCAGAACTTGCCGACCCAGGAACGCTTTTCATAACTTTGCTGGACACCCCGGGCAAGAAAATGGGAGGTGTATTGCCGATCCTCTTCCATAATATGTTTGGTCAGCCACATTTTCAGAAAATGCAGCAACTCGAAGTTGACGGATTTCTTGCCCGCCTCCAGCTTCTGGCTCAGCTCCTGCACTTCATTGATCAACAGTTCATGATGATGTTTGTGTTCTTCATAATCGGGATAACCCAGGATTCGCATCAGGCTCTCTTCCACCGCAAAATGAATACGGGTATATTCCAGCAACTCGGCCAGTATTCGGTGCGCCGCTTCCGAGCCGCGATGCTCGACGATGGCACGATGCAATTCGTTTAACAGATCCACCAGGATGCGGTGCTGATTATCGATTTCCTCGATACCGACGCTCAATTCATCGGACCATTGAACGAGGTCCTCTGTTGTATGTGCGGCAAGCTGGGACATAAACGACCTCCGGAAAAATGCCACGCCTCACGGCGTGGCAACAGGCTTGGATAACTTGATTTGGCTAACACGGGCGATCATACCGACACCCCTTGGCCAGATTCTGATCCAGATCAAACCTGTCGCAATCATGCCAATGACATACAGACACAAAAAAAGGGGTCCGAGGACCCCTTTTTTTGCAGGAAGCGTGCCTGGCTTACTTGGCGTTGCGTTCCTTGGCTTCCTTGATCACTTCTTCCGCCACATTGGCCGGGCACGGCATGTAGTGGGAGAACTCCATGGAGAACTGGCCACGACCGGAAGTCATGGTGCGCAGATCGCCGATGTAGCCGAACATTTCGCTCAGCGGGCAATCGGCCTTGACGCGCACGCCGGTCGGACCCGGTTCCTGGGACTTGATCATGCCACGACGGCGGTTGAGATCGCCGATCACATCACCGACGTTATCTTCCGGTGAAAACACGTCAACCTTCATCACCGGTTCCATCAGCTGCGGCCCGGCCTTGGGCATGGACTGACGATAGGCTGCTGCCGCCGCCAGTTCATAGGCCACCGCGGAGGAGTCCACCGGATGGTAGCCACCGTCGACCAGGGTCACCTTGAAGTCCAGGCAGGGGTATCCGGCCAACACACCTTTATCCAGGCTCTTTTGGAAGCCCTTTTGCACGGCGGGCCAGAATTCACGCGGCACGTTACCGCCGGTCACGATGGATTCGAACTCGAACCCGCTGCCCGGTTCGCCCGGCTCGATGGTGTAATCGATCTTGGCGAACTGACCGGAACCGCCGGTCTGTTTCTTGTGCGTGTAGGTATCTTCGATCTTCTTGGTAATGGTTTCGCGATAGGCCACCTGCGGCTTGCCGACCACGACTTCCACGTTATGCGTTCGCTTGAGGATGTCGACCTTGATATCCAGATGCAGCTCGCCCATGCCCTTGAGGATGGTCTCGCCGCTGTCCTCGTCGGTTTCGACGCGGAACGAGGGATCCTCGGCCACCATCTTACCGATGGCGATACCCATCTTCTCGGCGGCCGCCTTGTCCTTGGGCGCGACCGCAAGTGAAATCACCGGATCCGGGAACACCATCGGTTCCAGGGTCGCCGGCTTGTTGGGATCGCACAGGGTATGACCGGTCTGGGTGTGCTTGAGACCGATCAAGGCGACGATGTCGCCGGCCTGGGCGGAATCGCGTTCTTCACGGTCATCGGCACTCATTTCCACGATACGGCCAATACGCTCGGTCTTGCCCGTGGCAGTATTGAGCACGCTATCGCCTTTTTTCAGCTGGCCCGAATAGATACGGGTAAAGGTGAGAGCGCCGTAACGGTCGTCCATGATCTTGAAGGCCAGCGCGCGCAGCGGCTTGTTGGGATCGACAATCGCAGACTCGCCGGTTTCGTGCCCTTCCAGATCGACTTCCGGCTGCGACGGGACCTGGGTCGGATCGGGCAGGTAATCCACGACCGCGTCCAGCACCAGCTGCATGCCTTTGTTCTTGAAGGCCGAACCGCAATAGGTGGGGAAAAAGTCCAGGGCGATGGTGCCCTTGCGGATACAACGCTTGATGTCCTCAACCGACGGCTCCTCGCCATCCAGGTATTTTTCCATCAGCTCGTCGTCCTGCTCGACGGCGGTTTCGATCATCTTTTCACGCCACTCTTCGACCTGATCGACCATGTCGGCCGGCACGTCCTGGATTTCATAATTTTCCGGCAACCCGGTGTCATCCCACACCCAGGCTTTGCGGGTGAGCAGATCCACCACGCCGGAGAACTGATCCTCGATACCGATAGGCAGCACCATCACCAGCGGCGTGGCGGCCAGGATTTTCTCGACCTGGGCGACCACCCGATAGAAATCGGCGCCCACGCGATCCAGCTTGTTGACGAATATCAGTCGCGAGACGGCCGAGTCGTTGGCATAGCGCCAGTTGGTTTCAGACTGGGGTTCGACGCCGCCGGAGCCACAGAACACACCGATACCGCCGTCCAGCACTTTCAGGGAACGGTAGACCTCGATGGTGAAATCCACGTGCCCGGGCGTATCGATGATGTTAAGACGATGATCTTTCCAGGCACAGCTGGTGGCCGCGGACTGGATGGTAATCCCGCGCTCGGATTCCTGGTCCATGAAGTCCATGGTGGATTCGCCGTCATGCACCTCACCCAGCTTGTGGATCTTGCCGCTCAGCTTGAGTATCCGTTCGGTGGTGGTGGTCTTGCCGGCATCCACGTGCGCAAAAATGCCGATGTTTCTGTATTTGCTCAAATCAATCATGTTTCTACCTGCAATTCATTCAATTGCCCGTCACTGAGCCGGGCCGGTTTGTGAGATGGTAATAAGCCTGGACCACCACCAGGAGACTGCCTGTGCGGCGCTGGCGCCAAAATAAGCCGCGCATTATACCCAAAGTGACAAAAAATGTGCATGACAATCGGGTGCCGGAGGGTCGATTTTACGGAAAATCGGTCGGGCGCAGGCCTGTTTGGCGCTGTCGAGCCGATATGGGGCCGGATTTGCCCGCTTCAAGCGGACCAGAGAATATATAAATTGGAATCCTTGCCTGTGCCGGGCGGGCGCGAATCAGCGCAAATAGTGGCGATATTCCCGTACAAGAGGGTGTTCCTCACCCAGCAGATTGAAAATGCGTCGCATGGCCCGGGCGGCGTACCCCTCTTCAAAGTCAGGGGACTGCTCGAAAATAATCCCCAATTCCTGCAGCGCCGGGGCGTAGTCTTCGCTTACTACGTGGTGAGCCACCAGCTGCCGGCGTATTTCCAGCGCGCCCGGCGCCTCGCTCAGCTGCGCTTGCAGGCTGGCACGGTCCTGATCGGGATCGCGCTCGGCAAAAAATGTCAGCTGATCGTGCAGGCGGCGAATTTCGGGGTGTTCGGCGTGATAATCGGGCAGGCTGTCCAGAACCTTCAGTGCCTCCGCGTAGCGTTGCTCATGCTTGAGCAGTTTGCACAGAGTCAACGGCAGGCGCGGGTTGTCGTGATCGGCCGCCACCGCTTCGGCAATCATCTCGTAAGCGGCCTGTTGCTCACCACGGGCATACAGATCGACCGCGTCGGCCAGCGCCAGATCCGACTCCCGGGCCACGTAGTGATCCAGCAGCCGGCGCACGGCCTGCTCCGACTGGTAGCCGTGACGGCTGACCACCACCTCGCCGCGGCGAAACAGTTTCAGGGTCGGCACGCTGATAACGCCGTAACGGCGGGCCAGCGCCGGTTCGGCATCCACATCGATGGTGACCAGCAGGGCACGGCCCTCGTACTGCTGAACCACCTTCTCCAGCACCGGCGACAGATCGGTACAGACGGTTGCGCCGGGCGAGCAGAAGTTGACCAGCACCGGTCCCTGATGGGAGTTTTCCAGCACGCGCGCGGCAAAATTCTCGCCATCGGCGCTCAGGATATAGGGGGAATCAGGCGTCTCGCTCATCGTCTGTGACACCGGCTTTGCAGGAATTGGGCCATCTACTGAAACACATCCCCCTCTGCGGTTCAATTCGGGCGGCGGCGGCGCTGGCCGGAATTAAATTTTTTGTTGTTGTGTGGCGTTGAAACGGGGTATGATGGCCCTACTTCGTGAGAAGTCATGGTTCCGAAAGGCACCGTGTTACTAACTGCATATTATTAAGGTTCTTCAAGAAATACCGGCGCGACCTCAGTTGTACCTTCCCGATTTTTCCTGAATTCTGCCTCAAATGATTTGCACGACCATTATTTACATATAGAAAGATTGAGGTATTTTCCATGACTAACGGTACCGTTAAGTGGTTTAACGAATCCAAGGGTTTCGGCTTTATCACCCCGGAAGACGGTGGCAAAGACGTCTTTGTCCATTTCTCCGCCATTGTCGGTGATGGCTTCCGGACTCTGGCTGAAGGCCAGCAGGTCAGCTTTGAAGTCGAACAGGGCCCCAAAGGTCCGCAGGCAGCCCGCGTTACCGCCGCCTGAGCCGGATTTCTACAATCCGCACATCGAAACGGCAGCCCCAGGGCTGCCGTTTCTTTTTTTAGTCCCGCCAGAATAGTCCGCCCTTGTATCCTCCCGGGGCGAAAATCGCGCCTCGCCAGCGGCGTGCTATCTTTAGCTGACCACCTCACAAACAGGACAGCCCGCCATGCGCCTGATCCACGCCCCCGGTTTCTTTGTCGGACTCGTGCTGATCCTGCTCGGCCAGCTTGCGCTTTCACTGGCGGCACAGGCACAACCGCTTCGGGTCACCCTGGGCACCGCCACGCCCGGCGGCGGCTTTCAGCTGTTCGGCCAGCACCTGATCGAGGTCATCAATACCCACAGCACGACGATTCAACTCGAGGAACAGTCCACCCGGGGAAGCCGCCAGAACCTGACATTACTGGAAAAAGGGACCCTCGATCTCGGCCAGGTGGAGGGCAATGCAGCCCGCGTGGCCCTGGAAGGCCTCGGTCGCGAGAAGGCCAATCTTAAGGTGCTGTCGGTCATGTATCCCAATCCCGGCATGTTCGTGGTGCGGGCCGATTCGCCCTATCAGCGTATCGCGGATCTCGAGGGCCGGCCGATCGCTTTTGGCACCCGGGCCTCGGGGTTGCGGATTCTGGCGGCCGACGTCCTTGACGGCCTCGGCCTCAGCCCCGAACAGGATTTCGAACCCATCATTCTGGACAGGGCCGCTGACGGACCGGTGCTGGTACTGGAACAAAACGCCGCCGCACTGTGGGGCGCGGGAATCGGCTGGCCGGGGTTTGTCAAAGTCGCCGACAGTCCAGTCGGGGCACGCTTCATCGCCCCGGATGCCGAACAGATCGCCCGCATACGCCAGCAACACCCGCATCTCGCACCGATGTCGGTGCCCGCCAACACCTACCGGGGTCAAAACGAGGCGATCGACTCCGTCGGACTCTGGTCGCTGATTCTTATCCGCCCGGATCTCGATGAGGAAACCGTCTATCAACTGGCGCGCGCCCTGCACCAGAGTGAATCGGCCCTGGCCGGGCAACTGGCCCAGGCCCGTTACACCACGACCAAAAACACCGTGGAACAGGTCCCGCCGCAACGCTTGCACACCGGTGCCGCGCGCTATTATCGCGAGATCGGGTTGCTGCCATAACCCGTAACGGAACGGTCCGTGCGGTAATCACTGTGCCCGGACAGTACTCATGTATATCGCGGACACGTTGTCCGGATAAGACATGCTTCTCGAACAACTCGCCACAATGTTACAGACTTGTTGCAATGTTGCCCGACAAACGACATAGCCCGCAAATAACTCACCGAACCGCTTCACGACAAGCGCCTGCCTGATAGAATGAAATCCATTCACGTTTTGAAGGATGCAAACGCCATGTTCCGACGCCTTGTGTGCGGTATATTCAGCCTGACTATTTTACTGGCGACGAGCGCAGCGGCCGCGTCCGAGATCACTATGCAACCGCAACAGGTTGCCGACGGTATCTACGCCGTTATCCCGCCGACCCGGGAGTTACCCAATCCGCAAAATCGTGGCTGGAATTCGAACAGCGCCTTTGTTGTTACCGGCAACGGCGTACTGGTGGTGGATACCGGCAGTTCCACCGAGATCGGTAATGCCTTGAAAACGGCGATTGCCGGGGTAACCGATCAGCCGGTGCGCTGGATTCTCAACACCCACGCCCACGGCGATCACTGGCTGGGCAACGCGGCCTTCGAAGACACGGTCGAGCAAATCTATGCGACCCCATCGGTCATCGATCAGATCAAATCACAGGGAGAAAACTGGGTTGCCAACTTCAAGCGCCTGACCGACGGCGCGACCGGTGATTCCAGAATTGTCCCACCCGACACGCCCATTGACTCACGCCAGGAACGACAACCAGGTAACAAACGAATCGTGCTGTTTCCTTCCGGTGACAGCCACTCGCCGGGCGATCTGCTGCTCTGGCTGCCGGATGACAGGGTGCTGATCAGCGGCGATGTCATCTACGCCGATCGCATGCCCTCGACCAACAATTCAAACCTGCAGCAATGGATCACCCTGCTGCCCGAGCTGGAACAATTGCAGCCCGACGTGGTCATACCGGGACACGGTAGCGTCACGGATGTTCGTGGCATTAAACGGCTGTATGAACTGCTCAGCGCGCTGTGGCAGGCCGTGGAAGAAGGGGTTAATAACGGCCTGGCCGCCTATGAGACCGTACCGCTGGTACGCGAGCGCCTGGCCGACTTTGCCGGAGCCTACCCCGGCATGAACAAGAAACTGCCACGGGATGTGCCACGGGTCTATTTACAGGTTGAGGCCGCCACCTTCTAAATAACTGTTTCTAAAAGCTGCGCAGAGGTGCAGGTCAGATTGCACACCGCGCTATCTGACATTTTAGCGACAAGGCCGGGGCATGAAACCCGAACCACGAAGGCTCGAAGTCACGAAGAGTCGTTGTCACTATGCAGACGGCGTAATTGCGGCTCAAGGCAAAACGCCATACTGCGTTCCTTCGTGTCTTCGTGTCTTCGTGGTGAAACTTAACCCGGGATATCATTGTCGCACGCATGCATGATTCAACCACCGATGTCCCCTATCCAATCGACAGGAGCTCTATAGATTTATGCACCTGGGTAACACGACAAGCGGTTACGGTCCGGTGGCCATTATTCTCCACTGGCTGACGGCACTGGCCGTCATCGGCCTGTTTGCACTGGGGCTGTGGATGGTGGAGCTGACCTACTACGACAGCTGGTATACCACGGCCCCGGCGATCCACAAGTCGGTGGGGTTGCTGTTGTTTGTGCTGGTTCTGCTGCGGCTGGTATGGCGACTGGGCAATCCCCATCCCGAGCCGATCGGCCCACCGCTGGAAAAACGTCTGGCTGTCGTCATGCACTGGCTGCTCTACCTGTTTTTGTTGGCGGGGCTGATCAGCGGTTATCTGATTTCCACCGCCAAGGGCAAGCCGATCGAGGTGTTTGACTGGTTTGCCGTGCCGGCCACCGTGCACGATTTGCCCGACCAGGAAGACATTGCCGGGCTGATTCATCTGTGGCTGGCCTGGGGGCTGATTGTCCTGAGCAGCGGCCATACCCTGGCGGCACTCAAACACCACTTTTTCGACCGCGACGCTACCCTGCGTCGCATGTTACGTTCTATCCATAATGACTAACAAGGAGTTCACTATGTCACGAACACGCCTCACCGCATTCATGCTTGGTATGTTGTTGATGATTTCCGGCCCGCTCATGGCCGCCGAGCAATACAAATTCGATACCAAAGGCCAGCACGCTTTCATCGAGTTTCGTATTCAGCACCTGGGCTACAGCTGGCTGTATGGCCGCTTCAACGATTTTGATGGCAGCTTCACTTATGATAAAGCTAACCCGGGCAAGTCGAAGGTCAACGTCACCATCGACATGAGCAGTATCGACTCCAATCATGCCGAACGGGACAAGCACCTGCGCGAGGAAGATTTCTTCCACGTCAGCAAATACCCCGAGGCCCGTTTTGTCAGCACCTCCTTCGAAGAACATGGTGACGGTACCGCCACCCTCAAGGGGGATCTGACCATCAAGGATGCGACCCGCAATGTAAGCATCGACGTAGAACACATCGGTCACGGTGAAGATCCCTGGGGCGGCTATCGTCGTGGCTTTCAGGGCACCACCACCATCAAGCTGAAGGATTTCAATATCGATTACGATCTGGGCCCGGCCTCGACCTACGCCGAGCTGGAGCTGTCGATCGAAGGCATTCGTCAGTAACATTCCACGCATAACCGTGAAATCGGGTCGGTAACAAACGAGAAGGATTTTCATTAGGGTTTGTCACCGACCCATTCCTGGATGCTGGTAAATACATCGAGAAATGTTATGACCCATAATGAAACGCATAAATCGAATCGTGTGGGCTGGTTACGCGCCGCTGTTTTAGGCGCGAATGACGGAATTGTGTCTACAGCCAGTCTTATCATTGGTGTTGCTGCTGGAAGTGCGACACATGAAAACATTCTTCTTGCGGGTACTGCTGGACTGGTGGCCGGGGCCATGTCAATGGCGGCTGGTGAGTATGTGTCCGTCAGTTCTCAGTCTGACACAGAAAAAGCGGATCTAGCCCTCGAAAAAACTTCATTAGAGAATGATATAGAGTCCGAAAAAGTTGAGCTTGCCAATATATACCAAAACAGGGGTGTTGAGCCTGTTTTAGCAAAACAAGTTGCTGAACAACTAATGGCCAACAATGCTCTGGATGCGCATGCTCGAGATGAAATAGGTATATCTGAGACTGTTAGTGCCCGGCCTGTTCAAGCGGCATTCTCTTCAGCGGGTACATTTACAATCGGTGCCGCACTTCCTTTAATTGTGACATGGGCCACCCCCGGCACCTATCTAATATCTGCTGTTGGAATCTCATCTCTATTATTTTTAGCACTTCTTGGTGGACTGGCTGCGCGAACTGGTGGTGCACCAATTACTATCGGCGCTATCAGAGTGACCTTTTGGGGCGCACTCGCTATGGGTCTAACTTCCGTTGTAGGTCGTATATTTGGCGTGGGTGGCTGATAGGGCATTAATAAGTTGAGTACGCATAACTAATGACAGCTAACAATCACATGCACTCGGACAGCAAAAAAGCGGCGCGGCTTACGCTACGCGCCTGCCACAGCGCTTTTTTACTGCTAGTGATGTGAAGCGTTAACGCTTGATTAATGAGAAGGAAAACGCCCAACGGGGTCAGGTCTTGCCTTTTGCCTTTCAAGAAGCAAAACGCATGACCCGCCCCCAGGAATTGGTCGTTATGCGAAAA
Source organism: Thiohalophilus sp. (assembly GCF_034521165.1). Taxonomy (NCBI): domain Bacteria; kingdom Pseudomonadati; phylum Pseudomonadota; class Gammaproteobacteria; order Thiohalomonadales; family Thiohalophilaceae; genus Thiohalophilus; species Thiohalophilus sp. Next base: position 67,645 of record NZ_JAXHMV010000016.1, read on the forward strand.
TGTCGTTGACATACCATAATTGGTATATATACTAAACATAGTATGTGGGCGATATATGAACACAGGCGCGTTTCCAAACAACTCAATTCAATTCCAACCGACGTACTGAAACGGTACGAGAAGTGGAAGGATATCGTGACCCTGTCTGGTCCTCATGGATTGCGTAAAATCAAAGGGTTACGTGATGAATCGTTAAGTGGGGAGTGGAAGGGGCACAGGTCATCCCGCTTAAATCAGCAATATAGAGTTATTTATAAGGTCGAGAAGGATAGAATTCTCATAGAAGTTGTAAGTGTAACGCCTCACGATTATCGGAGGAAATAGTATGAAAGATTATTCCAAAGCCAAACCACGTATTGATGTCTCCGTAGGAGAATCTGTCAGAATCCTGCGTGAGTTGCAGGAACTCAGCCAAAACGAGCTGGCCGAATTAACAGGCATTCCACAGTCAACAATTTCCGCGATAGAAAATGATCGTGTTCAACTCGGAGTCGAAAGAGCAAAAGTATTGGCACGAGCACTGAATTGCCATCCGGCTGTACTGGTATTTCCTGGCTGGGATATTGAGCGCGAATCAGCCGCATAATAATCGGTGCCTCGCGACCGGCTTCCCCGGCGCGTGAACCCGAACGTTAACGCTTAATTAATGAGAAGAAAATGATCACTGTTTCGATCACCCCGGAACTGTCCAGGCAGCCACGGACGCCGTTCAATCACTAAGCTGACGCTCCCGCTGATGCACAAAAGTATAGATCACCGGAATCAATACCAGGGTGATCAGGGTGGAGGCGGTCAGGCCGCCGATGACCGCGCGGGCCATCGGTGCCTGGGCATCCGCGCCCTCGCCGATCCCCAGTGCCAGCGGCAACAGGGCGAGAATGGTGGTCAGGGTCGTCATCAGGATCGGGCGCAGGCGGCGGCGCCCGGCCTCGATCACCGCCGGCTGCAGTTCGAACCCTTCACGGCACAGGCGGGTGGTTTGATCCACCAGCAGAATCGCGTTATTGACCACGATCCCGCCGAGCATGATACAGCCAATATAGGATTGCAGGTTCAACGTGGTGCCAGTGACAAACAACATCACGATCACCCCGATGGCGGCAAGCGGGACCGATATCATCACGATCAGCGGATCGCGGAACGATTCATACTGTGACGCCAGCACCATGTAAACCAGTAAGACCGCCAGCAGTAAGGAGATCAGCAATTGCTGAAATGCTTCCTGCTGCTCCTCGAACTTGCCGACGATCAGCAGCTCATAGCCACGCGGCCGCGGGATCTGATCCAGCCGGGTCTGGATAGCCGCCGCCACCGAGCCCAGATCCCGGCCGGCGATATTGCCGGTGACGGTGATCAGTCGTTCCTGATCCTTGCGTTCGATGATCACCGGCCCCTGACTAAAATCGATCGTCACCAGATTGCGCAAAGTGACCTGCTCGTCGCGCGGAGTACTCAGTGCCAGATTCAGCACTTCCTCGATATCGCGCTGCTCGACGTCCTCGATCTGGACCAGAATGCGATAGGAATCCCCTTCAGTACGGTATTCACCGGCCTGCGATCCGGCCACGGCCGTCTCGAAGACCTCGGCCACGTCGCGCGGGCTCAGGCCCAGATCCGCTGCCTTGTTACGATCGATGTCGATCGCCAGTTGCGGAATGCCGGCACGACGGCTGATTTCCACATCGGTAATGCCCTCGACTTCGGCCATCGTCACGGCTACCCGTTTCGATAGCTGGTCGATCGTATCGAAATCGAAACCGCGAACTTCCACACTGATGCCCTCTCCCCCGGCCAGCAAACGCTCCAGCAGAAACTGTCCCTGTGGCGCGCGGGTGCGGATTTGCATGCCCGCGATCTTGCCCTCCAGCCGCTGGCGCAAATCCTGTGCGATCTCGGTATTGGAACGCTCACGTTCGGTGGCGGGGACCAGTGACAGGCGGATCTCGCCGCGCGAGGCACCGCCAGCCCGCCGGCTGGCGGTCACCACGCTGGCGACCGAGGAGACCATCTCGGGCACCGCCGCATACACAATGGATTCCATCTTGCGGGTCTGGCGATCCACCAGATCCAGCCGGGTCCCGACTTCCATTTCCCCGCTGATCCGAACTTCGCCTTCGTCACTGGGCGGCAGAAACTCGGTGCCGATAAACGGCAATAACAACAGGCTGCCCAGCAACAGACCGACCGCGCTCAGAATACTGCGGCGCCGATAACGCAGAGCCAGAGACAATATCTGCTGATAGCGGCTCGCCAGTTTATCCAGTCCCTTGCCGCTGGCGTCAATCAGCCGGTTCAAACCGGCATAGCGGCTACGATACGTCCAGGAAGCGGACTGCCCCGCAAGCAACCGCCCCGCCATCATCGGCACCAGGCTCAGGGAAACCAGCAGGGCACACAACAGGGAAAATACCACCACCAGGCCCAGATCCTGAAACAGAATACCGGTCACCCCTTCGACGAAGACCAGCGGCAAAAAGATCACCAGCGTGGTGATAGTACTGGCAATGATGGCCGTGCCGACTTCGCGTGTGCCTTCCACGGCGGCCACCGGCGTAGGCTCGTTGAGTTCCTGGCGACGTCGAAAGACGTTTTCCATCACCACCACCGAGCTGTCGACCATCATGCCGACCCCCAGCGCCAGTCCCGCCAGGGTCATGAGATTGATGGTCAGCCCGGCGAAATACAACAGGGCAAAGGTGGCAATCACCGAAATGGGAATCGCCACCGAGATAACTGCAGTACTGCGGATGTTACGCAGGAAAAACAGCAGCACCAGAATCGCCAGCGCCCCGCCATAGAGCACCGAGCGGGACACATTGGTAATCGAGCGTTCGATAAAGTTACCCTGGTTAATCACGGGCACGATCTTCAATTGCGGGTAAGCGCGATTGACCGATTCGATCTCCTGCAAGATCCGGCGCGAGACCTCCACGGTATTGGCGCCCGACTGTTTACGCACCGCCAGGCGCACGCCCTGTTTGCCGTTGATCCGGATGATCCGATCCTGTTTCTCGTAGGTATCCACCACCCGTGCAATCTGGCCGATAGTGACAAAACCGTCCTCGCGTCGAACAATGACCGTATCGCGGATCTGATCCAGGCTGGCAAACTCGGCCGGGGCCCGCAATGTCATCTGGTAACGACCCTGATCCAGATTGCCGGCCGGCAGATCGAGGTTGGCATCGCGCAGGGCGTCCAGGATCTGGTTCATCGGCAGTTGCAGGGCATTGATACGATCAGGATCCAGCTCGACGCGAACTTCACGATTGAAGCCGCCCCAGGGATCCACCTGCGCCACCCCGGGGATCCGGGTAAAGCGATGGCGGATATGGTCTTCGATGATCTGGGTCAGCTCGACCGGGTCGATATCGCTCGACACCCCCATCAAGACGACCGGGAAGCTGTCGATGTCGTACTTGCGCACCCGCAGCCCGGTCACCTCGTCCGGCAATTCACTGCGCTCGTCATCGAGCCGGGCGCGCATGTCGGATGCCGCCACATCGATGTCCGTATCCCAGGAAAAACTGACCCGCACGTTGGCCGTGCCTTCGGACGATTGAGAAACGATTTCCTCGACGCCGGGCACCGTGGCCACGATCTCCTCGAGGATCTGGGTAACCATCCGCTCCATGACCTCGGGGCTGGCGTTTTCATACTGGGCGCGGACATTCAGGGTGGGCAGTTCGACACTGGGCAGCAGATCGATCTGCAGCCGGGTCATCGATACCAGGCCGATAATGATGATCGCCAGCGCCACCATGCTGGTGAACACCGGTCGTCTGACGCTGGCGTCGGCAAGAATCATTCGTGCCTACTCAACGACCCTGACAGCGGCACCGTCATCGAGAAACTGCTGGCCCAGGGTAACGACCCGACCACGCAGATCCGCCGGTTCGAGAATGCGCCGCCAGTCGTCCTGACGAAAGTCCGCGGTCACCGGCTGCCAGCGCACCTGCTGTGCCTGCTCGTTGAGCACGAAGACGCCCTGCTCACCCTCGCGCACGGTCAGCGCCAGTTCGGGGACACTGATGGCCTGATTAAATTCCTGCAGGGCAATAGTGGTGCGAATAAACATGCCCGGCTTGAGTTTGTGATCCGGGTTTTCCACGCGCAGCTCCACCCGGGCCTGGCGCGTGGCTTCACTGAACACCGGGGCGATGCGTTCGATACGCGCCGCGAACGATTCGCCCGGGTAGGCGGCGGTGGTCAGGGTGGCCGGTTGCCCGGCTTGCAGATGGGCATAGCCGCCCTCGGTGACCTGAATCACCGCCAGCAACGGCGCCGGCTCGACCACGCGCAACAAGGCCGCATTGGCCGAGACGGTATCGCCCTCATCAACATAGCGTTCGCCCACCACCCGCAGCTCCTGACCCTCGCTCCATTCCGCCCTGACCCGGGTATAACCCAGCTGGATACGACTGGTTTCCAGCACCGATTCGGCCTTGCGCAGATTGGCACGGGCTACCTCCACTTCCGCCTGCTTGGCCAGCTGATTGGCCTTGGCGACATCGTACTGGGTGTCGGTGGTCAGCCCCTGCTTGCGCAGTTGATCCACCCGGGCCAGTTCCCGCCGGGCGATTTCCAGCGCGCTTTTGGCGGCTTCGAGATTGGCACGGGCGACCTCGAGCTCCGCTTCAGCCCGGGCCACGGCCTGCTGGTACTCTTCATCGTCCAGTTCCGCCACCACCTGGCCGCGGGTGATCGAATCGGCCAGGTCCACATAGAGTTTCTTGACCCGGCCGCTGATCTTGGGCGCCACCACAAACTGGGCGCGGGCCTGCAGTGTCCCGCTGAAGGTCCGCTGCATCTGCATGGGGCCCCGGCGCACTTCGGCAACTTCAACAGGCAGGGCCCGGTCGGACTCCCTGCCCTGCTGCCGGGGTGCTTCATTAATGTTGGTGTACAGCAACCAGCCGGCCGCAATCAGCACTGGCAGCAATAACAGCAGCCAGGTTTTTCGCTTACGCCAGATCATAGCCATTCAATTCACTCGGTTACGGGAAACGGGGCATCCCGGGATGACGCCAGTATCACGGCCAGGCTGTATGGCCGGATGGCAAGATTCTGATCATAGAGTTTGAGTTCCGGCTGGCGTCGGGGTTCCATTCTATCACTGTCAATACACCGCAGCGCCTGTCGGGCCGATCGGGCAGGCAGGGCAACAGGCCGATGAATCGCGTCATCGGCACCAGTATTTCCGGGGGGCATTTCCGTGGGGTCAGAGAAACTTTGTCCGGGCAGCCAGCGCCTCCTGGCTCAGTGTCACATCACGCAGTCCCGAGCCGTCTTCTTCGGCGCCCATCACCACGCCGTTGCCGGAGACGGGAATCAGGCTGTCGATCTGAAAGCGTCCTTCGCTGCCGCGCAGGAAACACTCTTCATCAAAAAATAGCCGATCACCGCTGGCGTCGACCTCGTCGATGGCGATGGTCTCATAACCGATGAGTTTAACGATGTCCTCGAAACGGCCGATCTCGATGGGCTCAATCGATCGGGATTGTGGGCGAATCAACAAAGCTTTCATTGGTCTGCTCCTTTTATATATAAAGACAGGACGTCAGTTGACACCCAGCTCCAGCACCGACGGCAAGACCAGTGTAATAAAGCCGGTAATCAGAACGGCACCGATGAGATTCAATAACACACCGACCCGTGCCATCTGTGGAATCGTCACCTGACGACTGGCGAACACAATCGCATTGGGCGGGGTGGCAACCGGCAGCATAAATGCAAAGGAGGCGGCCAGGGCCGCGGAGGCCATCAACGCCAGCGGGGCAATTTCCGCCGCCAGGGCAAAGCCGGACATCACCGGTAATAACAGTGAGGCGGTCGCGGTGTTGGAGGTAACTTCCGTCATGAAGATCACCAGCAAGACCACCGCGCCCACCAGGACAACCATGTTCGCACCCTGTAACAGGGTCAATTGCTGCCCCAGCCACTCGGTGAGGCCGCTGGCGGCAAAGCCGCTGGCCAGGGCAAAACCGCCACCGAACAGGATGATGATATCCCACGGAATGCGCACGGCGGTTTTCCAGTCGAGCAGAAACTGCCCTTTTTTAATATCCGCCGGGATCACAAACAACAACAGCGCGCCGAGGATCGCCACACTGGAGTCGGTGATCTCACTCAGCGCCGGGATTTCGTTTATCAGGCCCCGAAACAACCAGACCAGCGCCACGAAACCAAACACGATCAACACCCGCTTTTCCTGCTTGCTCATCGGCCCGAGTTCATCCAGTTGCTGGCGGATAACACGACGTCCCCCACTTAATCCCTCGGCCATGGTCTGGCGAAACGCCACCCGGGTCAGGAACCACCAGGTAATAAACAGCATTACCACCGACAAGGGCGCGGCGAACAGCATCCACTCGGCAAAACCGATGCTGTAGCCGTACTGTTTTTCCACCACGCCGGCGAGAATCGCATTGGGCGGTGTCCCGATCAGGGTGGCGATCCCGCCGATGGAGGCGGCATAGGCAATGCCCAGCATCAGGGAAATGCCAAACCAGGTCGGTGTCAGGGCTTCATCCTCCGCCGGCTGTTCCGGCGATAACTGGCGCAATACCGCCATGCCGATGGTCACCATCAACATGGCGGTGGCGGTATTGCTGATCCAGCAGGACAAAAAGGCCGTCGCGAGCATAAAGCCCAGCAATACCCGGCTGGGCGTGGTGCCAACCAGGCAAATAGTCTGCAAGGCAATACGTTTGTGCAGTCCCCAGCGCTCGATCGCCATGGCGATCAGAAAACCGCCCATGAACAGATAAATCAGATGGTTGGCATAGGAGGCCGTGACCTTCGCCGTGGGCATCACGCCCAGCAACGGAAATAATGCGATCGGGATCAGGGCCGTCGCCGGAATCGGGATGGCTTCGGTAATCCACAGGGTCGCCATCAGCAGGGTGACCGCCGCGGCCTTCTGGCCTTCCGGCGACATGCCTTCCGGCGTCGGGATCAAGAGCATAAGGACAAACAACAGCGGGCCAAGTGCCAGGCCGATCAATTGCCGTCGGCTAAAGCCGACTTCCTTCAGTTGCATGTTATCCCCCTGTTTCGACCGGTACCAGCCCGGCTAAGCCATTACGACTACCATACTTAAACGCCCCCGGGCCGGCAATCATCCCGTCTGCGCGGACAAAAAAACCCGCATCCAGGCACGGATGCGGGTGGGTTACCACCAATGGCAGAGGAGTTATTGGAGGAGTTTAAAAGTCGTGCTTGAGGCCGAGCATGAAGGTGCGCGGCTTGCCGGGACGCAACCCGGCCGGACGCCGGGCCACCGCATAGGTCTCATCCAGCAGGTTCTCGACGGTCAGATACACCTTGCTGTTCTCGGCGAAGCGATAATCACCGCCAAGATCGACCACCAGGTGGGAGTCGACCTTCTCATCCGCCGGGATGCCGCCCTGACCGGCTACGGTCCGCATTTCATCCTTATACTTGGCGGCCAGATCCACACGCCAGTTGCTGTATTCCACACCGATTCCGGCCGATAACTGATGCTGCGGCAGATAGGGCAGTTCATCGCCCGGTTCCACGGTGCCCCACTCGCCGAAGCTGCTGGAGAAGCCGTTGTCGAAGGTGGCATCGGTATAGGTATAGCTCAGGCGTACCGGCAAACCATAAGCCTTGCCACTGTCGGCGGCCAGATCCCAGCTGAGAGAAGCTTCCAGTCCCTGCACGGTCACTTCACCGGCCTGGAACTGATCGCCGATGGTGCAACCGCCGCCGCTGGATGCGGTGCAGGTGCCCAGCAGGTTGCTGTAGTCGTTGTAGAAGGCAATGGCCTCACCCTGCATGCTTCCATCGTTATAACGCAGACCGGCTTCGAGGTTGACGCTCTTCTCCTCGTCCGCATCGGAGCCTGGTGACGGCGGCGTAAAGCCGCGATGAATGCCGGCCAGCAAGCGAACCCGATCATTGAGCTGATAGGTTGCACCGAAACCGGGGATCCAGACATCAATCGAGTGCTCGGTGACAGTCAGACTGCTACCGGTGCGGCCGGGATCGCTGGTGCCGTAATCCTTGCGTTCGGTGTCGATGGACTCATAACGCAGACCTGGCTGCAGGGTCCATTTGTCAAATTGAATGGTATCCTGCACAAAGGCGGCCAGAGCCGTTGCGCTGGAGACCCGGTTACTTTCGGAGCCCGGTGCACCGGCGGTGGTCAGCACCATGGTACCATTATCCATCTTGTATTGATCGACATGCTGGAAACGGTCGATCTCGTCCTCGTGATAACGCAGGCCGTACTCGATATCGTGCCGTGCGCCGCCCTTGTCGAATGACATGGCCAGCACCGACTGGACACCCTGTGAATAGTATCCACGGTTATTGGCCTTGACCGACAGATAATCATCCGCGCTGTCCCCACCCTTGATGACCGCCATTTCTGCCGAGAAGGTCGAGGGATCATCCAGGATGGAACTGATACCGTTACCGTTGACCTTGTCCAGCTTGTACCAGTTACGCGCGAAATCCTGGCGATACAGGGTCGTTGTCACATCCGCCTTCGGAGACAACTCGGCAAAGTGACGCAGGCTATACTGTTGCTGATCCGCATTCATTTGATCGCGCTGCGAGGCGGCGTAACGCCGAAGAGGTGTCGCATTGAAGTCGTCCTGAGTCAAACCCAGATAGGTTTCGTTGGAGACCTCGTCATAGGCGCCCAGCTTGAGTTCGAGCTCCTGGTAGGTCTTCGCATCCGCGCCGGTAACAACACGGAACTTGGTCAGGTAATCCTCGGTATCGAAACCGGTATTACCGCCATTGTCCAGGTCCTTGAAACCGTCGGAGCTGTACTGGAAGGTTTCCGCCATCCAGCCAAACTGCTCACCACTGTCACCCACATGAACATGGGTGCGACGGGTGGTATCGCTGCCCTGACTGACATCGACCTGGCCACCAAACTGATTGGGAATGGAACGGCTGATCAGGTTCAGCGCGCCACCGGTGGTATTGGGGCCGTATTTAATGGAACTGGACCCCTTGCGCACTTCCACCGACTCCATGCGTCCGGCGCTGGGGAAATAATAGGCCGCCGGTGCCGAATAGGGCGCCGGCGCGGCCAGTACACCGTCTTCCATCAGCGTGATACGCGCACTGCGATCCACGCCCGTGCCCCGCATGCCGATGTTGGGCCGCAGGCCATAACCATCTTCTTCCTGCAGATTCACGCCCGGTACTTCACGCAGAATACGATTGATATCGCTGTACTCGTGTTTTTCCAGCTCTTCCTCGCTGATGAAATGCGCGGAACCGGCGATCGCCTGGGCACCTTGCTGACTGCCGACCACGGTAACCCGCTCCAGTACCCGGGATTTCGAGGTTTTGCCTTCGTCGGCATACAGCACCGGCGAGGTCAGCGCAAAAGCGACCGCAGCAGCCAAAGGCGCCAGGCGACATGATGTAGTAGTGGTCTTACAGGTTTTTTGTTTGCTGTGCATGACAGTCTCCCATTGATTGAACGACATTTCTGGGCTGGCTGACCGGCATCAATGGATGCACAGCTGGCTGGCAGTAAATTAATGTTGAATGTTGAGTTTTGAATTTTGAATTCGTTACTTGGTTAATATCAGTTTGCCGCTGCGGGTTCGCCGCAGCATGTAAATCTCGCCCCGGTGTTCGATATGCAAGGGCCGGCCGTCCGGCAGCAAGGCCTCGCTACTGATCAGGTGCATACCGGATTCGGATGTATTGCGATTCCGGGGTTCCGGATTTGACGATCGTTTTTCACTCATCGCGCTACTGTTTCTCCGGTTCGGTGACAAAACCGATACGTTCTATGCCATGGCGCCGGGCGGCCGCCATCACTTTGGCAATCGACTCGTAGTTCGCGGCCCGATCCGCTTCCAGATGCAGCTCCTGTTCCGGTTTGTTGACGCTCTGCAGGCGTGAGGTGAATTGCTCCCACGACAGAGCATCGCCGTCCCACAACAATCCCCCGTCGGCCTCGATACCGATCACGATGGTCTGTTCATCCTGTTCGCTGGGACTGGATGAAGCCGCCGGCAGATCCACCTTGACCGCATGGGTGATCACCGGCGCGGTAATAATGAACACCACCAGCAATACCAGCATTACATCCACCAGCGGAATCATGTTGATCTCCGCCATCGGTTGTTCCGCCGACTGTCCGAAACCGCCGAAGGCCATTACGCCCCCTCCGCCGCCACGCGCAGCGACGGTTTCACCGCATCGGATTGACGGGAGAGCCCGGCGCCGGTCATCAAAAAGGCGTGCAGATCGTGGGCGAAAGCATCCTGCTCATCCATCAGCACCCGGTTGGCCCGCACCCTCGCGTTGTAGGCGAGGACCGCCGGAATCGCCGCGGCCAGGCCGGCGGCGGTCGCGATCAATGCCTCGCCCAGCGGACCGGCCACCACTTCCATGCTGGCATTGCCCTGGGCGGCGATATCCAGCAGGGCGTGATAGATCCCCCAGACAGTGCCGAACAGGCCGACGAACGGGGCGGTACTGCCCACCGAGGCCAGCACGGTCAATCCGGACTGCAGGCGAGTGCTCTCGCTGTTCATTGCGTTGCGAATAGTACGCACCAGAAACTCGTCGGTACTGCAGGCATCCCCCAGTCGGGTATGTTGCCTATCCCGGTAATGGCGCAGACCGTTGATACCGGCCAGGGCAATGCGTCCCAGCGGACTGCCTGACTGTTGTACCACCTGCTCGGCTTCATCCAGATCATGGGCGTTCCAGAAACCGTCGAGAAAACGGCGGTTGGCTTTACGTTGCCCACGCACCAGCACGATGCCGGCCAGGATCAGGTACCAGGTGGCGACGGACATCAGCACCAGCGTGACAAATACGGCAATCAGCACTCCGTCGCCCTGCGCGAAAACGTAATCCAGTGACATAACGCTCAACTCTCCAGTTTGAATGTAATCGGCACGACCACCCAGGCTGCGATAGCCGAACCACCACGGCGCGCCGGCTCAAAACGCCAGCGCTTGACCGCCTGCAATGCAGCCCGATCCAGTCGCGTCGAGCCGCTGGAGCTGGCCAGTTCCACCTCCTGCGGATTGCCATCGGCGCCGACCCGTACCCGCAGTTGCACATCCCCTTCTTCGCCCAGGCGCAGTGATGCGCGGGGATAATCAGGTGGCCGGTTATTCAGGTACTCGTCCTCGAACAACGGCTGACTGGTGACCGGCTCCGGATCCCCCGTCTCCGTTGTCTCCGTCTCCTCGGGCGCCTGTTCCGCTTCGCGCGTCGGTTCCGGCTCGGGTTCCGGCTCCGGTTCTGGCTCCGGCTCGGGTTTTGGCTCCGGTTTTGGCTCCGGCTTTGGCTCCGGCTTTGGCTCCGGTTTTGGTTCGGGCTCCGCCTTGCGCTCCACCATGCTCACCTGGATGGTGCGCTGGGCGCTGACTCTGGGTGCCTGCGGGTCACTGACGCTGGCCATCCAGACCAGCGCTCCGCCGTGAGCGGCCAGACTGACCAGCAGCAGTGCCACTTTCAATGAGGGACACAGCAACTTGTCGCGACAGGCGCCTAACCAGCGACCGTTGCCTGCTGTCCCCATCGTCTCTGGCCTCCAGTAAAATCAGTCAGTTAGCACAGGGCCTCCACCGGATCCCTACAGAGCAGAAATAGTAATGGTAATGAGAATCGTTGTTAATTAGATTAATAAAATTTATCCCCGCAGGCCCCGACCCCGGGAAAAGATTTCGTTTTCCGGCCGATTAGAGGTAAAACAGGGAATCTGCCAGGAAACTGGACATGGACTACCGGGAGGAGCTCATATGAACAAGCTCGGCAAACTGCTGCTCGCCTGCCTGCTCTGTCTTGGCCTTGTTGTCGGCCTGGTCTGGCTGGTTCAGCCACTGACCCAGGCTGCAATGACGCGCCCTGAATACCGCGTACTGGAATCGACCAGGCCGACAACAAGGCCACAGTTATCTCCGCCGGAGCGCGCTGCAGGTTACGGCCAGGATAATAACCGGCAACAGGCATTATTAACTGCTATGTTTTTACAAAAGGCCGTTTTCTGAGGCTTGACGTCAATTGTCGCCCCGCCTTACGGGAAATCGCCTCGCATCGCGCTCTGCAGACACTGATGACAATCGCAGGCACACCGACACCATGCAGAAAGCCCATGCCGATAAAAAAAATTTCGTCTGACCAGCTTGAGATAGGCATGTATGTCTCCAATCTCGATCGCCCCTGGACTGAAACACCCTTTATGTTTCAGGGCTTCGAGTTGCATGATCAAAAGGAGATCGCTGAGCTGCAACGCCACACGCGTCATGTCTATGTCATCGTTCCGGATGAGGAGATCGAGCTAACCGCGCGAGCTTCCGATAAACCCTTCATGTCAACGAATAGCGAACTTCTGAATCAAACCAGCTACAGGAAGACGGTTCATATTGATAAAGAAATCCACAGGGCCAGACAAAATCACACCGCTTTCATTAAACTTTTCAATGAGCTCGAATCATATATTCGTACAAAAGGTACTATCCCGTTCGAAATTGTCCAACAACCTGCCAGAAAGCTGGTCAGTAGTGTCACCAGTAACCCCGATGCCTATGTCTGGCTTACCCGGCTACGAAAATTCGACTCCTTTTTATACAAAGATGCACTGACATCCGCCGTCTGGGCAACCGCCCTTGGACGCAAGCTGGGCATTGTCGAAGAACAGTTACAACATCTCGCTGTTGGTTGTCTGTTGATGGATATAGGCAAACTTTGCCTGCCAACGGAACTGCTATATAAAGACCAGCGTCTTGACGACACTGAATGGGAGAAAATGAAATCCCACGTTGAGCTTGGCATCAACCTGTTGCAGAAGAGCGCGGATTATCCGGACAGTGTGTTCGAGATCATTCGCACGCATCACGAACGTCTCAACGGTGGCGGCTATCCCTCTGGGCTACAGGGAAGTCAGATCCCCCTGTTTGGACAGATAGCCGGCCTTGTGGATCAGTATGTCGCCGTCACCAGTCCACGTCCTTATGCCGAGACGCTATCCCCCTCCAGGGCGGAAGAGATGTTGTACAAACAACGAGGCAGGCAGTTCGATGAAATGTTGGTGGAATACTTTATCCAGACGCTCAGCACCTATCCAACTGGGTCTCTGGTTGAACTAAGCTCAGGCGAGGTGGGTATCGTCAAGGCCCAGAAGAGCGGTCATAACCTGCGACCGGATGTCATCCTCCTGCTTGATCCGGACAAGCAACCTTACGGTTCTTACACTCTGGTCAGTCTGGATAATTACAGCAAAGACCGGCACCCGGTCAGCATCCGACGGACTTTGGCCGACGGGGAATATGGCATAGAGATACAAAAACTGTCCTTTTAAACAATCCGGAGCAAAGGAACCATCAACCGCAACGATATACGCCGGATAATTATCTTATAACATGTCGATATGAGGCAGTGTACTGAGACCACCCATTGCCTGCAGCACAGTCAGACTTATCATGCCCTTGACAACCTTCTCCAGGCCGTCATCGATAAGGAAACGGTGTCGTCGGTCGTTGAACTGGCGATAGAGAGTACGGCGATCGGCCATTTGATCCGGCTCTCCTCCGGGCTAAAGCGGCGTTTAATATTGAGCCGGGCCATCGCCTTGAACTGATTGATCATGAGTTGACCTGTTGTCTCACTCAACAATGTAGCATCGAGGATTCGGCCATCGATCCGCAGGCGTACCAGAATACCGTCCGAATTTGAATCCAGATGAATATCCGTTGCCCGTTCGCGCATCGCATCCACAAGCAGGGCCTTGGCTTCCGGGGGCAGATCCTCGGGGTGATCTTCGCGCTTTTCATCGGTCTGTGAGATAACCTGCAACAACTCCCGGGTCAGCCGCTGGTGAAGTGGCCGTAACCAGTCTTCCCTCTCCTAAATCTGCTCATTCGGGTCGTTGTCGGATTGCCGATTCATTTTCAAATCTCCACTTTCCTGCTCGTTCTATCGACAAAGACAGTCTTTTCGGTCTGTACTCACCGAATTACGGTAACTAATTTTGCAGGGCCTTTTCAGCGATTTACAAGCCGGGCAGGGGATTCAGGCAATCAGATTCTTCTCCTGCAAGGCCGAGTTTATTACTCAGGATTTTGGTTCCACACGTCAGCCGACCCGTTTCTGCCCTCAGGCATACCCGTTATGGCCTAGGTACTTACCCTGATTTTCTTTTAGTGGAAAAAGCGGATAATAGGGAATTGAAACGGCGTTTCATCACTTCGCATGGAAGCCGGGCGCAATCCGATTTCCGACTTTTCGATTAGAAACGACCTAACAGGGATGCACCGGAACAGGATTTAGACCTATGACCAGAATCTCGGTATTACGTGACAGCCAGCAGATCACGGTGTGCGAACTCGCCGCCGGCACGCTCACCATTGGCCGTGCCGAGGACAACAGTCTGCACCTGGATGATAAAACGATCAGCAAGCATCATGCCCGCATTGTGACCTACTTCAATGCCACGCACGTCGAGGATCTGGGCAGTACCAACGGCACCTATGTCAATGGCAAGAAGGTCAACAAAAAAGTTCTGCAACCGGGGGATGTACTGAAAATCGGCGCGCATCAACTGCGGCTGGATCCCGAATCTGATCAGGTGAAAACCCTCGTCTGACAGAAAACCCGCTATCAGCCGACGGACATAAAAAAGCCGGGCGATGGCGTCAACATCGCCCGGCGAGGCCCTGAGACACATTATCGGATCATTTCAGGTCCCTTCAGGCAGCCTCCTGCTGCTCCATCTCATCCTTGTATTCGCCTTTGCTGGCCAGCGCATTGAGTCTGGCCCGATGCAATAACGCCTTGCGAGCCGCATCCACCTGGCCCGTATCGCCCTTCCAGGTGCTCAATGCCTGATGCTGCAGGGCGCGGGCATAGGAGAAGGTCAGTTGCCAGGGCAATGAGAGAGTCCCGGCCAGCCGGTTCATGGTGTTCAGGTGCTGCGTGGCCTGCTCATCGCTCTGCCCGCCGGAGAGGAAAGCGATCCCCGGCACCGCCGCGGGAACAGTCTGCTGCAGGCATTCGAGCGTGCGCTCGGCCACTTCCTGGATGCCGGCCTGTCTGGCGTTCTCCTTGCCACTGACCACCATGCTGGGTTTGAGTACCATCCCCTCGAAGAAAATATTCTGCCGATAAAGCTGTTCGAAGACCGTATGCTGGGTTTCGCGGGTGATGGCAAAACTGTCCTCGATGGAATGGCCGCCGTCCAGCAGCACTTCAGGCTCAACGATGGGCACCAGCCCGGCTTCCTGACACAACGCGGCATAACGGGCCAGCGCATGGGCATTGGCCTCGATACAGGCGCGGCTCGGCAAGCCTTTGTCCATGTCGATGGTAATCACGGCGCGCCACTTGCAAAACCGGGCGCCGAAGCCGCGATATTCTTCCAGCCGTTCACGCAGACCATCCAGCCCTTCGGTTACCTTCTCGCCCGGATGCAGCGCCAGATCCTTGGCCCCGGTATCGACCTTGATGCCGGGAATAATAGTCTGCTGTTGCATCAGTTCGATAAACGCCTGTCCCTCGGGATTTTTCTGGCGGATGGTCTCATCGTACAAAATCGCGCCGCTGATGTACTCACCCAGTCCCGGCGTACCGAGTAGCAAATCCCGGTAGGCAATCCGGTTGGACTCGGTGTTCTCCACACCGACAGACTGCAGGCGCTTGCCGCAGGTCGGATTGCTTTCATCCATCGCCAGAATACCCTGTCCGGGCGCCACCATGGCCCGGGCGGTCTCTTTCAGTGCAGCGTAATCCATTGTACGACCTCCTGTAATTAGTTGACTTCGCTCTCCGACCCGCTACCGAGAGCATCCGGTGCTGTCGACGGTCGGGCCGGTAACGCGCTGAATTTTCCTGGCCCTAAAGCTAGCGTACAAATTCGCTGACGGCTAAAAAATATTGTTTATGGCCTGCAATGCAACGGATAACATTATTCACAGTGCAACATAATAAAGGCACAAACATGGCGCCAGACGGGCGTTCACAAGCCGGCAAAAAGTACCGGGGAATAAGTTGTTACAGAAAGTGCAGGATTATGGCTGTTTGATAACTTCAGTTTATTGATTAAAAAAGCCAACCAGCAACCGCCTTCACCACGAGGGTATCAGGATAAAAAACGGATCTGTCACGGGATGACAGATCCGTCTGTGGCGTGCAGTTAGAAAATCGGCCTCAGAATTTGTAGACCGCGCCAATAGACATGGAGGAAGGACTGCCACTGGCGGCGATGGTCAGCTCATCGCCACGGCCCCGTCGATCCCCTTGTAGCTTGCATTGACGTCATTGTCGGTCAGAGTATAGCCAGTAATATTGTCAGAAGAAGGATCGGCGGAATACATGGCACACAATTCCAGTGCATCGAACTGATTCCGGTACATGACAGCATTGTCGGCCCTATCATCAAGGACATTGTTAAAAAGATATATCCGTGACAAATAAATTGCATTTTCTCATTAAAGACTCCTGTCATAAAAATGGATGACAAGTATGATAATTTGACTATGCTTTCATTATAACATTGCCCGAGGCCCGCATGTTCATGCGTACTGTCTCGACATTCAGCGACAACACAGGTGACACAATGACCGACATTACTGCGTTACTCGGCAACGAGGCCGACGATCTGCTCAGCCACCGTTGTACCACCCTGCCCGATACGAACCTACACCTGCCCGGCCCCGATTACCTGGAACGGGTGGTGGCGCGCAAGAACCGCAAACCGGCGGTCTTGCGCAACCTCAATGCCATTTTCCAGCATGGCCGGCTGGCCAACACCGGTTATGTCTCGATTCTGCCGGTGGATCAGGGTGTGGAGCATACCGCCGGTGCGTCTTTTGCCCCGAATCCCGCCTATTTTGATCCGGCCAATCTGTTTGAACTGGCGATACAGGGTGGCTGTAATGCCATCGCCTCCACCCTTGGTGTGCTGCAGTCGGTCGCCCGGGACTATGCCCATAAAATTCCGATGATCCTCAAGATTAATCACAACGAGGTGCTGAGCTATCCCACGCACTATGATCAAACCCTGTTTGCCAGCGTCGACCAGGCCTTTGACATGGGCGCCGTAGCCGTCGGCGCAACGGTCTATTATGGCTCGCCCGAATCACGGCGCCAGATCATGGAAATCAGCGAGGCTTTCGAATATGCCCATTCACTGGGGCTGGTTACGGTTCTGTGGGCTTATCTGCGCAACAGCGACTTCAAACAACAGGACAATGACTATCACACGGCGGCGGATCTGACCGGCCAGGCCAACCATCTGGCAGCGACGATCGATGCCGACATCATCAAACAGAAACAGGCGACACTCAACGGCGGATTTACCGCCATTGGTTTTGGCAAAACGCACCCCGACATGTATGACAAACTGGCCTCCGAGCATCCGATTGATCTGGTCCGCTACCAGGTCGCCAATTGCTATATGGGTCGGGTCGGTATGATCAATTCCGGCGGCGCCTCCGGTGAAAACGATTTGCAGCAGGCCGTTCGTACCGCGGTCATCAACAAACGGGCCGGCGGCATGGGCCTGATCAGTGGCCGCAAGGCATTTCAAAAGCCCATGCAAGAAGGCGTCGCCTTGCTCAACGCCATTCAGGACGTCTATCTGGACTCGAAAGTAACTATCGCCTGATCGGACCATTCTTCGCAGGCTATACTCAAAACTCCCAGTTACGACTGACGCCCGGGTTGATGGACTCCAGTTGCTGAACGATTTTCTCGCGATTGGCCAACAAGGGCGCGTCACCCATGCGCTTGAGAACCTCTTCCTCGTGGGCATTGTGTTCGAGCATCGCCTGATAGAGCGGTTCCAGGGAAGTCTCGAAATGATCAAAATTACGATTTTTGATCACCGTGGCCAGATCGTTGAGTAGCCGCTCGAGATTGTCGTGCTCATACATCAGGTCGCCGATATCATCGTCCGGGTCCGCGACTTCCTGTTTGAAAAACGGGTAGATCACCTCGTCTTCCATTTGTATATGCAGTTTCAGATCATCAATCACGCTGTTGAACAGCTGCACCGCCGTTTTCCAGTCCTCGGCACCGGCAGCAAGCTCACATTGTTTGACGGTCTCCTCGAAACGGCGATGATCGTGTACCAGCCAGTTATCGGTGCTCTTTTCCGACATCGCTCCTCCTTATATGGATAGATCCGCCTACTTTTTCAGTCGGACGATCCCCATCATCTTCAACGCCATTTTTTCAAACATCGGCTCGGAAACGCCCCGTTTAATCTTGTACAGGAAGTATTTCTCAAAGCCTATTTTGGCCCAGTGGACCCATTTACCTTTTTTGAACCAGGTGACATTACGCGGTGGAATCTGCGGGATGGCCACAAACGCGGCACCGGTATCGCCCAGGTCCGCGAGGCAAAAGGCATTCCAGCTGCCCGTGGATTCGACCGGTTTGTCTTCCAGTTCGGCCTGGATATTGTTCACGATCGCGGTCACCATGGATTCGATCATATACCCCGTCTTCGGTGCCCCGGTCGGTACCGGGGTGGGCTCTACCGGTGGTATAGCGATACAGACGCCGGCCGAGAAGATATTGGAGTATTTCTTGCTGCGCTGATGTTCGTCCACCATGACGAAGCCACGCGGGTTACACAGTTCCGGCACATTGGCGACCGCATCGACCCCCTTGAAGGCGGGTAACATCATGGCATGTTTGAACTCCAGCTCATGCTGCTTTTTGACTTCGCCGTCTTCATTCAGCTCGTCGACATACATCTTGCCGTCTTCGACCCGGGTCGTTTTGGCGTTGGTGATCCAATTGATATGCCGATTCCGGAACTCATGCTCCAGCATGCCTTTGGAATCCCCGACACCGCCGAGGCCCAGGTGGCCGATATAGGGCTCGCTGGTGACAAAGGTAATCGGCACCTTGTCGCGAATTTTGTGTTTCTTCAGGGCCTGGTGCAGAATCGCCGCATATTCATAAGCCGGTCCAAAGCAACTGGCGAACGGGGCAGCGCCTACAATGACAGGGCCGGGATCTTCCAGCAGCTTCTGGAAATCGGCATAGGATTTTTCCGCATGATCGACGGTACAGATCGACTGGGTATAGCCGCCATCGGGACCGGTTCCCTCCACTTCGTCGAAAGCCAGCTTCGCCCCGGTGGTAATCACCAGGTAGTCATAATTCACCGTTTCGCCACCCTCGAGGTTGAGGGTGCTGTTGTCCGCGTCAATGGCATCGACGCGTTTGGCAATAAAGTTGATATTACGCTTCTCGAGATAGCGGCCGATCGACACGGTGATTTTCGGCCGGGTTCGCCAGCCGACCGCCAGCCAGGGGTTGGAGGGAACAAACTGAAAATAATCCGTCGCGTTGACGACGGTAATCTCATGCGCCTTGCCCAGCGCCTCGCGCATCTCGTAAGCGGCAGGAACGCCACCAATGCCAGCACCCAGAATTACAATATGTGCCACAGCAAACCCCCTTTCATAATTGATGCAAGTTATTAAAATATTTTGGCACAAAAAGCCGGAAAAGAAATTGACGAAAATCAGTAAAACCCCGATTTTTTTACGAATTTATCCCGCTGCGCCCCGATAGACATACAAATAGAAGCAGAATTCCTGGATTTTTCCCGCCGGGGTTCTGTGCCCCTCCTCACGGGAGCCCAGCAGCTCGAATTCCTCGCCGAGGGTCTGGTTAAGCAAACCGGCACTGTAGCGACGTACCGGAAGTCCGCTGCACATCGGCGGTCCATCGTGCGTAAAGGCGCCAATCACCAGGTGACCTCCCACCTGTAGCCCTTCGCGTAATGCCGCAATATAGGCCTGTCGGTCGGCTTCCCCGGTCAAAAAGTGGAATACGGCCCGATCGTGCCAGAGCCGATACGTACGCTGCGGCGCATACTCGGTAATGTCAGCCTGGATCCACGCCACTTTTGCCGCCTGCCGGCCAAGACGCTGCTGCGCCGCGAGCAGTGCCGATTCAGCAATATCCAGCACGCTCAGATCCGTATAACCACTCTCAAGCAGGCAGTCGACCAGCGTGGCCGCGCCGCCACCGATATCGATCAACGGCGCGTCATGCGGGCAACCGACAATGCGAATCAGCTCCAGCGAGACCTCGGGACGGGGCTGATACCAGCTGACCTCCCGGGCATCCTTATCCCGGTAAACCTGTTCCCAGTGCTGGCGACGCGAAATGGACATGCGGTGTCGAGATCCCGGTTTGACAAGGTACCTGCGCAGGCGATTACCCACGATAACCCTCTTTGTCGGTCATACGGGAGCATGGTGCCTTGATCGGGATCAAATCAGCTCAGGGAGGGGTGCAGGCTGTTGAGAAACAACCGGTTATTCGGTTCGGCCGGCATCCGGATTGGCGCGCTCGCTGGCCAGCGCTGTGTGCAGGGCCCGGATTTCTTCGCGCAGAGCCCGGATTTCCTGTTCAATCGCCCCGCTTTCCTGGTGGATAGTATTTTCAATCTCGCCTCGGTCCCGGGCATGATCGACCTCATGCATGCTCTGCATAGTATCCACAATGATGCCGATAAACAGATTCAGCATGGTGAAGGTCGCGATCAGGATAAACGGCACGAAGAACAGCCAGGCATAGGGATACTCCTCCATCACCGGCCGAACGATACCCATGGACCAGCTCTCCAGCGTCATGATCTGGAACAGGGTATACATCGAGGCGCCAATGGAACCGAACCATTCAGGAAAGGCGTCGCCGTAAAGGCCGGTCGCCATCACCGCGAAAACATAGAACAGCAACAGCATCAGACCGGCGATCGAGGCAATCCCCGGTACCGCATGCAACAGCGCTTCGACGATAAAGCGCAGCTTGGGCACCATGGAGATCAGGCGCAGCACCCGCAACACGCGCAGTGCACGCAACACCGCCAGCGGTCCACTGGCCGGGATCAGCGCAATCGCGACCACCACAAAGTCGAACACATTCCAGGCCACGCTGAAAAACCGCAAGCGATAGGCAAACAGCTTGATCCCAATCTCCAGTACAAATACAGCCAGGATAATACGGTCAGCCCCAATCAAAAACGGCCCAACCTGCGCCATCACCGCACTGGAGGTCTCCAGCCCGAGAATCACCGCATTGATAATGATCAGAACAACAATCGCATGCTGGATACGCCGCGATTCAATCCAGCGCCCGGCCCGGGCACGCAATGAAGCGGGATCCAGATCCCGGAGAATGACATCGACCATGGTATTTGCAGACTAGACGAAGTTTGACTGACACACCAGCCTGCCAACAGTAACAGACTGCCCTCCCCGAACCCGTGGCCCGGAGCGGTTAGAGTTTACCAGTTTT
The DNA here is from genome assembly GCF_034521165.1 of Thiohalophilus sp. Lineage (NCBI taxonomy): Bacteria > Pseudomonadati > Pseudomonadota > Gammaproteobacteria > Thiohalomonadales > Thiohalophilaceae > Thiohalophilus > Thiohalophilus sp. The sequence continues at coordinate 88,921 of NZ_JAXHMV010000016.1, forward strand.
TTCCGCCCTCCCGGTAACCCGCCCTGCCATACCCGGTAAACCATGTTCCTGTGTAGAATTAGGCACCTTTGTTCCAGGGTGATAAAATACCCGCCCATGTTCCCCTCACTCCCACTCGAACTGCTGCTGGTAACCTGCGCCATCCTGCTGGCCGCCTATGTCTTTCGCGGCATCACCGGCTTTGGTTCCGGTTTGATCGCCATTCCGCTGCTGGCACTGTTCCTGCCGTTGACCTTTGTCGTACCCTATATCAGCGTCGTGGATGTCACCGCCTCCCTCGTGCATGGCTGGCGTCACCGCCGGCACACCGCGTGGCGGGATGTATTGACGGTCTTGCCGTTCACCGTGCTCGGGGTGGTACTGGCCCTCTATCTGCTGAAGCGCCTGGACACCTCGATGCTGGTTAACGCCCTGGGGGTGTTTGTGCTGTTATTTGCCGTCTATAGCCTCGTCGGTCCCGTGCTGAAACGCCAGATCAGTGCCCGCTGGTCGGTTGCCGCGGGATCGCTGGGCGGGATTGTGGGCACGTTGTTCGGTACCGGTGGACCACTGTATGTTATTTATTATCAGTTACGCGGTCTACCAAAGAGCGTATTTCGCTCCACCATTGCGACGGTGTTTTTAATCGAGGGCGGTATCCGCCTGTCCGGTTACGCCATAGCCGGGTTGTACAACCGCGAGGTCCTGCTCTGGATAGCCGGCTCGTTGCCGTTAATGGCGATTGGCCTGTATATCGGCGGCCATATTCATACCACCATTACCCAGCGTCAGTTTCAACGTGCTATCGGAGTCTTGCTTATCATCAGTGGCATGGCTCTACTGGTAAAATAGGGCTGTGTTCCGGAGTATTGCTGGCAAGACAATATCGACAAAACCGTGTGATATCGGGCTACTCATTTATCCAGCTAACGACCCGATCACGACCGGTCCTTTTGGCCTCGTAGAGCGCAGTATCGACGCGGCCAAGAACCTGTTCGGCAGTATCGCCAGAATTTATCATATAAACTCCGATAGACACACTCACCGGCGGGAGCAGACTGCCGTCATAATTTTTGACTTTATGCTCACGGATAAACTGCCGCAGTCTTTGCGCAATCGCTACAGCATTATGTTCGTTGGTATCCGGAAGAACGAGAATCACTTCCTCGCCGCCGTAACGAATCGCGGCATCATTATCCCGCAGGTTGTCGCGGACAATATTTGCAACAGATTGCAGAACACGATCCCCGGCCAGATGCCCATACTGATCATTGAATTGCTTGAAGTGGTCGATATCCAGCATCAGTAAACTGCAGGAGGGGTAACCGGCTTCCTGTTGCCGAAGTAACTCGGGCAGTTTCTCATTGAGCCAGTGACGATTTCGCAAACCGGTGAGCGAGTCCGTCTGCGCTTTTTCTGAGAATATCTTCTGTTTTTGCATGCCCTCGGTAATCAGTCTGTTATCTTCACGTAAGCGCGATGACAGCGCATGCAGGAAATTACGTGCCGCGACATGGGAGCGTTCGATCAATTCCCACCAGATAGTTTCGTGAACCGCCAGTAACCGGACCGGCGTCTCCGTCACGACGGTTGCGGAAGGCCGCTTGTGGTCGATCACTGACATCTCGCCCAGCCACCCTCCCGGATCAACATGGGCCTGCAGTCCGCCCCGCTGCGAATCAAACTGAACAACCAGTTGGCCGCTCAAAACAATATAAATCGTGTGATTATCCTTCTCGGGAGTGAGAAGAACCTGTTCTTCTTCCAGGGAAATAACTTCGCACTGGTGTATCAACCAGCTCAGGTCGGCCTGGCTAATACCCTTTAACAGGGATAATTCGGCCAGTTCGGCAGTGGAAACACTCCAGTTCATCACGCACCAATTAGCTATACCGTGTTAATTTTTTTCGTTTCCCTCCTTTGAGTACTTTTCCGTGATGTTACACGAATAATTTTTGCACAGACATAATTAAAAGTATCTAGGTATTTACCCTGATTTAACCCATGCGGTTTCTGGTACTGTGAACCAAGGCTCAACATTGCGGGATAGCTACCACCTCGTGATTCACGGTCAACTCATCTTTACGACGGTGCTCGACAACAGTGTTCCCCCCTGTCGATACGGAGAATGTCAGGTAGCGCTACGCGCAACCTGACCTGCGCCTCTGTCTGAAAACAAACAAGTCCCGGCTCAGAAGTGACTTCGCCAGGTAACATCCGTGTGGAGAATCTCAGGCGACAAGCGAACGATAGGCATGCCAGGTTGCATGCCCCAGTACCGGCATGATGATCAACAGGCCAAGATATAACGTTGCCAGGCCAATCGACAGCAAACCAACAATCAATACGGCCCACAGCACCATGACCAGCTTGTTGCGATTGACTACCTGGATGCTGGTCGCAACCGCATTGATGACCCCGCTTTTACGATCCAGCAACATGGGCCATGACACCACGCTGGTGATAAATACCAGCACCGCCAGTGCCGCACCGGTCAGGACAAACAGGGCAAACATGCCAAGGCCTTCCGGCGTACTGAACAACTTCTCGATCAAAACCGACACACTGAAACGGGTGCCACTCAAATACAGCGCACTCAACAGGGTGGTGAGACGGATCCAGGCAACCATGACGACCACATGGAAAGTCACAAGCAGGGCCACGTCGAATTTTCTCTCGCGAAACGCCAGCAAAGACCGGGCTAAACTCACCGCGCCACCTTGTTCGCGCTGGCGGCTGAGGTGATAAAGTCCCAGGGCAAGAAAAGGCGTGACCAGAAAAAAGCCTGTCACGAAAGTCATCACCAGTATCGGCGATTGCCAGGTAGCCGCTGTCAGAGCATAGCCCAACAGAATAAAAATCAGGCCATAAAAGCCGCTGAATAACGGCATACGGCGAAAATCCTGCCAGCCGGCTTCCAGCCAGCGCAGCGGCTCACTGATGTCAACCTGACGTATTTCCGGTAAATCCAGTGTGTGGTCATCATCAGAGATGGATGATTGCATACCTTCTCTCCCAGTGCGTGTTTAAAAACAGACCCTGTCTGTTCACAATCATGATAAAAGCACATCGGCTTTACCGGGTAAAGCCCGCCAAAGCCGAAATCCCTGCTGCGTGTGCCCAGGTGCTCACCTGCGCCGCCCTGCCATGTAGGTTTCGAACATGGCTGCCGTGACAACAATTACCCCGCCCGCCACGGTGGTCAGCACAGGCCATTCACCCAGCACCCAGGCGGCAAACAGTGTGGCATAGACCACCTGCAGGCAGGCCACCAGACTGGCGGTTTTAGCCTTGAAATGGCGCAAGCTGAAGGCAAACAATGTATGTGGCAAGGCGGTAAATACCACCCCCAGTAACAACAGCTGCCCCCACTGCACGGAACTGACCTGGGGGATCACCGCCGAACCAAACGGTAATAGCACCACAATCGTGATCAATATCTGGTACATCAGGGCCTGTTTGGCCGGATAGCGATTGAAATACCGGCCCTGAATAATATTGCGTAATGAAAACAGTAACGCTGACAGGATACCCCACAATACGCCCCGGGTCGTTGTATCATCCAGATGAAATTCAGGTACCAGCAGATAAATTCCGAATACCACTCCCGCGCCGCTGATCACATCGATCCAGTGTGGCCGCTCGCCATGAAACAGCGGCTCCAGAAACACCGTGATAACCGGGAAGGTGTAAAGGGCAATCACGCCCACCGCGATGGATGAAACCTGCATGGCATGAAAATAGGTGACCCAGTGACCGGCCAGCAGGACACCCAGCAATAATACAATGGCGTAATCCTGACGGGCTTGCAGGCCCAGCGGTTCCCCCTGCCAACGCATTACTCCCCATAAGGCCAGTACGGCGAACAGGCTTCGCAGCAGAGTAATCTCCAGCGCCGGCAGGGCGATGAGCTTGGAAAACAACGCCGTTAACCCGAACAGAAAAACGGCGGAGTGAACGGCCCACAGGCCTTTATGGCTCGCATGCATACTGGTGTACCCGGTTATGTTAACCCTGTTTAAGCTAACATAATTCCAGGCACGATCTGACTATGAAAAGGCCATCAAGCCGCGTCCAATGAGCGGACCAACTATGCAGGTGCTGTCTGGTGGATCTCGTCGTAATATGGATAGTCAGTATAACCTTTCTCATCCCCCCCGTAGAAGGTTGATGAATCCGGTTCATTGAGCGGCAAATCTTCTCTGAGGCGACGCACCAGATCCGGGTTGGCCAGAAACGGTACGCCGAACGCAACCAGGTCCGCATCCCCTTGTTCTATTGCGGTCTGTGCCCGCACTTTGTCGTAACCGTTGTTGCCCATGTACGGGCCGTGGAACTGATCGCGCAGTGCCCGGTAATCTAGTGTGCGGCTCTGGTTTATCATGTCACCTTCCAGCAGATGCAGATAGGCCAGTTCGCGTGAGTTCAACTGATTGATGAAATAGCTGAAATGCCCCTGCGGATCCGAGTCGAGCATGTCATTGAAGCTGTTCTCCGGTGTCAGGCGTACCCCGACCCGGTTTGCCGGCCACACCGTACCCACGGCATCGAGTACTTCGTTTAACAGGCGCATGCGATTCTCGACACTGCCGCCATACTGATCCTCGCGCTGGTTGGTGCCATCCCGCAGGAATTGATCGATCAGATAACCGTTGGCGCCGTGCACCTCGATCCCATCGAAACCGGCCTGTTTGGCCATGTTCGCGGCATGTTCATATTGCGCGACAATCCCCGGAATCTCATCGGTCTCCAGGGCACGCGGTTGAATAAACGGTTTGGGACCTTCGTAGGTGAATGCCTCTCCCTCGGGGCGTATCGCGGAAGGAGCCACCGGTGTGGCATTGCCCGGCAACAGATCCGGGTGGGAGATGCGTCCGCAATACCATAACTGAATGAATATCCGGCTACCGGCTTCATGCACGGCATCGACGATGCGACGCCAGCCCTCGACCTGTGCCTCGCTGTGAACCCCCGGCGTGGCCGGATAACCAACACCCTCGGGGGAGACTTGCGAGGCTTCGGTGATGATCAGCCCCGCCCCGGCCCGTTGCTGATAATAGGTCACCGCCAGGGGATTGGGCACATTGTCCTCAATGGCGCGGTTGCGTGTCATTGGCGCCATCACAACGCGGTTAGCCAGGGTCAGGTCACCGATTTTTACCGGTTCAAACAAAGTGGCAGGCATTCAGTTACTCCTTGTCAGTTCAGCGGATTCAGCGTGATTAGCCGTTATCATCGAATTTACTTGTCGGGATATTCCCGGGCAAAAAATATCTGACTCATTCAATCCGCAGCGATTGACCGCCAACAGGGCGAGCTGCTGCTTCTGTGCTGTCAGAGGGGCGCATGCTGGCCCCCGGCTGATTTTAAGTCACGATTCAATATTGACCCAGCATAGCTATACTTGAACGATTATTCAAATATTGCTATCATGCTTTATATAGTATGACTAAACTTACCATCCTTTCCTCCGGGCGAGTTTGAAGCAAGCCAGTATTTGATTTTGCGCTTGATGATGTTTACGCCGATACTGACGGCACCCGGCAAAGCACCAACAGTGAGACAGGATAATGCCACGTCCCATAGAATTCGATCGCGATGAAGCCCTGCGCCGCGCCATGAGCGTCTTCTGGCGTCAGGGTTATCACGCCACCTCGGTCAAGGATCTGACTGCCGCAACGCATTTGCAACCGGGCAGTCTGTACGGCACGTTTCAGAACAAACGTAGCCTGTTTATTGCCGCCCTGGACGCCTACTTCAGCGGCATCCGCGAGCGGATCCAGTCCTGCCTGCATAATGACGACCCACCGTTGCAACGACTGCGCGCTTTTTTCGATATGTTGATCGAAGAGATGGTTTGCGACCCGGAGAATAAAGGTTGTTTGCTGGTCAACACGCTGCTTGAAACGCCGGCCGAGGATACGGAGATCAACCGGCGTGTGAGCGACATGTTCGCCGAGGTGGAAACTGAATTTGCACACATATTGCAGGAAGCTCAATCCCGTGGCGAGCTGGATACCAGCCGGGATCCGCAAGCGCTGGCGCGCCTGCTGATTGCCGGTATCTACGGACTGCGCGTGTATCACAAGACCCGTCCCGAGGCACCAATGCTGCATGAGATCATCGACAATCTGTTTTACGCCCTTGGTGGCCCCACCCGGCATTGAACCGTGGGCCGGCGCTCGCTAGAGCCGCTTCAGGGCCTCGACAATGGCCGCCGGTTCCATGCGTTCCTTGTAATCCACATCGGCGGCTCCCGCCCGGATGATTCCCTCGCGGTCGATAATATAGGTAGCCGGCACCGGTAACACATAGCGACCATCACCGTTATAGTCGGCCAGATCGAGTCCGAAATTACGCCGGTAGACATCCACCAGTTCGATCGGAACCTCAAAATAGAGGTTGTAGGCTTTCATTGCCGAGCTATCCAGATCGCTCAGGATCTCGAATGGATAATCATCTTTTTTCACCTGTTCCAGCGATTTGTCCGGCTTCTGCGGCGTCACGGTGATCAACTGCGCGCCCTCGCCTTCGATTGCCGGCAGGCTTTCGCGCAGGGTATGCAGCTGAAGATTACAATAAGGACACCAGGCGCCGCGATAAAAGACCAGCACAACCGGCCCGTTTTCCAGCTGTTTGTACAGGCTGACTGACTTGCCAAAGGCATTGGGCAGAGCAAAGTCCGGCGCTTTCTTGCCCACTTCGAGCCCTGGATCCGGCATGCTGGCGGCCAGATCCTCGCCGGCCTGTTGCATGATCTGCCGATCTTCAGGGCTCAGCTTCGGTCCGTTCGATGTTTGCCTGCGTTCGGCTTCAAATTGTTCCCGCGCCTGTTCATAGCTGGGAACGGATTCGGCCGCCATCGCCGCCGGCGGCATCGTCAGGACGGCGAACAGAAAGGCAGGCAGTACCACTTGATACATCATGTGCATATTGCATCCTTTTTCACGTCAATGCGTATAGACTGCCCCTCAATCGCAGGGCAGTGCTTTTTACAAAAGCCGATATCAGGTAAACAGGCAGATATCGGACTCGCCGGCAAACTCGAAAAACATTGCCGCACCGCCATACTCAATGCCGTCGATAAAGCTGCTCTGTTCCATGTCAAACAGATCAACGGTCATCTGACAGGCGATCATTTTCACATCCGACTCAAGACACATCTCGCGCAAATCGCCCACGCTGGCCACGCCCTTGCTCTTGAGTTTGCTTTTCATCATCGAGGTCATAATCGACTGCATGCCGGGAATCGCGGTACCCAGTACCGGAAACCATTTGTCCATTCCCAGCGGCATGGGCATGCCGGGATTGCCCAGGGGCGAGACCTTCAGATCCAGATTCCGGCGCAGCAGTTGCAGGCCATAGAAGGTAAAAAATATCTGTACCTGATAGCCCAGCGCCGCGGCAGTGGAGGCCAGAATAAACGGCGGATACGCCCAGTCCAGCGTCCCCTTGGTGGCGATAATCGCCAGTTTCTTTTCATCACTCATGGTTAATCTCCCGCTCTCAGGCCTTTTGAATCAAAAAGTGAAATGTCCCGTTTTCCTCACGCGACTCCTGAAGTGCATTCCCGGTTTGTTTGGCAAAGGCCTCAAAATCCTTGACCGACCCCGGATCGGTGGCCTCGATATGCAACACCTGACCGGAGGCCATTTGCGCAATCGACTTTTTGGCACGCAGAATCGGCAACGGACAATTGAGCCCTTTGGCGTCCAGTTCCTGATCAAAAGTGGCCATAAGCTCCTCCTTACATTGGGTTATCGCCAGTGCGAACGTTATTTGTGAACGATCGCTCAATAATTGGCTTAACTCTAGCTTTAGTTGAGCGATCATTCAAGTACCGGATGACATTTCTTTTGCCAATGGCGCCTGTCAGCCCGTGGAGGCGGAAATAAACTAATGAGAAAACAGTGACTTGCGGTCCAACTGTCGGCCCCGGATACCCCGCCGACATGTCCCGCCGGCGAAATCCGGAAGCCGTACCTTACTGGTGAAATCGACTCTGCCGACGCACCGCCCCCGGCCCGAGCTCGAACTGCCTTTTGAAGGCCTTGGCGAAAGCGGCCTCATTCTGATAGCCGCACTGTTCGGCCACCCGGCGGGTACTGTAGTCGGTGGTGGCAAGCAAATCATAGGCGCGGTGCATGCGCCACTGCGTTATATAGTGCAACGGTGTCTGGCCGATAATCTGCTGAAAACGGGCGGCAAAGGCCGAACGGGACATACCGGCCTGCCGGGCGAGCGTGGCCACCGACCAGTTTGCCGCCGGTTGCTGATGAAAGGCATTCAGTCCCCGTGCCAGGCGCGTGTCCGCCAGGGCGGCCACCAGTCCTCGCGCAGGCCTGACCTGGGCCACATAGCTGCGCACCACCTGAATGAACAGAGTATCCGACAGGCGATTGATCACCGCATCGGCACCTTGCTGCCCGGTTTCCGCCTCGGCGATCATAAAATCGATCAGGCTCGACATATGCCCGGTGCCGCCCATCTGCTCGTTACGGATCACCAGGTAATCCGGCATGCTCTCAAGCAACGCGTTCCAACGCTGTTCACCAAACTCAAAATAACCACAGATCAGGCTCGTGGAAGATCCCTCGGACCCCGCTGGCGCCGGCTGGTTGCGAGGCACCGCAGGTCCGGGCGGCGTATCGCTGTTGGAGATGACATGCGCCGCGTCGTGCGGAAACACCACCAGATCCCCACCGCGCAACGGCTCCGGGTGCGTCCGATCCGGCCTGTGCAGCCAGGCATTGCCGCGCGCCACCACATGAAACGTTGCCTGCCGGGTTCCCGAGGTATCGACCGCCCACTGACCACAGAATCGGGAATGTAAAAACACCCGGGCATTGAGCCGGGTCGCATGGAGAATTTCACTCAGCGCATCCATTAGTCCATTCTAGCCGTGACTTCTGGATGAATAAACATAATTTTCGGACTTTCAGGCATAGTTAATCCAATTATCCAGGACTAATATTCCTCCTGTCAATTCAACAAGGAGACTTTTATGAAATCGCTATTCACTACCCTGGCCCTTCTGGCCGTTATGGGATTCACCACGCCGGCACTGGCGGCCACACCGACTACGACCGATGGCGTCACGACGATCCATCTGGATGAGTACAACGGCTATTTTGCCGCCCAGGAAACCCTGGCCAGTCTCAAACCCGGCAAATACAAATTTGTCGTGAGCAACAAGGCCGGCAAGGTCGTCGGATTTCAGCTGCAGGACAATGTGACCCATGAAACCATCGGCATGTTCCCCCTGGACCCGGGTCAAACCAAAAGCACCGTGATCGAGATCAGTGAGAACGGTTTTCGTTATCGCTGCCCGATCAACCCGACACCCTGGTATGAAGTCAATAATGTGAAAACGGACAAATAACCCCGCATCACCTGTAAAAAAGGTGAGATGCAACAATCCTGTTATCGCGCCGGACAGGGAGGGTCCGGCCGATAATCCGGTTTTACAGGGTTACGGGGCTCTCCTGGTTCATAGCACGGTTTTCCTCTCTCACCTGCTCGTCCTGATCGAAACTCTCACTCAGACTAATAACACTTCGATCGCTTCGTCGCCGGTGATAACGTAACGGTAGTATCACGAGCGCGATTCCTTCTATACTGTCACTGTCACATTAGTCAACGGCAAGACATTCAATCCCGTCCAACCCGATCGAGGCTCCTGAATGTGGATGCGAACAACCTGCAATCTTGAATTCCAACTGGCCTATCCCACGCCGCTGATTCTCATGCTACGCGCCCGCAGCGGGCTGCGGCAGTGGATTGCGCGGGAAAGTTATACCTTCGCCCCCGTGGTACCGGTCCAGGAGTACACAGACATTTTTGGTAATCTCTGCCAGCGCCTGATTGCGCCGGCGGGGGAGTTTTACGTACGCACCTCCGCTGATGTCATTACCCGTGACAACCTGGAAGAAGCCCCGGGCGGGGGATTCGTCGAAATTCCGGATCTGCCCGACAGCGTACTCATGTACCTGCTGCCAAGCCGTTATTGTGAATCGGACAAATTCGGCACCATGGCGCGGGAAATCGTCGAGGGACTGCCGCTGGGCTACGATCAGGTCGCGCGGATTAATCAATGGTTACGCAAGTCGATTCGCTATGCACCCGGGACCAGCGCTTTTCCCCTCTCGGCGGTCGAGATCAATCTGCAAGGCGAGGGGGTTTGCCGCGATCTCTCGCACCTGGGCATTGCCCTGTGCCGCGCACTCAGTATCCCCGCACGCCTGGTGGTGGGTTATCTGCATGCCCTGGAACCCATGGACATGCATGCCTGGTTCGAGGCCTATGTGGACAATCACTGGTACACTTTTGATCCGACCGAAAGTACGTTGCGCGGCGGCCGGCTTGCCGTGGCCTACGGACGCGACGCGGCGGATGTGGCGATCTACACCCAGTTCGGCCCGCCGGCTACCTTCAGTGACATGCAGGTTCAGGTTGCACTTCTCGATGTCCCCCCTGGCTGACACACCAGCCTCCACCTCACGGGTTAAATCAGGGCGCTGAAAAGACGCTCGCTGGCAGATTCAGCCTCAATTCAGCTCGGGTTGATACGCTAATCCTCCATTCAGTGAGGATACCGTTATGTTTTATACCATCGAAGTCGAACTGGATTACGACACCCATCCCTATGAGGAAACACAGAATATATGGGACTGTTTGCATCGCGAGTTACTGGCCGCCGGCTTTCGTGCCGATTGTAATCGCTTTACGATTCATCTGCCGCAGCAAAAGGCCCGACAACTTGCCCGTCGCAGCATGGAGCAACTGGAGCATCAGCTGCGCCAGGAAGGCCGGAGCCTGTATCATTATCTGCGCGAGTTTTATGGTTATCCCACAAACTGTGCCGACAATCTTCTGCTACCACCAACCAGCACGATAGAAGTCAGACACCGTTTTGAGTAACACTAGCGCAACAAGTTCTTGAGTTTATCTTCCGCTTTCTGTTTTTCTTCCTCGATTTTGCTGTCCGCCTCATCCTTCAGCCGGGTTTTCTCTTCCTCCACCCGCGCTTTTGCGCCGGCCTTGAGCTTGTCCAGTTCGGCATCGATACCTTTCTTTTTCACCTCGTTCCGGGCGGCGTCCATCAGTCGCTGCAATATTTCTTTTGCCAATTCGCTCGCTGTTGCCCCCTGACTACCGCCCAGGCCGGTCATATTGATATTGGGAAGGTTGAGTTCGTAATCTTTATCGAGCGGCGTCACTTTCGCATCAATCCGGCCCTGCTCGAAGGTGATCCGCCGGATGATCAATCTCGGTTCTGCGGACGTTTTGTCTGCAGGTTTGTCCTGTTTCGCGGACGGCTGACCGGCTGTGAGATTCTTTTTCAATTCATTCAAATTGGTCTTTTTATTCGCGTTGACCTCAAAGAAAACTCTCGGATCACGTACCGTAATATGGTTAATTACATACGGTTCTTCCCTGATCGACTTGAGATCGATCCCGATCCCCGTCTCGCCCAGCGAGATGGCATGACGTAGTTCAAAGCCTTTTGGATTGGCGACGGTGAGACCGAAGATAGCCCCATCGCCTTCGCCAAGCTTGATCCGCACCCTGTCGACCTGAACAGCGGTTTGCGTTGCCTGCGAACCGTATTTTTCGATCGCCGCCTTGACAATCGAATCAAGGTTGGTCAGCACATAAAAAATACCGGCAATGATCGCAATCACTACCAGGGCGACAAGGCTGAGTATCACTTTTTTCATCTTAAACCACCCGAATGAGTGCTGTTTAGTTTACATACACAACTATCAACATAGTTGACCGATAGAACTTGATCAACACATCATGCCCCAGAACCATTTTTTGAGGATTTTATTATTACTGGCAGTGCTGATATTTTAGTGAACCGAATTGTTCGTAACAGCTTCCACATTTAACTGACGAATATCGTCCCAGTCGCTATCTTGCGCGGTAACAATGCCCTCAAATTCAATGCCCGCAAGCAACTGTCGGCCTTCCTCTGATTGCGACATCTTGACCATTGCCTCTTGTAATCGATAGAGAAAATCGGGTTCCAGATCCGGATGTGCGGCGATGGCGTGTGGCGTATATTCGTTGGACTTCCACAAAACCCGTAACTGTTGACGAATGGAGGGACTGACCTGGTCCAGGGTGCGCATAATACCGCCACCGGCCGGATAATGGCCATAGGCGACACTGCGGTATACCTTGTCATGGGAACTCAAATAATTCGCCACGAACGGGATTTTGGCCTTTTTGAGATGGGAGCGGGTCAAAATACTGGCGGCAAATGCGTGCGGAGAGGGAAAGGCCAGTGTCCGGTTAGCAAGCTCAACAAGGTTGTTGAATGGCGCATCCCGATGCACCACCATAATACCCTGAATGCGCTCGTTTTTCTGTCGCGCAAATGCCTGGTAGCCAACCTGCTCACGGGCCACCACATAATGATAGGGATTCATATAGGCAATGTCATAGCGACCATTGAACAGGCGCTCTTCAAATGCCGGAATGCTGGGCGCGGGCCTGAATACCAGCCAGTAACCGGTTTCCTCGCTCAGATAACGCAGAATCGGGTTCCATTGCCGGGACAGCACGGTGGAAGAATGCTGGGGCACGATACCGATAATCACGACTCTGGGCGCGCCGGCAATAAAGAGTATCAGGCCAATGGCTAGCAGTCCCAAAAGGACGAGGTAACGTGCATAATGACGCATCAGGACTTCCAGCTTTAAGGATTGGGGGGTGGCTGAATGCTAACAAATCACCCTCACCGGGAAAAGGGATTGCGGTCTGGCTCCCTGCATGGGCATTCGGAACCAGTGGATCCGTTAAGAAGAATGCCGCCGGCTCGAGCACACTGCAGAAAAACGTCGTACAGCCCATCATGTCCACCAATTCCAGAAAATTTGCCAGGGAAATGTGCGAAGACGATCCCCGGATTATTGAGTCAGTCGTCGGGGATGTGATGAACCAATTGGGCTACGAGCGGCTTCATGTCAAACCCGGTGAGGAAATCCAGTTCGATGAGGCCACGCTCAAGCAATTTCGTCAGAAAAATGACAAACTTCTCCAGGAAGCGACCAGCCGGCAGCAACAAGCCAGTGTCATCGAAGAAATTCGATCCATGGCCAGCTAATCAAACATACCCTGCTGACAACAACAATTACATCTCTCGATGCTTGAACCCGTCTATGCCGGGTTATTTTTTGTCTGATTCCAATACAGGATAACCTGTACTGATCACGCCCCGGGGACCCATGCATTATTACACGGGTCTCCGGGACACGATCTCAGAATCGGTAACCGATATTGAATCCAAAGGATTGTTCGGCAAGACTGATCTTCGCTCCGCTGGTGGGATCGGTCAGCGTTTTCTCCGGAACTTCCATGTAGTGCCAGGCCAGCTCCCAGTGGTTATTCAGCAATACGTTCATACCGACTGTATAGTGCGTTTCGACGATCGCCGGCAGCAACAGATTATTCCCCGCCTGGCTATCGCCAATCGGCGACTCGGCATAGTTATACCCGGCACGCAGGGTCACCCGCTCAGTGATTCCGTAGGAGACACCCAGGGCATAGACCGTCTGATCGTCCCAGCCCGGGTCCATCGGAAATTCACCGCCCGGGCCGGTAACCGACAGCTTGTCCATGGTATCCGACCAGTTAATCCACTTGAGATCCGCCGAAACAGTCAGATTCTCATTGGCGCGATACGCCAGACCGACGGCTGCCTGCTGCGGAAAGTCGAGATCCAGCTTGTACGTTCCGGCTGCAAAGTCACTGCCCCCGCTACTGATGTCACCTTCGGCCAGCTGATATTCCATCGGACTGAAATGCTGCTTGGATTTATAATTAAAGCCCACAGTCAGCTGGTCGTTCACATCGTACAGCAGCCCGAGTCCGAAACCGAGACCAAAGCCGCTGGCGCCGCGTGCCAGATCAAAGTTGATATTCCGGAATGAGTCTCGCTGCTTGAATGCTATCGATTGATAATCCAGGTTCAGAGTCACGCCCACGCTGTAGCGCTCGTTCACGTTCCAGGCAAAGCCGGGGGCCATCTGCCAGAAGGAAACATTGCTGTAACCGTCCCAGTCCTGACCTGGCATGGTGGTGGTCGGCGCATAATCCACGCCCATCCCGGAGGTGCCGTACATCCCGCCACCGAAATAGACCTCGCTGCCCTCGGAGGTCGGGGCCGTCCAGCCGATGGCCGGCACACCATAGATATCGACGGCACTGTCGGCCACGTTCCCGCCCGAGGCGGTGAAGTCGACCGGACGATCCGGCATGAACGCTTCCATGGAGAAGTCAGCCCGGGCACCGACGCGGGCCATGCCGGCCGGGTTGGAAACGGCGGTCATCGCGCTGCCGGGATTGGCGGTCACGGCGCCGCCGAGACTCTTCTGATAACTACCGATGCCGATCAGCTGATAACCATTGGTGGCATGGGCGGACAAGGAGACAAAGACAAAAGCGGTCGCCAGTGCGGCGATGCGCAGGGAGTTGCGGGTAGGTTTCATAACAGACTCACTATTTTCTTATTAACAACAACAAGTTACCTCCCTGGTAACTCACAACCGCCCGGCTCGGGCAGCGCGCATGTTACCGCAAGATGAATAGAAATTGAAAATATTCTAATAAACTTACTTATTGAGGGGGTGGTTCGCAAGCTCCTGCAATAGCCGGACAGGCCGGCCTCATGCCCTCACTCAATATCAGCCCAGCGGGCCAATCAACCGGACCCGGGAGCCTGTCGCCCTGTGCGTGACCAGCGCAGGGCCAGTGGCAAAAACAGGAGCGCACAGAAGACTTCCAGACCGCCGATCACCAGAAACGCCATGGGATAGGCCGGCAATGACGTCTGGCTGAACCACGCCAGCAGCGCCCCGCCGCAAAGCGGTCCCAGCACGAACCCGAGCGACCCGGCGAAGTTAAAACCGCTCATCGCCAGTGCCCGGTGTTGTGGCCGGGAAAGTTCAGCCACCAGCACCAGCGACGGTGCGTACATCACGGAGGCGGTAATCCCCCCGGCGAACATCAGCCAGGGAATCGCGTTACCGGGGGCAAAACCGATCGCCGTGAGCATGACGCCGTAGGCCGTGCTGCCCCCCAGCATCATCAGCATGGGATTCCAGCGCTGCGACAGCAATCCGGCCGGGTAAGTCAGCAGGGAAAAGGGAACCAGAAACAGCGCCATAACGAGGCCGATCATCGCCGCGCCCAGCCCGATAACACTGCTCAGATAGAGCGACAGGGTGGAGACGATAAAGCCCACGGTGAGTCGATCCACAAAAGTGAAAATATAGGATAAAAAGAGGCGACGATTTTGCGGCAAGGCTCGCAGCAGCTTCCCCAGCCGGCTATGTCCGTGTGATGGCGGCTGTTCCTGTAACAACAGCAAGGCAAAAAGAGTCAATCCGCCCAGCAACCAGAACCTGTTCGGCGCCCCACTGTTCACCAACCAACCTGGCAGACAGATTACATGCGCATCAGTCAGGGCTGCGAGGCTAACACATCATAGTGTTTACCGACATCCAGATTATTAAGGGTCAACTCGGCACCAGTATCCAGAGGTTCATTGGTAATCTTGCGAACAACATACCCGTATTTATGAAAAAGCTCCAGCAAGTTTATCCGGTATTGCTCGTCTGTTTTTTTGTAAATTTCGGCCTTGATAACCGGCCTAAACTCGCCAAGAATGCTTTCGATTGCCTTGAGGACATACAGATCATAGCCTTCGGTATCAACCTTGATAAATTTAAGGCGCGGCAAATAGTCAGCATAATCCTCTCGCAATTCTTTCTCGAGATTCACACAAAACACTTCCTGCTTGAACGGGTGGCCATGTTTTAATACAGATATTCCTTCATGACGACCGCCGTTACAGAACCCCGAATCGGAATACTCAAATTCAATAAATGTATCTTCACCAGAGGCTGCCGCCATGATGGTATCGATTTTACCTACGTGAGTGTTTGCACGCGCATTTTTTTCCAGCACATGATAAACAAAAGGATTGGGCTCCAGCGCCAGAACACAACCCGATTTCCCTGCGGCAATAGCCATAGGCAAAGCCGTATCGCCGGAATGAGCGCCTATATCAATACAAAAATCACCTTCGCCAACATATTCTTTATAGGAATCAACCAGCTCGGTATTGATTTTCTTGGTAGATTCCCCGGGGTGCAGCCATTGTGCATAGTGGATTATGTCATTCCCGACGGTGTAATCGGTCACTTTGTAGCGGTAATGCCTGGGCTTGCCTTTGAAACCGAGTATCTGTATCAAGTTCTTCAATTTCATTAATGTCTCTCCTTCGAGCGTCCCGGCGCCCTTCGACTTGCCGGCCTGTCGCCTGATACCGGGGATCTAAATCGGCCAATTCCACTACTATACATGAGGTTGTACGGCGTTTTCCAACGGTTGCATACCGACAGCGGGCATTCTATAGCTATCTGAGCGGAACTACGGTCAAAGTTATAGAACGCCAGGGTACCCGGCTCGCGCCGGTAAACCATCAATGGTTCATGCCAGCAGGCCAATAAGCTCGTTAACTTCACCTTTGGCTTGCCTGACAACTTGCAATGGGTCGATTTTATCCAATCCCAGACGCTCAAATGCGGGAAGTTGATTAAGCGGTGGAGAATCGAGTTTAACGCCTCCTAACAAGGCGCAATGTAACTGGGCGACCTGAATCACATCACAATAGTCAGGAGAAGCCGGTACCCGATTCCAGTTTTCACATTCGCTTGCAACCATGATCAATTCGGAATCAAATCCCCAGCGATCCAGCAGGCGTTTTCCCACGGACGGGGCCAGCTCTTGAAGCATAGTTTCCAGCAAGCTTTGATTGGTTTCGAATGCTTCGCGTTTATCAGCCTGAATCAAAAGCGGTAAAACACCTATGTCATGTAACAGGCCTGCGAGAAAGGCATAATCTGAATCAAAACCATCCAACTTATCACACAAGGCATGCGCTATGGCACCGACACGAATGCTGTGGAAATAAAACCGTCTCATCCGTTTTCTGATACTATCGCTACTCGGCACATAAAGATCGCGCAACACGACACTCATAACAATAGTATATATACTATTAAAACCGATTAGGTTAACGGCACCACGGATATTTTTTATGTTAGCGGCCCCATAGAGTGAACTATTGGCAACCTGTACAACACGTGCCGCAATCACAGGATCTCCCTGTAAAAGCTCGACTACCGTATCCACAGAGAGGTCGTCTTCATCCAGCCCTTTGTAAATTCGCCGGGCTATTTCCGGCAAACTGGGCAGATCCACTTCTTTGTGACTGAACGCTTTATCAACTTCGCGTATAAGACTCGAATCCTCATCATCCTGGATATATTCTTCAACCTGGATGCCATTATCACGTTTCTCGTTTTTTTGAGCCACGTAATTTTTATAGGTACTCTCGTCCAGCGATAACAGTATCGAATCACGGATAGATAAGGCATAGAGACCATGAGTGTGGACCCGGAACAGAGATAATTTCGCCCGCTTCGTTCCTTCACTTACCTGCCCCATCAGCTTGTTTTCTGACAATAGTTTGACTTCACCCTCGATCAGATAAACATGTCGATCCAGGTGTTCATCAGCCGACAGTTTTTCGCCTTTATACAGATGTTCGATCCTGGCGCTGCGTGCAATGTCAAGCAGCCCCACATCCCCGACACCATCAAGATCATCCAGGGAAAGCAAAAGCCTGACAACGGTTTTTTCATCCGCCATGTATGACACACCATAAGAAACAGGACAGGGGAGACTCTGCAAACTATGATTACAGAATTTATCTGGTTAATTATAAAGGAATCCACTTACAGGAACCAACCCATCCCGCGCAGATAATCCGGACCTGGTTGCCCGATCAATGGAAATTATAACATCAAAAAAAGGATGAGATTTTTAAATCGTACCTGGCCTTGTGATTTATAAACAGCTTGCATGTTGCATTTTTTACATATCACTTAAGTATGACTTGGCTTCTTCACCGGGATTGGGCAACCCTGATATGCGCCAGGCATTAAGACAACTTTGAAACAGTTCGTGAATCCAGAATTTATCCTTGCCAAGACGATGACATACAGTATTCATCGCCGGAGCTGCTCCGAACTTTATGAAATAATCCCGCAGGCTGTAAATCACCAGCCAGTGATCTTCGGTTAGCGGGGTAACATTCAGCTCTTGGGCGATTACCCTGGCGGTCTCTTCCGTCCACTGCAGTGGATCGACAATCAGGCCGTCTTCATCCAGCTCCGGCATCATGGGGGTGTTTATCGCAGCTGTCATCAGGTCCTCCTTGCGGAATTCACCGCCGATCAGCGCGGGATATTAATTATTGGTCTGTTCTACAATAAGTATAGACGAGAACAACATTTATGCAGCCTGTTTATCTCACGATTTCAATGTCACATTTTTGGTGAAACTTCTCATACATAAAGCCGATGTACTGATTTAGCAGGATATTTCTTATTCAAGCACCTTTGTGACTTTATGAAGTGCATAACATACCGGATTGTTTCATTATCACGACGACAAGGAGTCGATTCATACCAGGATATAAAATGGTTATTGCCGCCCCAGCAGCCCGCTTTTAAGGCTGCTATCAATTGGTGAGTCCCCCAGCCAGATAGATAACAGTGCACGCTGAAAACCGGGGCTTTCGATTATGACCTTTTGCGAACAGTTAATTTTGACCCGGGTCGTACTGTCGGGCAAAAAATCGATCACCACGACATCATCTTTCACTGTATCGCCAAAAGCCGAATTAAATTTATCAATTTCCTCTTCAATCTCCGCGTATTCCACATCATCCAAATTATCCTCGAACCCTTCTCGCCATGCAGAATGCATTTTATTCTCACTTATTTCGTTATACAAAAAATGCATCATCACACGCTTTGGTGAAGAATCCGACATGATTTGTATCGCGTCGTCAGAAGGTTTCACCAGATACAAGGCTCCCACATAGATATCAAAAATGAACTTGCCACGCACCCCCGTGCCATTCAGCACCAGTTCCTGCTGTGAACCGTCCTGTGTAACCACCTCCGGAATTTCCACACCCTTGGCATTCAGCGCATAAATCGAAGCGCTAAACAGATATAATATTGACATCAACATGCTTATGGTTACTTTTCTCATCACACTTCCCTAACTCAATGTCAGCAATGCAGGTTACCCGTTTATGTTGCCTGTCTTGTCAGATTACAAACTGGTTCGTGGCCATAAGTCGATCTCGGAGAATATCCAGCAGCAACGGATGCGTGCTTATAAGAGGCGTAATGGTGTAATTCAGCCGGGGATAATCTTTCACCACACTGTCGCAGATTTCTTGTACATCTCCTCGTGGCCCGGCGTGACGGCCGGGGAGAAAGAACAACATTGCTATAATGACACGGGTAAGACCTTGTTCGGCCTTATCCCGCAGCCAATTTGCTAACAGATCACCATTAAAATCATATTCCTTCCCCTCGCGTCGTTCCATTACTGCCTGCTCCACACCCAGGGCATGCTGCTGCTCTAACATCCGGGCAATATTACGGCGAACTTCGGTAATCTTCGGGGTTGGTGAACCGTGATCTACCAGCACAACCTGAGCATCCGGTCCACTTATTTCCCTGGCCTGTTGAATATGCTCGAAGACAATCTGTGCCAGACGCGGTTCACCTTCAGGCAAAGGCCAGGTAACCGGCGCCACCTTGACATTTAAATCCGGATATTCCGATTTCAGCCTGGCCACCTCGTCGGGAATGAACGAAGTAATCGCACGACTCACCCCAAAAAACAGTGGCAGCACCACAAACTCCCGCTCATCCTGTTCCAATTGTCTACGCAGAAAACCTTGGAGTACATCAGCTGGCGTTCCAGCCAGCTCCGCAGCAGGGATCGCATCAGCATGCTGCAAAGATACAGGATGGATCAACTCACCGGTATGCTCGCTCAGCTGGGCAGCCAGGCAGCGCAAATATAATGTGGCATCGGGTTGTTTGGACCCATTATCGACAAGCAAGTACACCGGCATCATCATCTCAAATGTTGTTTATCAAGATATTGTCATATTACCAGTTCCAACTGGCGTGCAAAGTCCTGCCCGGCATAATTGACCGGATTGAAACAGTCAACACACCACCCGGGGAAACCCTGATTTTTTCCAGGTCTTGCATGTTAAACTCGCATTTCGTGTGGTTTAAAAACAGGCTAAAAACTCGTAATCTGCCATGCTTAATAGAAGTACTGGAGACTGCCCCGGCTATGACACTTGAATCGGCAATCGCCACCTACGGCTACCTGGCCATTATGGTCGGCATTTTTGTCGAGGGCGAGGCCATCGTCCTGACCGCGGGATTTCTCGCCCACCAGGGTTTACTGAAATTACCCTGGGTCATGACCGCCTCGGTATTCGGGTCGATTCTGACTTACCAGTTCTTTTTCCTGCTTGGCCGGCTAAAGGGTCGTCAGGTACTGAACAACCGACCGGGCTGGCAATCGCGAGTACAACGCATACGTAAACTGCTTGAGCGTCACGATACGCTCATTATTCTGGGATACCGGGGTCTGTTCGGTTTGCGCGCAATCACCCCCTTCGCGCTTGGCATGACCAATATCAGCTATCTGCGTTTTACCTTGCTGGATCTGATACCTGCAACGATCTGGGGGATAGCTGTGTCCTGGGCCGGCTATGTACTGGGCAAGGGGGCGGAAAAACTACTGGATAATGTGGAGGACTATCAGCTCTGGCTGGCTGGTGCCATGATTGTGGTTGGTCTGCTGGTCGTCGGCCTCTATGCACGCCACCGTATGCGTTCCCCATAACACCTATAAGGTGTCAATTATCATATTGGACCAGGTCACTGCCTCGATATTGGCAATGAGAATATCCTCGGTTGACAGTCGGGAAAATTGAACGTTCGCCCAGTCCGCCACTTCGTAGGCCATGACACAACTGAGCGCCTCACCCAGTTGCCCCTTGTGGTAAAGCAGGGCGCTGGTAATTTCATCGCTAAGTGGCAAAGGCTCCAGTAATTTTGGCAATGGTCTCTGCATCAGCAGGTCCAGGGCGGAGAACATTCCCACTGTAAAAAAACTGTCCGCAGGTTTGATACCGGCAGCATCGGCAAGCAGCTCGCACATCTTGGCCCGGGTCATGGCAGTGCGCAGTATCTCTGTCGGACGATCGTCGAGCTGGCTGAGTGCCAGCATCGATGCCCAGCCCGAGAGCTTGCGGCGACCAAGCAGCATAGCACCCTGCTGGACTGACTCGATTTTACGTGGCAAATTAAAAGCCGCCGAATTGATCATTTTCAGCAGCTTGTAGCTGGTGGTCACATCTGTGTTTATCGCCTCCGCCAGATCCTCGTTTTCCGAATCGGGATCATGCAATACTGCAAGCAGATTCATGATCGTCAACCGGTTGGTCGGCAGGCTCTCGGAAGAAATGATCTGGGGGCGGCTCAGAAAGTAACCCTGGAAATACTCGAAGCCGAGATTCGAGCAGAATAAAAATTCCTTGGGGGTTTCAATTTTCTCGGCCAGCAGACTGACCTTATACTGTTTCAGAACATTTACATGTTTCTGAATCTCATCGCGCGAGAGCGCCTGAACATCGATCTTGATAATATCCGCCAGGTGCAGAAGCGGGGCATGTGATGGCTTGTACAGATAATCATCCAGAGCAATGGTATAGCCTGATTCCGACAGCCGGGTAACTGCAGCAACCAGTTTCGGGGTCACCTCGACATCTTCCAGAATCTCGAGAATAACACTTCCCGGCTGAAAGGGAATACGACTCTCATCAAGCAGAAATTTTTCCGTTAAATTAATAGCGGCCAGTTTATTCAGCACCAGCCTGTCAAGCCCGATTTCCATAAACGTATTGATAATCGTGGTAGTTGTCGCTTGCTCACTATCCAGCTTGTCGCCGGCATTGTTTATCTGTCCCTGAGGCCGATACAGGAGCTCATAAGCATAGACATTAAGTTTTCGATCGAAAATTGGCTGGCGACCGACATAGACATTTTGTGGTGTCGCCGCAGCGGAGTCTTCTGAATTATCGCCTGGCATGCTCTGGTTAACCTGTCACATTTTTTGTTTATATATCGACACGCCCTGTCACAGCTTGAGCATCCTGATTAATATGCTAGCATAAATCGGTCAGACGAGGTCCACATGCATTACCCGGTTTATGATAGTCTTCAAATACGACAAGTACTGACTCATCATCAGCGGTGAGGAGTTATACCAGCCTGATCTAATGCCACGCAGGTCTCCAGGCAGTTAAAAAAAATAATAAATTTCCCCAGTAACTACTGGCCATCCTGGAGTAAGGTAGGGGTTTTCACTTATATTATACACAGGACCGTCATAATCATCCGACAAAACCTGACAGAGATACTAAGGTAAAGCAGTGATTAGCGCACAGGCAGTATTGGCACGCGTAAGCCGACAGCTCTCCCCGGGACTGTTTTTGCTGCTTTGTATCGGCTGTGTCAGCGAACTATCTGCGCAGACAAATCAAATCAGCCGTTTTATAGACAAACCTCTTGAAGAGCCTATTGTCCTTCCCGACTGGTTCAAGCTGAGCTTTCTGGACCTTTATGATGACATTGATGAAGCCGTGGCCAGTGGCAAGGACGGATTAATCGTTTATTTTGGCCAGAAACATTGCCCCTATTGCAAGGCACACCTCGAGATAAACTGGGGCGACCCGGATATTGTAAAATATACCCGGGAAAGATTTGATGTAATAGCCATCGACGTAAAAGGCTCTCGAAATATCACCACAGTCGATGGTCACGTCTACGAGGAAAAGGAATTTTCAGTAAAACATAAAACCAACTTCACACCATCTTTGCTTTTCTATAACAACCAAAAAGAAATCGTTCTTAAGCTGCAAGGCTATCATCCTCCGTACAAATTTCGCGCAGCACTGGAGTATGTCAGCGACAGACATTATGAAAAAGAATCATTTAGCGAGTATCTCTCCCGCGCAGAAATGGCGGACAATTATGGAAAGGAACATCTCAACCAGCATGAATCGTTCATGCCAGAACCTTACATTCTGAACAGAAGCATCATCCCTGCAAACAGACCACTGGCAGTCTTTTTCGAGCAACCCCGCTGCCATGCCTGCGATGTGCTGCATGCAGGCCCATTAAGCAATGAAGTCATAACGAATAATCTAAATAAGATGGATGCGGTTCAGCTAAATACGCAGTCTAAAACCAGGCTCGTGACGCCGGACGGACTAAAAACAACCTCCCGACAATGGGCCGACGAACTGGAGCTGTATTATTTCCCAACCATTATATTCTTCGATGAAGAGGGTAAGGAGATCATCCGTATCAATTCCGTGGTCTGGCTTTATCGTTTGAAAAACGTACTCGAGTACGTTTTGTCGGGCGCCTACCAGGATTATGAAACATACCAGTTATGGCGGCAGCACAAAGGGCGCCAGAAAGCGGGATTTGAATAAGACATAAACTGTCTATACAAGATCATTTTTCCGTTTACGAAATGGCTTTAATATGCACCTGTTGCATTAAAAACTGCTCAAACTCCTCTGACTTCAGTGGTTGACAGAGATAGAATCCCTGTACAGTGTCACACCCCAGATTTTGCAGGTAATATAATTGTTCTTCACGCTCCACACCTTCTGCCAGAACATCCAGTCCCAGGCTGTGGCCGAGTTGGACTACAGCACCGGCTATAGCTCCTGAGTCCACGTTTGTATCGATTTCCTTCACAAAGGATCGATCCAGCTTTATACGATGTACCGGCAACTGATTAAGATAGCTCAGAGATGAGTACCCGGTACCAAAATCATCGATTGCCAGACTGATACCAAGATCATGTAGTCCCTGGATTGTTGAGATTGCATCCTTAACATTATCCATAAGCATGCTCTCGGTCAGCTCCAACTCCAAACATTGCCCACTAATATTATACTTATTCAGTATTCTGTCGACGGTCTGTACAAAACTACTATCTCGCAACTGATATACGGATACGTTGACTCCAATCCGAAATCCATAAAAACCCTTATTTTTCCACTCTGCAGCCTGCTTACAGGCAGTACTTAACACCCACTCGCCAATTTCCCTGATAATTCCAGTCGATTCTGCAATCGGGATAAACTCACCCGGTGAAATATCACCACACTCCGGATGTTCCCAGCGTATCAACGCCTCTACCCCCACGATACCACGTGTATTAATATTTATCTGAGGCTGATAAACCAAATATAATTGATTTTGTAAGATCGCCTGTCGCAAGGCCTGATCCAGTGCTATGCGCCTTTCCATCTCCTTCTGCATATCCATATCGAAAAATTGGCAGGAGTTACAATCTGCCGACTTGGCACGGTACATAGCCATATCAGCATGCTTGAGCAACGCATCAGCATCCCCGTCATCAAACGGATAAATTGTCACACCGATACAGACACCTGTATGCACCTCATTTCCTTCGATGCTAAAGGGCCTGGATAGCTCGTTGACAATTTTTTCGATCATCGTTGCACTATTATCTATATGCTCAATATCACTTTGAATTATGACGAACTCGTCCCCTCCGAAGCGAGCAACCGTATCGCTTCTGCGAACACAACGTCGTAAACGCGAAGCCACCTGTTGCAGAAGTTTATCACCTGTATTGTGCCCCAGACTGTCATTAACAAACTTGAACCTGTCCAGATCCAGGAACATTACACCCAGCAACTTCTCATTCCGGTCGGCAGAGGCCAATGCCTGCTCTAAATGTTCACGCATATACGCCCGGTTAGGAAGTCCTGTGAGAACATCGTATAAAGCCATATAACGAATCCTTTCCTGAGCCTGCTTGTTCTCACTGATATCCTCATGAATAGCGACAAAGTGAGTAATTCTTCCTGATTCAATAATCGGCGTGATAACCTGTTCCACAGTATAGAAATGTCCGTCTTTGTGACGTTCCACGAGTTCTCCGCGCCATACCTCACCAGAGAGTATCGTTGACCAGATATGCCGGTAATAATCTTCTTCATGCTGACCGGAATTGAGTACCCGTGGATTTTTCCCCAAAACCTCTGCGCCGCTGAATCCGCTCATTTTTTCAAAGGCCTTGTTAACCCACTCTATGTTGCCGTTTTTATCGGTAATAAAGACAGCATTAGCAGCAGAAGACAGTGCAGTACTCTGGAGCCGAAGTTCCTTCTCGGCTTTTTTACGCTCGGTAATATCGTGAAAGGCCAGAGTCAGTCCAATCAATTTCCCATCCTGAAGCATTGGCGTAGTTACATGACTCACCGGGATCAACTTGCTGTCTTTTCGAGTAAATACGTCATCAATATTTCGACGTAACACCTGATTTTTCAGTGAAAGGTAGATATCGCACTCATCAAAAGAATAGGCTGAACCATCCGATTTTTGATAGTGGACAGCATCATGGAGAAGTACTCCGGACAATTCGTCGCCCTGCCAACCAAGCATCAACTCCGCCTGTCTGTTCATCCAGACGACACGACCTTCCGGATCGATAATAATTACACCTTCCCCAAGACTATTGAGGGCATTGTTGTAGAGTTCTTCGACAGGCAACGTTGTTGAGTTATTCATTAAATATAAATCCGGATACATTTCTGATGTATATACAGCCCCTTTACTATCAATTTTCCCCGGTCTGATACGGCTACTAACCATGTTAACAATACTTATCGCCACGCATTCGCAGGGTGATTTTATTTCTTTAATGTATTGTTATCGTGCAGTTAGATAGAGTCAGCAGACTTACAGATAACCTATTTGCAACAAAACGCCTGGTGAATTCAGCCCTGGGGTCTGGTTGTTCGGGGGAGCTGTTCATCTTGCGGCTGATCGCGCCTCTTAAGAACAGGGGTTTTATGGCGCAGCACAAGATTTAACACAAAGACCTGACAACAAGACATTATAGTTAACGTTCATTTTATGATAAACCTTTTTCTCCGGTTAAAACCCAGTCTGAAAATGTGTTGTTGATTCGCTTCCGCGCTGCTCGATTTGAAAGGGCTCACAAGGCCGGAAATTTTTATGTCACAAATTTGTTAATTTTGTTATCCGCAACACAGCAACGATCTTGATTAAACCCGAGCATCTATCTTGGTCTTTGCGGTATCGTGACACTGTTTATTGATTCATTCAGGCAGGGGTTACAGGTATCAGGGGCAGGGAAAATAATGCAACTGTGCGACAGCATCTCGGGCGTCATTGCGATCGATCATGCGATACGCAGAGCCCCTGTCGCGGCGCCCTTCAAATGAGCGACCCGGTCATGAGGGATAAGATGTGTGCCTGCTCTCGTTCAGCCCTTGCGAGACTCATTCAGTTGCTGCAAGGTCCAGTCGATCAGCTCGGTTGCCAGGACATCACTGGCGTGACCGAAGGCCTCGACGACCGCCGGGATCCTTTCGCCTTTCGCCTTCTCCCGGATGGCAAAGCGTCGGCTGGCGATAATTCGCTTGTCGGTGCTCTCGACCAGATGGACGTCCAGGCGAATGACCACTTCCGGTACGCCCGCCCGGTATTCAACCTGGAACGCGCGCAGTTTCCCGCCGAGTTCGAGTTCGGCCTGCAATCGTTCACTTCCACTGCTGAGCCGGGCTATGCGCCCGTCATTACCAAAGGCCTCGAGCAGATGATCGCGCAACAACACCGGTGCGGGCGAACTCCAGCGAACGTTCGGATAAACGTTCAGCCGATTGCCTTGCGGCACGACCACAATCCGCGTGGTGTTCAAGAGTTCATTGGCCGAAGGCCGATGAATGCGTAATGAAAGCTCTAAAGGCTCTGCCGCCGTCGCGACCACCTCCGAGGGCGGCAGCCGATAAATATCCTGCGGTGCGGGTTCGGGAAAAAGATTGCAGGCAGTCAGACCCGCGACAACAATGACCCCCAGGCCGACCAGCTTGCCCCCTTGCAACAACGATCTCATGGCTG
Source organism: Thiohalophilus sp. (assembly GCF_034521165.1). Classification (NCBI taxonomy): domain Bacteria; kingdom Pseudomonadati; phylum Pseudomonadota; class Gammaproteobacteria; order Thiohalomonadales; family Thiohalophilaceae; genus Thiohalophilus; species Thiohalophilus sp. The sequence goes on from NZ_JAXHMV010000016.1 coordinate 115,845, forward strand.
ATACTCCCTGACAGGTTCACGACTGAGCAGATAACCAGACGGATTCCGGTCGAAACGCTGCACCGCCTTGCGCACGGCCGCCGTGGAACGGCGCAGCTCATCGAGTGCCGGTCCGAGATCGTCCAGACCCTGCATACCATCGGCCAGCGCCGCCTCGTTTTCGCGCAGCAATCGCTCGACCCGCGCGCTGACCCGGGACAGACTCTCAACGCCACGACGCATCGCCTCGCTCTGGCCGGCCAGCGTTCCGGTAAACCGGTCGAGGTTCTCAAGGCTACGCGCAAGATTCGCGGTATTCTCTCTGGACAGCAACCGGTTACTGTTCTCAAGCAACAGCGAGGTATCGTCGAGCACCTCTGTCAGCGCTTCGCTCAAGCGGGCAATTTGCGAGGGTCTTGCCGTGATTGTCGGCACACTGTCATCCACCTGCTCCAGCGGCGGACTCTGTGCCGACCCGCCGAGCAACTGGATCTCGCTGGCACCGGTAATATTGGCCAGGATCAACTCGGCGCGGGTGTCCTGGCGGACCGGTGTGCTGGCAGCCACCTGGACGCGAGCGATGACCTGTCCCGGATCGTCCGGATCGATCCGGATCCGTTTGACCAACCCCACGGGGATCCCGTTATATAAAACACGATTGCCACTCGCCAGACCGGTAACCGCCTGGCGGAAAACGATATCATACAGCCGGGACTCTTCAGTCGGTCCGCTCTCCGCCAGCCATAATACAAACCACATCGCTCCGGCGGCCACCGCCACGGTGAACAGACCGATCAGAATATAGTGAGCACGGGTTTCCATTTAGCGAACCTCGGTGGTTGTTTGGGCCTGTTGCGCGGCACGACCACGCGGGCCATGAAAGTATTCCTGCACCCAGATATCCGGGGTCGCGGCCACCTCTTCGAGGGTACCGGTAACCAGCACGCGCTTGCGCGATAACACCGCAACCCGGTCGCAAATCGTGTGCAGCGTATCCAGATCGTGTGTGACCAGAAACACGCTGAACCCGAACGCATCACGCAGGGTTAATAATAACCGGTCGAAGGCGGCCGCGCCGATGGGATCGAGCCCGCTGCTGGGCTCGTCGAGAAACAGCAATGGTGGATCCAGCGCCAGGGCACGTGCCAGGGCGGCGCGCTTGACCATCCCGCCGGACAGCTCGGCGGGATAGAGCAGACCCGCCTCCGGCGCCAGCCCGGTCAACGCCAGTTTAACCCAGGCCAGCGACTCGGCCTGCGCACGCGCGAGCCCGCCATGTTCGATCAGCGGCAGAGCGATATTTTCAAGCACCGTCAGGGACGAGAACAACGCCCCCTTTTGAAACAGCACCCCGCTGCGACACATCAGTTGTGCCCGGCGCATCCCGTACAGCGCATACAGATCTTCCCCCAGGAAACGGACCGTGCCGGCGGCCGGCCGCAGCAGCCCCACGAGGCTGCGCAAGAGGACGGATTTGCCGGTGCCGCTGCCGCCCACCACGCCGAGAATCTCGCCGCGATAAAGATCCAGATCCAGCCCGTCATGCACCACATACTCACCAAAGCGGTTGACCAGTCCCCGGACCTCAACCAGTGCTTCGCGCGCCGCGCCGTCGCTCGCATGACTCACCAGCCCGCCTCCATAAAATAAAGCGCCGACACGGCATCCAGCAGGATCACGATAAAGATCGACTGCACCACACTCGAAGTGGTGTGCAAGCCGACCGACTCGGCACTGGCGCCGGACTTGAAGCCTTCCAAGCACCCGATCAGTCCGATGATAAAGGCGAACAGCGGCGCCTTGGACAGGCCGACCCAGAAGTGTTGCAGGGGGACCGCGTTGACGATCTCCAGGTAACGCGTGAGGGAGATATCGAGAGACAGGAGTGAAACAACCGCGCCACCGACCAGGCCTGAAATCACGGCAATAAACGTCAGTAGCGGCAGAGTCACCATCAGTGCCAGCACCCGGGGCAATACCAGCAACTCGATCGGATCCAGCCCCTGCACGCGCAGAGCATCGAGTTCCTCGTTGGCCTTCATCGAACCGATCTGGGCGGTGAAGGCACTGGCGGTCCGCCCGGCCAGCATGATCGCTGTGAGCAGAACGCCGAATTCGCGCATGAAGGAATAGGTCACCAGATCCACCGTGTAAATGGTCAGCCCGAAATCAACCAGCACCGTAGCGCCGAGCAGGGCCACGACCGCCCCGACCAGAAACGTCAGCAAGGCAACGATGGGCACGGCATTCAGGCCGGTCTGCTCGATATGACTGACCAGCGGTGTGAGACGCCAGCGCCGTGGTCGCGGCAGCACCATTAAAAACGTCAGCAACGTTCGTCCCATGAAATCCAGCAACGTCACCAGATCCTGCCAGATGATCACACTCGTGCGCCCGATGTGCGCCGTCACATCGCCAAAGGCATACTGACTTTTGGGAATATCCAGAACAGGGCGCCGCAGCGCATCGCAAACGGTCAGCAACAGCTCGCGGCGTTCCCCGGTCAGGCCGGGCACGGAATCCGGCAGGGCCTGCGTTCGTTCGGCCCCCAGCAACCGGACCAGTAATGTGGCCCCCGCCGTATCCATCTTACCCACGCCCTGAAGATCCAGCCGTAGCGGCGTGTCATCATCCAGGGTCAGCTTCGCCAGCGACGCGTCCAGCACCGTGTAATGCATCAGCGTCCAGTCACCGGTGAGGATCAGCGAGACGCCCTGCGGCCCCTCCTCCAGGCGCGCCTGCCCCGGCGTAGAGGCGGCCGAATCCGGCGCCACTACCCGGCCACCCGATAGCGAAAACGCGGTGGATAGTCCAACACCGCCTGTTGCCCACACCTGCTCATGCCAGGGGTCCCATCCTGTTTGCTGCTAACCTGAATTATTCTTCTGATACATCACTGTACCACTACAACTGCCCTTCGGGCAGTTGTCGGGACGAGGGGAAAAACAAGTTGGCAGATAGCAGTCACAGTTGGCAGCGCGGGATGCGGGGACGAGAGAACTGTAGGAGCGCCTCCGGCGTCCTGCGGACGCAGTGACGAGGAGCGAGGGACGAGTGACGAGGAAAAGCCTTGAGAGTGCCTCCAGCGCGGCAGGCCATGCGGCTCGCACAATCTATCGCGGCGCAGCCGCTCCTACCAAACCTGTCAGAGAAGGTGTTCTCCTCGTCACTCGCAACCCGGACCTCGCCCCTGATTTTGTAGGAGCGCCTCCGGCGCGACAGGTCGTGCGGCCCGCCCGATCTATCGCGGCGCAGCCGCTCCTACCGAACCTGTCAGGTAAGGTGTTTTCCTCGTACCTCGTTACTCGTCACTCGTCCCTGCCCAAAGGGCCAGGCTATGCGGCACTCAAATCCACATCCTTCAACGGCACGCGTCGAATCCGATTGCCGGTGGCGGCGAAGATGGCGTTGAGCACCGCCGGGGCGGCGACGGCGATGGTCGGCTCGCCGATCCCGCCCCAGAAGCCGCCGGAGGGCATGACAATCGTCTCCACTTCCGGCATCTCCTCCATCAGCATCGACGGGAAGTCATGGAAGTTGCTCTGCTCGACACCGCCGTCCTTGATGGTGCACTCGCCGTAAAGCAGCGCCGACAGACCGAAGACGAACGAGCCTTCCACCTGCGCCTCGATCTGTTGCGGGTTGACGGCATGGCCGGGATCGGTGGCGGCGACGATGCGGTGGATTTTGAGTTTGCCCTGCTCATCCACCGATACCTCGGCGCAGGCGGCCACGTAACTGCCGAAGGTCTTGACCACCGCCAGGCCGCGATGGATGCCCTCACCCGCCGGTTTACCCCAGCCGGCCTTTTCGGCCACTGCATCGAGCACCGCCCGGCTTCTGGGCTGGTCGGCCATCAGGCTGCGGCGAAATTCGAGCGGATCCCGGCCGGCGGCATGGGCCAGCTCATCCAGGAAGCATTCCATATAGATGGCGTTCTGGTTGATGTTGACCCCGCGCCAGAAGCCCGGCGGCACCGGCGGGTTGCGCATTGCGTGTTCCACCCGCAGGTTGGGCACGCTGTAGCTGATGGCGTGATCGCCCTCGGGATGAAAGCCCTGGAAAGTGACCGGATCCATGCCGTCCTGCAGCCCGCCGGGCATCACGGCGGCGAGGATCGACTGGCCCGAGATGCGCACGTTTAACCCGGTCAGGTTGCCGGCCTCGTCCAACGCGCCGACCAGCTTGCAGTGGGTGATGGGATGATAGTGACCGTGGGCCATATCCTCCTCGCGGCTCCACAACAATTTGACCGGGGTACCGGGCAGCTGTCTGGCGATGGTCACCGCCTGGGTGACAAAATCATGAAACGCCCCGCGCCGACCAAAGCCGCCGCCCAGGTGAATCTTGTACACATCGCATTTTTCCATCGGTAAGCCGGATGCCTCGACTGCCGCTGCCAGCGCCGCCTCACCGTTTTGCGTGGGGCACCAGACCTCGCACTTGTCTTTGCTCCACAGCGCGGTGGCGTTCATCGGTTCCATGGTGGCGTGGTTCTGGTAGGGATAGCGATAGGTCGCCTCGACGGTGCTGGCCGCGCCGTTTAACGCCTTGTTGACATCACCGGCCTGGTTACCGACAAAGACATCCTTGTCGGAGGTCAGTCCCTCCTCGAGCATTTTATCGATCGCGGCGCTGTCGAGTTTCGCGTTCGGCCCGTGATCCCAGGTGATCGGCAGCGCCTCAAGCGCCTGGTTGGCCTGCCACCAGGTATCGGCCACGACGGCGACGGCGTCCTCACCCACGCGCACCACCTTGCGCACGCCGGGCATGCCAGTGACCTTTTTCTCATCGAACGCTTTGAGCTTGCCACCGAAAGTCGGGCAGGCCTTGATCGCGGCGTTGAGCATGCCGGGCAGTTGCAGGTCGGTGCCGAAGATCTGCTTGCCGTTGAGTTTGTCGTCGGTGTCCAGCCGCGGGATCGGCTTACCAATGATCTCCCACTCGTCCGGTTGTTTCAGTTCTACATGCTGCGGCGGGAACAATTCGGCGGCCGCCTCGGCCACCTGGCCGTAGGTGAGCGTGCGCCCGCTGGGCGGGTGGGTAATCACGCTGTTGGCCGCGCGGCATTCGCCTTTGGGCACCTCCCAGCGCTCGGCCGCCGCCTGTAGCAGCATCTCCCGCGCCACGGCCCCGCCCTTGCGCACATAGCGATGGCTATCACGAATGCCGCGGCTGCCGCCGGTGGAAAAGCTGCCCCAGACCCGATCCCGTGCGCGGTTCTCGCCGGGGGTCGGGTATTCGGTAATGATCCTGTCCCAGTCGCACTCCAGCTCCTCGGCCACCAGTTGCGCCAGGCCGGTCAGGGTCCCCTGCCCCATTTCGGAACGGGCGATGCGAATGATGACCGTGTCATCGGGCTGGATGACGACCCAGGCGCCGATTTCGGGGAAACCTTCGGAGGGCAGCTCATCCCACTCGCCCGCCACGGCCGTGGCACTCATGGGCAGATAGAGCCCGAGGGAGAAGCCCGCGCCCAGCCCGACCGCGCGGGTGCTGGTGATCAGAAACTCGCGCCGGGAGACATTGATGCTGTCGGTTTTCATGAGGTGCGCTCCTTGCCGATCGCCACGGCCCGGTGAATCCCGCGCCGCACCCGGTTGAAGGTGCCGCAGCGGCAGATGTTGGTGACCTGGTTATTGATATCCGCGTCACTGGGCTCGGCGTTTTTATTGAGCAGCGCCGCCGCGGCCATGATCATCCCCGGCTGACAGTAACCGCACTGCGGCACATCCAGCTCCTTCCAGGCCTGCTGCAGCGGATGGCTGTTATCCTCGGAAAGCCCCTCGATGGTGACGATTTGCTTGCCCGCATCCATGGCAGAGACCGGCACGGTACAGGCGCGCACCGCCTCGCCATCCACATGCACCGTGCACGATCCGCACAGGCCGATACCACAGGCATACTTGGTGCCGGTCAGCCCCAGCTGCTCACGCAGCACCCAGAGCAGCGGCGTCGAACCATCGACCTCCACCTCGACCGTTTCGCCGTTGATGTTCAATGTCGCCATGCGAAGCCCTCCGAAAAACCTGCCAGAAGTCTAGACGCGGCAGGCAGGCTTAACAACAGGCTTTGAACGTAGTTTTTGTGGGAAAAGAAAATTGCAGAACAGCTGAATAGTGAGCCTGTAGGAGCGCCCCGCGGGCGCGACGGCCGAATCTGGCACACCAGTCGCGGTCGAAGCCCGCTCCCACAGGGATAGTTGGCAGTTGGCAGTTGGCAGTTGGCAGAAATAATGTAGGCCAGGTTGCGCGCAGCGCTACCTGGCATTCCACAGTCGACAGCGTACCTGTTATCTCTCGCAGAGCCGCCAGGGCGCTGAGAAACACTATCTTTTTAATCCTCAGCGAACTCCGCGTCCCTGCGAGAGTCAGATATCTTCGTATCAAAATAACGAGCCTGTGGGAGCGCCCCACGGGCGCGACTGCCGAATCTGGCACCATCGCGGTCGAAGCCCGCTCCCACAGGGATAGTTGGCAGTTGGCAGTTGGCAGTTGGCAGTAAAAGCTGAACCAGGTTCATTCATCGGTCAAGTGATCGCTCATCATCATCAAACAGTGCCAATAGTGGTGTATACAACGTGCCAGAGGCCTAGGCTGTTAACCGGATTGTTCGCTGGCCACGACGACCTCGTGCATTTCCAGCTTGCCCTCGCCGTCGAATGCCTCCTTTGGCATCGGATTGCTGTGGGCCAGCTTGAAATCCTCGCTGCCTACCCAGGCCTCGAACGACGCTTTGTCCTGCCAGGTGGTCAGCACCACATAGGGGGTCTCGTCACTCTCTGGCCGGAGGACTTCCATGCGCACAAAGCCCGGCTGCTGGTCGATCTGGCCCGCCCGTTGGCGAAAACGTTCCTCGAACGTCTCTTCCCATCCGGCGGCGACCGGCACGCGATTGGCGACAATAAACATGATTACAACTCCACTGATAAGCGATTTTAGTGTGCCTGGGAGTTTATCAAAGATGAGCGGGAAAGCGGTTGCGGTGAACCGGATTACATCAAGAGGTGGCTCACCGTGCTTGATGGGCGCTGCCAGGGATGCAAGACTGAGCGACCGGTTTACTGAATAACGACAATGGGAGAGCCTGATGGCGGAGATTATTGAACTGCCCGACAATTTTTTCGGCAAACACGATCGTGAACGCGTGGAAAGCTTTGCCGCTCACGAAGTGGCCCACGGACGGGCGACGCGCTGGCACTGGGCCAAAGACGACGATGATGACGATATTTTTCAACTGTTCGCCGGCGGCGCGGACGAGTACCTGATCCTCACCCTCAGCCGGGATCGCGAACAGGATGCTTACTGTGCCCACGACGGCGAGGGCCGGCATCTGGTCAGCGGCTCGATGGATCATGTCATGGCCGAGGTGGATGCCTATCTCAGCGCGCTGCATGGCGAGCCACCGGCCTCCTGAATCGCCGCCCGCCCGGGCAACCTGCCTGCCCTGGCCACTGACCGAGACAACTCATGATCCCGTCGAAAATGAGCGAATGGCTGGAGCGATTCCGCATCCAGCTGGCCCGGCCGGATGCAATATTGCCGCTCTCCTTCCTCGGGCTGGTCGCCGGTATCCTGGCGGCCCTGACGGTCATCGCCCTGCGCCTGCTGGTCGACGCGGCGCAGACCACACTCTATCCAATGACGCAGGCCGGAGACTTCGAGTCCCTGCCCTGGCACTGGCGGGTGGCCACCGCCCTGGCGGGCGGGCTGCTGATCGGAGTGCTGTTTCGCCTGGTATCGGCTCCGGCGCAGACCGTCGGGGTGCTGCATGTGATCGAACGCCTGGCCTATCATCAGGGCCGCCTGCCGTGGATCAACGCGGTGGTGCAGTTTTTCGGCGGCGCGATTTCGATGATCGCCGGGCATTCGGTCGGCCGCGAGGGACCCAGCGCCCACCTGGGGGCAGCCAGCAGCAATCTGCCGGCCCAGGCGCTGGGCCTGCCGCATAACAGCCTGCGGGTGCTGACCGCCTGCGGCGCCGCCGCCGGGATTGCCGCTTCCTTCAACACCCCGCTGGCCGGGGCGGTGTTCGCCATGGAAGTGCTGATGCTCGAATACACCGTGGCCGGTTTTGCCCCGGTGATTCTGGCCACGGTCAGTGCCACCGCCATCAGCCAGCTGGTGTTCGGCAACACCTACACCTTTTCCGTCCCCGAGCTGCATCTGGGCAGCGTGGCACAGCTGCCCTATATATTGGTATGCGGGGTTCTGATCGGCCTGCTCGCCGCCGGTTTCAATGCCCTGTTTCAGCAGGTCGCCCTGCACAGCCGACGCCTGCCCCCCTGGTCACGGCCGGTGCTGGCCGGCCTGCTGGTCGGCGTCTGCGGGCTGTTTGTTCCCGAGGTGATGGGCATTGGCGATGACACGGTCAATGCCATCCTCAGCGGCGAGACCGCCCTGCGCCTGCTGCTCGTGGTGCTGATCGTCAAGGTACTGGCCACCGCCGGCGGCATCGGCCTGGGGCTGCCCGGCGGGATCATCGGCCCGACCTTCTTTATCGGCGCGGCCGCCGGGGGGCTGCTGGGAGCCATCGGCATCCAGCTCGGCTTCATCGAACCCGGCAGTGTCGGCCTGTACGCAATGATCGGCATGGGCGCCATGATGGCCGCCACCCTGCAGGCGCCCATGGCCGGGTTGATCGCGATCCTGGAGCTGACCGGTGAGCCGAACTTTATCCTGCCGGGGATGCTGGCGGTCGTGACCTCGACCATCGTCAGCGGGCGGCTCTTCCGGCACGAATCCCTGTTCCATACCCTGCTGCGCGGCCGTGGCCTGGACTATCGCAGCGATCCGGTGGCGCAGTCATTACGGCGGGTCGGCGTGGCCAGCGCCATGAACCGCAAGATCGTCGTCCTGCCCCGGCAGGCCGAGACCCGGCAGGTGGATCGCGCCCTGCAGAATGAACCGGTCTGGGTGCTGGTCAAGGAAAAAGAAGCGGACCCGCCACAGATGGCGCTGGCAGGCGTGGATCTGGCCCTTGCCCGCAAACAGTCTCCCGAGGCCGACCAGTTCGATCTGCTGGAGCTGCCCGGCGAGCGGCGCACGCTGGTGGCCGTCGATATGCGCGCCACCATGGAAGAAGCCCGCCAGCTATTACACGACAGCGGCAAAGAGATGGCCTGCGTCGTCAGCCAGAACGTGCCGGGACTGCCCCGCATCTATGGCGTGCTGAGCCAGGACGAGGTGGAAGGCAGTTATCGTTATTGAGAGGTCGAGAGACAACCGCCGTCAATCTCCGCATCGCCAAAACGCGGGGCCGATTTGATACCCCGAAAGCAGGAGTTCAGTTCGCGTACCGGCTATGTGGTGTTATGTGATTTTCTTAAAGGCGCCACGTAAATTGACGTTAATGAATCATACCCCCTGATGTAGTATTCGTTCTCATGAGAACCGTCTTTTCTGTCAGCCGGGCCCCGATACGGGGGCAATGGTACTCCGGCCTCACATTTCTGCTCATCAGCCTGTTGTTTCTGATGAACCTGTCAACCGCACAGGCACAGGAAAGCTCGACCCCGGTCAAAATAAATAAAGACGGGTCTGCGCGGTTTAAACCCCTTCTCACCGATGAGGAGGAGCAGTATCTGCAACAATTATCCCGCATCCGGGTTGCCCTCATCGACAACCAGCCTCCCTTGACCATGGTCCAGGCAGGTGAGCCGGAAGGTTATCTTAATGATCTTCTTTTCAGGCTTGCCGAAGCATTGGGGCTCGAGGTGGAATTCGTGCCGATGTCTTATTCACAGTCCGTCGAAGCCTTGCAGAAAGGCCAACTGGACCTGTTGAATGATTATTCACCCTATCACGGACGAACCAGCGCATTGCTTGAAAGCCGGCCGGTTATTAACTCGCCTTTTGTGGTTGTCGGTAGTGCCAACCTGCCGCCGATTCATTCCATGGCGGATATCAGAGACAGGAAACTGGTCATGGTAGAGGGGTTTCAGCAAACCTCGCGGGTGCAGGAGCATTACCCCGAACAGGAACTGATGTTGGTTGATAGCATTGATGAAGCCTATCGTGCCCTGCGAAGCCAGGATGCGGCGTTTTATATCGACAATGCCACCCATGCCGGTTTCTACCTGCGCCATCACCTGATCAGCGATCTGCGGATTCTGGGTGAGCTGCCCCGACAGGAGCTTGGCAGGCTCTCACTGCGATTCGCGATTAACAAAACACACCCTCTGCTTCATTCGGCAATCGACAAATCACTCGAGCGGCTTGTAAAAAGCGGAGAATTGGAAAAACTCAAGGAGCAATGGCTGGCGCCACAAACTGAAGCACCAGTATTTCAATTAACAGCAGAAGAACAGGCCTGGCTAAAACAACACCCCGAAATCCGGGTTGTTCTGGATCCCGACTGGGCACCGGTGGAATACCGCGACCGCTCGGGCAACTATGAAGGTATCTCCCTGGACTATCTTTCCCGAATTGAAGCCATGCTGGGAATCACGATACACATCAGTGAAGGCCTTGACTGGCAAGAAGGCGTCGCGGCGGTAAAATCCCGCAATTCAGACATGTTCGCTTCGGTGGCAAAAACTCCCCAGCGAGAGGCGTACTTGACCTTTACACGCCCCTATTTGCATATGCCAATACGAATTTTCGCGCGCGATGATGTTCCCTATATTGGCGATCTGGAAAACCTGCGGGAAAAACGAATTGCCGTCGTCGAAAATTATGCCATACACGACTGGTTGAGCACGGATTATCCGCATCTAAACCTTGTACCGGTCGAAACTCCCGTGGATGGCCTGGCCAGTGTCGCTGATCGAGATATTGATGTATTTATCGGCAATGTTGTGACCACGAATTATTACGTCAAGAAACATGATTTTGGCAATGTTCGCGAAGCGGGCGACACGCCTTATTCCAACAGCCAGGCTATGGCCGTGCGCAGCGACTGGCCGATTTTCGCATCCATACTGCAAAAGGCGCTGGATGCCATTCCTGAAGACGAGAAAAAGAACATTTTTAACCGCTGGGTATCGCTCAAGTTCGAGCGCACCATCAATTACACGTTGCTATGGTGGGTTCTTTTTGTTGCCCTGGCGACAATCATGGTATTCGTGTACTGGAACAGAGCACTCGATAAACAGGTGGCCCATCGCACGCACGATCTGGCCGAAAGTGAGGCCCGATTCAGGAATATTTTCGAGAAAAATTCATCGGTCATGCTCCTGGTTAACCCGGATACCGGTCATATTGTCGAGGCAAACAACTCGGCGATCGATTATTACGGCTATACGGCTGATGAACTGATCGGAATGCCAATCAGCGATATCAATACGCTTCCACCGAAGCAGATCCAGGAACATATCGACAAAGCAAGAAACGAAGAAACAAATTACTTTATGTTTCAGCACCGGCTTGCCAGCGGAGAAGCACGCGATGTCGAAGTTTACTCAACCCCCATATATACCGGAAGCGGTTCTCTCCTGTTTTCAATTATCAACGATGTTACCGATCGAAAACGCGCCGAGGAACACATCGCCATCCAGGCCCACTATGATGCATTGACCGGGCTACCCAATCGCCTCCTGGCTCTCGACCGTCTCGCAATGTACCTGCGGGAATCCGACCGAAGCCACGAGAAAACAGGTGTCATGTTCCTGGATCTTGATGACTTCAAGAAAATTAACGATACCATGGGACATGATGTCGGCGACATACTGTTAATTGAGGCCGGCGAGCGCATTCGCGATGCATTACGCGATATCGACACGGTCGGAAGGCTGGGCGGTGACGAATTTATCATTCTGGTCGGGCATATCACCGATCAATCGACCCTGATTCCCATCGCTGAGAAGTTACTGGAAAGATTTCAGCAACCGTTTTCCATTCAAAACCGCGAACTTGTCCTGACAGCCAGTATCGGCATATCGGTATATCCGGACGATGGCAGCGATGCACAGACACTGTTGCGTTATGCCGACTCGGCCATGTATTCCGCCAAGGAGCAGGGCCGCGCCACGTATACCTTTTTTACTGATGCAATGAACCAGAGAGTCTCCCGACGTCTGAATCTGGAAGAGCAAATGAACGGTGCGCTCGAACGTGGCGAATTCTCTCTGCATTACCAGCCCAAAATTGATATATCAAGCGGAAGAATCCTGGGTGTTGAAGCGCTGTTGCGCTGGAACAACCCGGAGCATGGCGCCGTATCCCCTGCCGAGTTTATTCCGATCGCCGAACAAACCGGGTTGATTGTCCCCATTGGTGAATTTGTCATCAAGGAAGCATTACAATTTATCACCGACTGTCGCAAGAATTACGACCCGACATTGTCTATCGCTGTCAACCTCTCGCCACGTCAGTTCCGTGATCATGGCCTGGTTGATTTCATCCGCCGCTGCATTGAGGAGTTTAATCTTCCCTGGAACGCACTGGAACTTGAGATTACCGAAGGCGTATTGATGATCGGCCTCGGGTACATCGAAGAGGCGATTGAAACCCTGAGCCAGCAAGGCGCTATACTGGCCATGGATGACTTTGGCACGGGGTATTCTTCACTAAGCTATCTGCGCCATTTCCCGTTTAATGTACTCAAGATTGATCGCAGTTTTATAACCGGTATTTCGGCTAACGCCCATGATCTGGAACTGGTCAATGCGACTATTGCCATGGGACATAACCTGGGGATGGTGGTTGTTGCCGAAGGGGTCGAGACACAGGAGCAGTTGAATATCCTCAGGCAACACGGCTGCGATGTCGCGCAAGGGTACTATTTCAGCAGGCCCGTGACACCCGGAAAGCTTATGGATCAATTGAGCCGCAAAATCCAATAAGACCCGATCTGCCTTCATTCCTCATAGATCATCCGGCGCGTCATTCCCCCGTCGATGACAAAATTCTGCCCGGTGACAAACCCCGCTGCATCGCTGATCAGGTAATCGACCATCGCTGCAATGTCGGCGGGCTGGCCGACCCGCCCGACCGGATGCTGTTTATGATCGCGTTCACTCAGTTGGGACGCCTTGCGCCGGGAAGGTGCCTGCCAGTCCCCGGTGGCGATCCAGCCCGGGCTGATGCAATTGACCCGGATCGCCGGCCCAAGACTCACCGCCAACGCATGGGTTAACGCCACCACGCCGCCCTTGCTGGCGGCATAGGCTTCGGTATGCGGCTCGGACTGAAGGGCCCGGGTCGAGGCGATATTGACCATACTCCCTCCAGTTTTACGCAGCGTCGGGATCGTGTGCTTGGCCACCAGAAAATAGCCGGTCAGGTTCACCTGCAGGCGCCGTTCCCAGACGGCCAGGTCCAGCTCTTCGATCGGTCCGGTCTCGGGATCGGCAATTGCCGCATTGTTGATTACCGCGTCAATCTGAGCAAACCGTTCGCACATGACAGACACAAGCTCGCGAACCTCCACTTCACTGGCTGTGTCGCAGCGCTGGACAAGCAGTTGCCCGCTAAATTGGGCATATTCCTGGCGACAGGCGTCCATGGCCTCTTCATCGATATCGGCCATAACGACATTATGTTTTCGCATTAGAAAATAGTCAGCCAGGCCCTTGCCAATACCCTGTGCGCCACCGGTGATCAGAATATTCATTCTCGAAGTCCGCGTCCTTTTGAAATTTTGATTGTCACTTGAGCTGATAAAACCTAATCTAGTGCGGGCCCGAACTGATTGCAACGGCGGGCTTTTAATGACATACCCCTTATTGGTACTCAGGTTAATCGCTTTATGAAACAGATTATGCTTCGCCTGTTCGGTCTCGAACTGTTGTTCGTGCTGCTGTGGAATTCGGGTTTTATCGGCGCCGAGTACGGCCTGCCCTTCGCCGGACCCTGGACCCTGTTGTTCTGGCGTTATCTGATTTTAAGCCTGCTGCTCGGGCTATGGCTTGGCCTGCACGGTCGTCTCACCTGGCCGGGCCATCAGGCCGCCGGTTATACGGCAACGGTCGGGATACTCGCGCATGGTGTCTGGCTCGCCTGCGTGCTGGTCTCGCTGGATATGGGGGTGCCTGCAGGCATCGTCGCACTGGTCACCGCACTGCAGCCGCTGCTGACCGGCGCTCTGTCAGGCCCGGTGCTGGGAGAACGGACCGATGCCTGGCAATGGCTGGGACTGGTACTCGGGTTTTGTGGTGTATTGATCGCCGTCGTCGCCCGGATATCTCAGGACACAACCATCGGGATCTTCGCGTATCTGATCCCTTTCGGCTCGGTCGTCGCCATTACCATCGCCAGCCTGTTGCAACGCCGCCGCGAGCGGCACAGCCTGACACCCCGTCTGGCCGACGATACGACCCTGTTTTATCAAAGCGCCGCCACCACGCTGGCCCTGTTGTTGCCGGCCTGGTTAGTCGAGGACTTTGCCACCGACTGGACCCTGCCGTTTATTGCCACTATGAGCTGGTTGATCCTGGTGGTATCGCTGGGGGCCTACTGGAGCATGTGGCGACTGCTGGTCCGCCACGATGCCACCCGCGTGGCCAGCCTGTTTTATCTCAGCCCGCCGGTGACCATGCTGATGGCCTGGGCCTTCTTTGGCGACCGGCTGATTCTGACCGATGTAATCGGTCTGGCCGTGGCCGCTCTGGGCGTGATGCTGGTTTACCGGCTGGGCTTTCGCCGGCCGACGATCCGGATGTTACCCCCCAGGTAACTTTCTTTTTCCAGACCTTCGACCGTTACCAACCAGGGGCAACGAGAAGATAGCAATGTTCAGGTCATGCTACCCAGCGTTTTGCGAAAGCGGGCCAATGCCAGGGTGAACAGCGCACCGCCGATGACGATCAAAGCCAGCAATTGCGGCCAGTCCCCCCGAAGACACACCCTCGCAAACCGATAAATCGCCTGCAAAAGGCCGGCTTTTTTTCTGGCAGTTTATCGCCTACTATTTCAACTCGATTGGATAAAAACAGACCTATCCGCACTGCACGAGGTTTTGTGCGCCTTACCTGAAAACATACTACGGCATAGTCGGCAAGGAGTCAGATTAATGGACGAGCTCTTCAGCCCGGAGAAACTCTCAACCTACACAGACAGGGGCATTGATCTGTTAATGCAGTTTGGTCCCCAACTCGTGCTTGCGATTGTCGTTCTCATTATCGGCCTGTGGCTGATCAACCGGCTGGTCAAAGTCATGGCCAGAGGCATGGAACGCAGCAAGATGGAACCCACGCTGTCGCGCTTTCTGCAAAGCCTGGTCGGTATCGGTTTAAAAGTCCTGCTGTTGATCAGTGTTGCCTCCATGGTCGGGATTGCGACCACCTCATTTATCGCGGTGCTCGGTGCCGCCGGCCTGGCTGTGGGTCTGGCCCTGCAGGGTAGCCTGGCAAATTTTGCCGGCGGCGCGCTGATTTTGATGTTCCGCCCCTACAAGGTCGGCGACTACATTACCGCCCAGGGAGTCAGTGGCACGGTCACCGATATCCAGATTTTCAACACCATCCTGACCACACCGGATAATGTTCGCATCATCGTACCCAACGGGGCCATGTCCAACGGCATCATCACCAACTACTCCGCCGAGCAGACCCGTCGCCTGGATTTCGTTTTCAATATCGGCTATACCGACAACGTGGAGAAATCCCGCGATATCATCATGAATATATTAAAGAGCGAGGAGCGCATTTTCTCCGACCCCGAACCCCAGGTGTTATTGAGCAACCTGGGAGACAACGCCGTCGATCTCACGGTCCGTACCTGGGTCAACGCTACTGATTACTGGCCACTGAAATTTGCGCTCACCGAAAAAGTCAAAGCTGCCTTCGACCGGGAAGGTATCAGCATTCCATTTCCGCAGCGCGACATTCATATCTACCAGCATACCAGCTGATTATTCCCGGCATCGGAATCGTCTCTTGGGATTGACAGGATGGTTGGGGCTACCGGCAGATCCGGCTTCACATTGCGTAATGCTCCGTTCCATGCTGAACTTGTTATTATCCGGCCACCGGACATCCTCTGGACCTGAAGGAAAATTGTGATATGCAAGCGGAAATCAGGGAAATTCGCGATCACCTCGGTCAGTTCCCGCCTTTCGACGGTTTGAGCGAGGACCTGCTCGATGAGGTCGCCGCTTCGGTTGAAATCGCTTACTACCAGGCCGGCTCGACAATTCTGGAACGTGACGACCCCATCCATACACTGGCCTATATCCGCAGCGGTGCTGTGGAAATTTATCGTTATAACGGCGAGTTGCATAACCGGCTCGGCGAAGGCGATATCTTCGGCCAATTCAGCCTGTTGCGTAACCGGCGCGTGCTTCTATCGGCCAGGGCTATCGAAGACACCCTGCTGTACCTGATTCCGGAGACAGTTTTTGACCGTCTGTGCGAAGAAGATGGCAACTTCGCCGACTTTGTCGAACTGTCGGGTTCTCGCCTCAAGAGCACGGTCGAACAAACCCAGCGTGATAACGACATGATGATCACCCGGATCCGTCGCCTTATCACACGCCTGCCAGTGATGATCGAAAATACGGCAACGGTACAGGAAGCGGCACAGTTGATGACAGATAATGATGTCTCTGCCCTGCTGATTCTCACGCCGGCCGATGGCGAAGGCACGGATGATACCTTCACTGACAACGGTAATCGTCAATGGCGCCTTACCGGCATCATCACAGATAAAACCTTGCGTGAACGGATACTGGCCAAAGGTTCTCCGCCCCATACCCAGGTTTCCGACATCTGTGAAGGTGAGCTCATCACGATTCAGTCAGACGAGTCTGTCAACGAGGCCATGCTGACCATGTTGCGTAACAACATACAGCGTCTTCCGGTACTGCACCGACGGCGCCCGGTTGGCCTGGTTCACCTTTCGGATATTGTGCGGTACGAGACCAACAACAGCATTTACCTGGTCAGCAACATCTTTAACCGAACCTCGACTCATGCACTGGCACGTCTTATTCCGGAAATTCGTGCCGCCTTTATACGGCTTGTAGATGAAGGAGCCTCTTCCCGGATGATTGGTGATGCCATGTCAAGCGTGGGACGCAGTTTGATGCGGCGCATTATTGAACTTGCCGAGGAAGAAATAGGACCTCCTCCTGTCCCCTATTGCCTGATGGTACATGGTTCTCTGGCACGTAACGATCAGTCGATCATCACCGATCAGGATAACGCAATGATTTTGCATGATTCTTTCGACCCTCAGCAGCACAACGCCTATTTTAAAGAACTGGCCCGGCGCGTCAGCGATGGCCTTGATGCCTGCGGTTACCCCTATTGCAAAGGCGGCATCATGGCCACCAATGACGATTGGCGCCAACCATTATCGAAATGGAAATCTTACTTCGAAAACTGGATAGCCAAACCCGACCCGCAACGTCTGTTGCACAGCTCGATTTTCTTTGATCTGGATGCGGTTTATGGTGAGGAGCGATTCGTAGAAGAGCTCCAGGAGCTCGTCGCCCGGCGAGCACAAAACAGCCCGCTATTCCTTGCCGCGCTGGCGCGCAACGCACTCAGCCGAACACCGCCACTGGGCCTGTTCCGCACCTTTGTTCTGGAGAAGGATGGCCGACATAACAACTCCATTAATATCAAACGCCGGGGCATCGCCCCCCTGAATGATATAATACGCGTTCATGCGCTGGGGGTGGGTTCCCGCGCGCAGAACAGTTTCGAGAGACTGGATAATATAGAACAGGCCGGTGTATTACCCGTCGGACAGACCGACAAACTGCGCCAGGCCCTGGAATTTTTATCCCTTGTTCGCTTGCGTCACCAGGCCTACGAGCTCAAGAACGATCTGCCCGTCGACAACGCCATTGAGCCGGAACATGTCCCGGATGCTGAACGGCACAATCTCAAAGATGCCTTTCAGATCGTGAGCAATGCCCAGAAATTCCTGCGCTTTCGTTATCCCAGCCCGTAAGCCTGACTCCATGCCAAAGATTTTGAATCGCCGCACTGCATTGCCCAGCTGGCAGGAATACTTTACCCAACAGGCCGAGGCTTGCAAAACACCCGCTCTGCGCTATTTTTATGCGGCTGGCTTGCCCGAAGACGACACGCCAATTTCGCAAGTGCCGTTGATGGCGCTCGACTTTGAGACCACGGGAATGGACCCCCGTAAACACGCCATTGTCAGCATCGGAATGGTACCGTTTGATCTGCGCACCATTCGACCGGCCGAAGGCCATTACCGGGTGGTCAAACCAGCACAACCGCTCACGGGAGAGTCCATTACGTTTCATCGCATCACACATTCGGAAGTTCAGGGTGCACCGCCTTTCGATGCCGTGCTGGACGAAATTCTCGAACAGCTTACCGGGCATATTGTTGTCGTTCATTATCGCAACATTGAACGGCCATTTCTCGATGCGGCAGTAATAGCCACGCGCGGTGAACATTGTCTGTTTCCCTTGATTGATACTATGCAACTTGAGGCCCGCCGGGAACGCCAGGGCTACTGGCAGCGCATCCGGCACTTTTTCGGAAGCCAGCCCGCCTCCATTCGGCTCGCGGACAGTCGCAGACGCTATGGTTTACCCGATTACTCGACCCACCATGCCAAGGTGGATGCCATGGCCACAGCCGAACTGTTTCAGGCGCAGATCGCGCGGCACTTCTCACCAGAGACCCCGGTATCGCAGTTGTGGCTCTAAATAAAAGCACTCAACATCCGTTCGCTTCACGCAGGGTGGTTCAAGCGAAGCGGACCCACCCGGAATCGGCAGACCCTGTGACCACGGTCATGCAGGCTATCCTCAGCGTGACCGGCATAACTCAATACCACGGAAAACTGTGTCTCTCGCAGAGCTGCCGAGGCGCAGAGACAACGCTGATTCATTCCCGGCGAACCTCGCAACCCATCAAGAATCAATATGAACCCTGAAGCGCCGCGTTGATCGCCGATCGCATGCGCATCCACGAAAAAACCGCCTGGATGCTGCGCCCGATTCAGTAACAACCACGCAACCCCGTATCCCGGATCAAGGCGGGGCGCGACGGATCCGGGGTACATGGTGGAACCGCTGTGCTTGTTCCACCCTACATCAATGCACTAACCCACGTAGCCCGGTTCAAGGAGCAACGCGACGGATCCGGGGTACTCCGTGTTCCGATAGCGTCCCTGTCGTCACTCGCAGAGGGCCACGACACCGGATATATCATCTGTTTAATACTTAGCGGGCTCTGCGCCTTTACGAGAGTTGAGCAGGTCAGGTTTGCCATGATGTTTTCCCGGGCTTCGACGAATAAAAAAGGCGGCCGAAGCCGCCTTTTTCGTTACAAACCGAATGCCGGTCAGCCCACGGTTCTGGGTTCGCTCATCAATCCCTTGATAATGGCGTAACAGCCTGCCAGCAGTATCAGGGTAAACGGCAATCCCGCGGAGACGGCAATGGACTGCAGTGCCGCCAGGCCACCACCCAGTAACAGGGCAATCGCAATGGCGCCTTCGATAACCCCCCAGAACACACGCTGCGGTTTGGGAGCGTCAATCTTGCCACCGGCGGTTATGGTGTCGATCACCAGTGATCCCGAGTCTGATGAGGTGATAAAGAAAACCATAACCAGCACGATACCGATAAATGACGTGATGTCGGTCAGCGGCATCTCGCCCAGCACCATGAACAGCTGCAGGGAAAGTTCCGAAGACGCAGCGCCTTCAAAGCCTTCCTGAAGTTGCTTGATGGCCGTGGTACCGAATGCAGTCATCCAGAAAACCGATACGACGGAAGGAATCAGCAACACCGAGACCAGAAACTCGCGCACGGACCGTCCACGGCTGACCCGGGCGATAAACATGCCCACGAACGGAGACCAGCTGATCCACCAGGCCCAGTAGAAGGTCGTCCAGCCCTGGCTGAAGTTGGCGTCCTCACGCCCGAACGGGTTGGCGAAAAATGGAAACTCGCCCAGGTAGATGACAATATTTTTGAAAAAGCCGGTGGCAATCATCAATGTCGGGCCAACAAACACCACGAACATCAACAGCAAAAAAGCCAGTATCATGTTGAGTTCGGAAAGCCGTTTTACTCCCTTGTCCACGCCAAGCACGATAGAGACTATTGCCACGGCGGTGATGCCGGTAATCAAAAGAACCAGCGTTGTATCGCCGCCACTGATCCCGAACAGGTGCCCCAGGCCGGAGGCAGCCTGTTGAGCCCCGATTCCCAGGGAAGTGGCCAGGCCAAACAGGGTGGCGAAGACCGCCAGGATATCGATGATATGCCCCGGCCAGCCCCAGATACGTTCGCCGAGTAACGGGTAGAAAATCGAACGTATAGTCAGCGGCAGCCCTTTGTTATAGGAGAAGATCGCCAGCGACAGTGCCACGATGGCATAAACCGCCCAGGGGTGCAGACCCCAGTGGAAGATAGTCGCTGCCATCGCCAGGTTCGTTGCCCCGGCCGGATCGCCGGCGGCCGCGCCCAGCGGCGCCCAGTCGGTACGGGCACCGCCCTCACCCACACTGGTTCCGCCCAGGGCGGTGCCGTAGTGAGTCAACGGCTCGGACACGCCGTAAAACATCAGGCCAATTCCCATGCCGGCGGCGAACAGCATGGAAAACCAGGAAATCCTTGAAAAGTCCGGTGTTGCTTTCTCTCCGCCGATTCGAACCCGTCCCAGTGGTGAGAAGATCAACCCCACGCAAACCAGAACGAAGATATTAGCCGAAAGTAACATGAACCACGTCATGTTGGTGTTGATCCAGTTTTTTATTGAATCAAATATGGCTGTCGACTGTTCGGGCAACGCCAGTGTAAGAATGACGAAGGCCAGGATTAACAGCGATGACACGGTAAATACCGAGCCATGGATATCGATATTCACACCCAGTGGACTGGCCTGGTAATTGTCCTGGCCAATCTGATAATCCGTATCGATCAGGTTGGTCGCACCCTCGGGGGCCGGCACGCCAACGGATTGAATGGTATCTGAAGAATTGTCTGGCTTATTATCCACGAGATTCTCCCTTTTTTATATCGTGTTATCAGGCTGCATCCGGGCGAACCAGGAATACGGATGATTTGGTATGGGATGCGATCTTGCTGCCGTTGGCCGGCATGATAGCGTCAAGCTGTTTGGGCAAATGCGTGCCCATCACGACCAGATCGGCACCAATTTCTTCAATCGCCTTGACCAGAATATCGTCCAGATCGGTCACCGGATCATGACTGTTATAGACATGCGCCGAAGGCTCCTGCCCGTTATCAGGCGCATGCTCATGGGCGAAGGCCTTGAGTTTTTCTGCATATTCCTCGGGTGTGTGCGCCACGGTACTGGGCTGGGACGTTGTGACACTGACATAGCACAGTTTCGCTTCATAATGACGGGCCAGATCAGCGGCGACAGCGAGCGGTTTTTCCAGCGCATTCAGATGCGCGAGATCCACCGGCACCATTATTGTTTTAAACATGGACGGGGCTCCTTATTATAGTGACACGAATGCTTTCGTGTTAAACGGCTTCTTGGACTCTATTTCAGGTTGTTATATGTAAAACAGTATCGCAGACCCTGTAACAGGTGCCAGCCTGTGACCTGGCAGAGCAGGGAACATGATTTCCCTGGCCAGATGACCTGGCCTTTCTCGCGGCCAGGTCAAACGATACCCCAGGCCTCAGAAATAATAGCCAAAATTGATATTGAACCGGGTCTGCCACTCATCATCAGCGTTTGCACCCAGACGATCACCAAAGGTCGCATCGCCGCCAACGAACTCGTTACCATTGGAATAGGCCAGATCGGTGTAGATATACCAGCCATCGTGCGCCCAGGCCATGCCCAGCATGAACAGATCGCTGTCGTTGAAGCCGCTTGCATCCTTGATGATGGAACTGTATTCCACGTAGGGCACGACATAATCGAGCCAGTCTACTCCATCAGTGGTATAGGTATAACTGAGGGAAATGGCCGGAATCCAGGCCTCGGCCGCCGCGGTACTCGGGAAATCGTAGGCGCCAAACTGTACCAGTTGATCGCTTCCCAGCGGCTGGGCCGCATCAACATCATACTTGTAACGGGTCAACTGGGTAGCCAGCTTGAGCTTGCCCCAGGTGTTGATCATGTGCACTGACGCGGCGTAATGATCCCCATCTTTTTGTGGGCCGTTGCTTTTCAGCTCGCCATACTGCAAGGAAAAACCGATATCGGTCGGCACACCGGCATCGGGCATGCTGTAAATTCCGCGCACGTTGACCTGATTTCGTTCCTCATAGCCGCTGCCATCCTCATTGACCACATCATAGGAGTAACGGGCACTGTCTGCCGTGGAACCCCGATAGGCACCTTCATCGGCATAGTAGTAACCGAAGTCCCATTGCCAGTTGCCGCCGGCTTTGCTGTATTTCACCCCCATATCCATGTCGTCCGACAGGCCGACATAATAGTGCTGATCGAAAAACCAGCTTTGGGAAAGACCATACGGACCGGGGCCGAACGGCACCCGGTTGACACCAACCTGGAGCTGGCTGTCGTCTTCAAAGTTATAGCCCAGCCAGCCGGTGTGCAGGAAGTTGTAACCGTTATACCAGCGATACTCGAGCTTGCCGATATAGGGCCCGCTGGCATAGTCCATGTTGACGCGGAAGGTATCCAGGCTGAAGTTACCGTCATCTTCCCAGGCCCTGGAAGCATCTCCATCGGCGTCGGCCGGGTAATCACCCACCGCATAATTGGCCCGCATGGCACCGCCGACGGTCAGATTACCAAACTGGATTTTATCGCTGGCATTGGCCTGGGTTAGCGGAACAGCCAACAGTAAAACAACCGCTGAACTTCCGCTAATGACCGTACGCGAGCAGGACTGCAAAAGAGTTGTTTTTTTCATGCCGGTTCTCTCCTTGGAAATAGCAACAGCTTGTTGATATTACCTGCCCGTTTCCGGGCAGGTCTTGTTTCCTACCAGCGATCAGATTAAAGCTCCCCAGTGATCCAGTAGTCGATACGCTCTTCGTTCTCGTCGATGTATTTTGTAACTGCCTTTTCATACGAGGTTTCCTGAGCATCATTCATCGCTGATTCCAGATCCTCAATAGGCAACTGCATGCGTGAGAAGAAGCTGGCAGCCTTGATGTTATCCTGGTAAAACCCCTTGCGGGCTACGGCATGAATTCGCTCATAACTGCCGAGCACGCCTTTGGGGTCTTCCAGATAGCGTAGTTCAAAAGCGCCAAACATCCAGTGCGGACTCCAGCCGGTCACCACAATCCACTCGTCGCGACGCACAGCTCGTTTCAGCGCGGCCGTCATGCCGGCGCCGGAGGAAATCTGCAGTTCATAGTCCAGACCATATTCCTTGAGCGCCTCTTTCGACAGGCGGGTCAGTCCGGCACCCGGGTCGATGCCGGTGATGGTGCCATCCAGTTTTTCACGTACTTCCGGCTTTTTCAGGTCTTCAATCGAGTTGACCTGATCTCTGGGAATGCTGTTTGGCACAACCCAGCCCAGACGCGCATGGGTATACAACAATCCCAGATTAACCACATCCGTACAGGTTTTTTCAATATAGTCCGCGTGCGTACCCGGTTGCCAGGACATCAGCATGATATCGATACCACCGGATTTGAGCCCCTGATACTGGGGGGCGATATCGGTCTGAATGAGTTCAACATCCTGATCCATCCGCTCTTCGAGAATGCGTGTTGCCAGCTTGGTGACGAACTCGGCATCAGACCAGGCGGTCCAGCCGATCTTGACCTTATCCTGGGCCAGCGCACCGCCACTGAAACCCAGCGTTAGAACCGTAACGAGTAACAGATGCGATAGTTTCTTGATTGACATGTATGCTCTCCTTTTCTTCTGTAATTAATGCACAGGCGTCGGGTTCAATACCCGACGTTCTGCCAGTATCTGATCACAACGAAATACTTTGAGTCGTGATCAGTTTGAACCTGATTGGCGACCATTCACACGGCCGAGACTGAATAGCTGGCGAAGGCGTTCTATCAGACTGGTGCTCGTCACCCCGCGCCGACCCTGACCGAAACTCTGGGTAATCCGATCCAGCAGTATCGCCAGCAAGACAACGCCGAGCCCGCCTTCAAAACCCAGCCCGACATCCAGACGCTGAATCCCGGTCAGTACGGTATTGCCCAGACCACCGGCGCCAATCATCGAGGCGATAACCACCATGGACAATGCCAGCATGATAGTCTGGTTGACGCCGGCCATAATCGAAGGCATGGCCAGCGGCAGTTGCACCTTGAGCAACAGCTGTCGACTGGTACAGCCAAAAGCCAGCCCCGCCTCCACGTTTTCCTGGCTGACCTGGCGAATCCCCAGGTTGGTCAGCCTGACGGCCGGCGGCATGGCAAATATCAGCGTGGCAATCGAGCCCGGGACCTTGCCCAGTCCGAAAAATATAGCAGCTGGAATCAAATAGACAAACGGGGGCATGGTCTGCATAAGATCGAGCACCGGCCGCGCAACGGCTTCCACGGTCTCACTGCGGGCCATGGCGATGCCGATGGGAATACCAATCAGCAGCGCCAGCAGGCTGGAGCCGATTACCAGCGCCAGGGTGGAGACGGTCTCGCTCCAAATATCCATACCATATATAAGTACTACAGCGAGAATCGCAAACAGGCCGAATTTCCAGCTCACCCGCCAGGCCGCCAGTGCAACGATGATGACGGATAAAACCAGGGGCGGTACGGCCAGCAAACCATCCTCAAAGGTGTCGACCAGCAAGCCGACAATGTCCGCGAAGGCATCCAGCAAACCGGTAAGGTTGGTTTGAATCCAGTTAACCCCCGCTTCGACCCAGTCACCAATCGGGATTTCGAAATCGATTATTTGTTTATCCGCCATGGTTCAACTCGCCTTGTTAAAGGTTTTCAGAAGAATATTCTTGTCGATAACCCCCAGATAACGGTCTTGCTCATCAACCACCGGAACCGGGTAGCCCTCTTCGACGACACGTTTCAATACTTCTTCGAGATCCATCTCCGCTGGCGTCGATTTCACCGCGGCAAGAAACGCCTCATTCCAGCCCTGGTCTTTCTCTGTTGCGCGAATCAGGCCATTGACACTGACCATGCCACTATAGTGCTGGTCCGCATCGACGACCACGGCCAGGTGACGATCATCGTCGCGCATCTGTGTCAGGGCAGCACGCACATCGGTCTCGGCGCGGTTGATCACGGCAACGGGCTTTTGCTCGGCAATGTCACCGGCATTGAATACCTTGCTGACATCCACGCCATAGAAAAAGGAACGCACATACTCATTGGCCGGATTGGTGACAATTTCCTGCGGCGTCCCGATTTGCACAATGGCGCCGCCATCCATGATCGCGATACGATCGCCGATCCGGATTGCCTCGTCGAGATCGTGAGATATAAAGACAATGGTATGCGCCTCGGTTTGTTGCAATCGAACCAGCTCGTCCTGCATTTCGGTTCGAATCAGCGGGTCCAGGGCCGAAAAGGCCTCGTCCATGAGAAGTATGGATGCATTGGTCGCCAGCGCGCGTGCCAGACCGACACGTTGCTTCATACCTCCGGACAGCTCATCGGGATAACTGTCGGCATTGGCTTCGAGCCCCACTGTTGCAAGTGCCTTGAGGGCATGCTTGCGCTGCTCCTGTTTATCCATCCCACCGACATCCAGACCGAACGCCGCGTTTTCCACCACTGTTTTGTGCGGCATGAGGGCAAAAGACTGAAACACCATGCTCATGCTTTCCCGGCGCATGCGAATAAGTTCTTTTTTATTCATGGCGGTGATATCGCCGCCATCCAGCAAAATCCGACCGCGCGTTGGTTCTATTAACCGGTTTAACAGACGCACCAACGTGGATTTACCGGAGCCGGAAAGCCCCATGACCACGAACACCTCGCCGTCGCGTATCGAAAAATTGGCGCTCTGTACGCCAACCGTGGTACGAGTGCGTTCGAAGATTTCATCCTTGGAGAGCCCCTGCTCCAGCAGGCGTAGTGCTTCATCGGGCTCGGGACCAAATATTTTATAAAGATCTTCGACAACAAGTTTGTCTTTCGGATCATCACTACTGATGGCGGCCATTCGACTCTCTCCCGGAATTCATCAGCGCAGTATTTGCCATTTGTTGTGGCTATTATACCGTACGGTATATCAGGACAACCGGAACCGGACAACTGTAAAAATCATAGGCGTACAACGATGTTAGGTATATTCCCCAGTAATAACTTCAACTATCGGACAGTTGCTAAGTTATTGTTTTGGATTGTTTAAACCTTACGCATCGTTCTCGTACCTGTCAACTCGTCCCACTACAGCATAGCACTATTCTGGCATCTGATCGGGCATCTGATCGGGCATCTACCCTGCCGGGTACGGACAAGTCTGGGAATCAAGACGGGGGCCGATTGACTCGCGGTACTGACCATTATTGCGGTCCCCCTGCCCGTCACCCAGAGACAAGCCTCGCGACTCACAATCCGTCCCGGAGTCTCCATTTGAAGCGGAACATGCCTGAATAGGGCAGTGTGCCCGGGCTCGTAATACTAGAAGTACGGGTACAGGTACGCAGAGGCGTAGATCAGGTTGCGCGCAGCGCTACCTGACATTCTGCGTATCGGCAGGGGTGTCACGCAGGCTCACGCCAGCGTGACCTGCAGGATTGGCCAGAGTATCAGGTGTGCATGAATCTGGAACAGTTAGCTAGAAAGAGGGGTACAGCGAAATACGCTATATAGACAGGGTCGCGCTCGATCCCTTTTTACGTTACTGCTTCTTTCGCACCCGGTCTTTGGTCAGGTAACGCGCCTCAAACTCCTCCGCAGTGATCGGTTTACTGTAATAGTAACCCTGTGCAATATCGCAACCGGCCTCGCGCAGAAACCGTTCCTGATAGGCGGTTTCCACTCCCTCTGCCACGACTTCCAGTTCGAGCCCCTGTGCCAGGCCAATAATTGAGCGGGTGATGGCAATATCATTTTCATCATCAGGGATATCCGTGACAAAGGACCGGTCTATTTTTAATTGATTGATGGGCAATGTCTTCAGACGAGACAGGGAGGAGTAACCGGTCCCGAAATCGTCAATCGATAACAATAATCCCATCGCCGCGACTTCCTGCCGAATCCAGGTATTGACCTCTCGATCCTGCATCAGTCCACTTTCCGTCAACTCAAGCTGAATCTGCCAGGGATTCACGTCGTACTGTTCCATTAACGCGCGGATGCGCTGTGACAGACCGGCGGCAGACAATTGCCTCGGCGACAGATTTATCGAGGCTTTCAGGTGCGGCGCATAAACCTGCCACTTTGAAATCATCGCGATAGCCGTACACAGTACCCAGTCTCCGATGGAAACTATCAGGTCGCTTTCTTCTGCCAGCGGAATAAACTGTATTGGAGAGACAAGTCCGCGCTCCGGGTTCTGCCAGCGGATAAGACACTCCGCGCCAATCAGCTCACCCGACGACAGGTTGAATTGTGGCTGCCATAAAAGGTAAAGTTCATTACGGACAATCGCACGACGCAATTCACTTTCCATCTGTAACTTTTCCGAGACCTGACGCGTCAGTTCGTGTGTATAATATTCATAACGGTTACGTCCCTGGTCCTTGGCTCGATACATCGCGGAATCGGCATGTTTAATCAGGGTATCCCCATCATTGCCATCGTCGGGAAACAGACTGATACCGATACTGCAGCAGGCATTGAGCTCATAGTCTTCAACATTGAACGATCGGGATAGCGCCTCAATGATCTTCCTCGCCACCTGCGCGACCTGATCGCGGTGTTCAAGACTCGGCAAAAGACAAACGAATTCATCTCCACCGAGACGAGCCACCACATCCTCGCGACGCATCAGGCCCCTCAATCTCAGCGCAACTTGCTTGAGCAGATTATCGCCATAAGGATGGCCCAATGAATCGTTGATGTTCTTGAACCGATCGAGGTCCAGGAACAACACGGCCAACATCTGTTTGTGACGCTTGGCAATTTCGACCTGTTGCACAAGATGCTGCATGAAATAATTCCGATTGGGCAAGCCAGTCAGTTCGTCATAATGCGCCATCTCCAGCAGCCGCCGCTCGGCCCGTTTATGATCGGTAATATCAGTGGATATCCCTGCCACCGCATAGATTCTGCCGTACTTTTCCTTCAGCGGAAATTTCAGCGACAGATAAGTGTGCGTTTCATCCTCATGCGGTAACTGCTCCTCGAACTGCAGCAGTTGGCCACTTTTCAGCACTTCGCGATCATTGTCCACAAGCACTTTGGCTGTATTCTGTGGAAAAATTTCCGTGTCCTGCTTGCCGCATATCTCTTGTTGTGTAATTCCGAACAGGTCCTGATATCGCTTGTTGACATGCAGATAGCGCCCGTCGGTATCCTTGACGTACATCACCGAGGATGTGTTGCTGGAAATGCCGTCCAGCATTCGCTGCTGCTTCTCGTGCTCCTGTAGCGTACTCAGAATGCGTTGAACCATGATAATCAGGGCAATGCTGTAAGCCATCAATCGCATAACGTGCCACCACCACCATGCGGCATCCCATATGGTCGACAGCTCGAAGATCAGTCCCGCGGTACCGAACAGTGCGCAATGCAATGCAAAGAGGCGATGATTCTTTTCGCCCTGGCTTTCATACAGTTTGTTGAGATGATACGCCGCGTACAGAAAAAACATGCCGCCGGCAAGATTGAGCAGGCGCGCCACCGGGGTGAACTCTCCTTCCACCAGCATTGTCGGGATCCACTGCGTCTGCCAGACCGACAGTGCTGTCACGCTCACCACAACCAGGGCACACACACCCAGCGGGAAGAGATTCTCCGAGGCAGGACGGCGACCGAAGCGCAGGCTCACCGTGGCGAACATCAACCCGCCGATGAAAGTGGCGAGACTGTGCAACCAGACAAAGGCCTCCCCCGGCTCCACTGCGGCATGAGAGACATCCAGCAGGCCCATCGCGGTCAATCCCAGGGGCACTGCCAGCGGCATTTCGGCAATCCGCTGATCGCGATGAAAGATGAGGATCAGGCTGGTGACAAACAGCGCGATAAGTGCGCCGGCCGTCTCCAGCACAGCGTGCAACGGCAGGTCTATATAAAAGTGATCCTCAGGCAGCAGCAGCGAAATGGAGAATACCAGTGCGGGATAGATCAGCAATTTGACATAGGATTCAATCCTGTTGGGGACAGCTAACAGACTCGTTGCCATATATCACCACTTTGACAAATTAAAACCACTTGGCGGAGGCAGGAAGGGGACAACATTTCGCATCCGCACAAATCATTATTTATTATTGTCGGCCGCCCCGCTGTTACACTTAAATTGTGTGAATAGCCGTGATTTTCCAAGCAAACCGGGGGGTGCGGATTGGGAATGGGGATGGACAAATCCTTACCCTTAATACCAGTGTAGTCAAGTGGTTTGCCTATAATTACCTTGCCAGCAGGAAGGGAATACAGGCCGCTGCAGACGGCGGGCCCGCCTTCTGTCGATCCCGGGTTGGGCCGCGGCGTCAGGATCGGACCGACTGAACCGGGTCCTGGTGGTCGAACGGGCTCATCAGACATCCGTATCCCGCAGAGTTTGATCAGGACTTGATGATACCGGCTAACTTTCCCGGAGTCTGTTGCATCTGACTCACTTTGCGATACCGGCCATCGACAGGTTTGCCGGCACCCCCAAACAGCCGCACAGGACAGCTACAATCGGGAAGACTGCCAGCCGAACTATGGAGAAATAAAAGCATCTTCCGATCGGGACTCCCGCCTTGCGATAAAACCAGCGAATAGCAGAACCCGACACTGGCAGGACATCGATCGGTTTGATGAATCGGTACATCACGGGCGGTAGCTGAAACCGTCCTGAACCGTGTTTCTCGGCATCCCCTTTCGTTGTATCATTTCAGATTCAGAATCCCGATGCCCGCAACAAAAAGGTGATTTTTAATGAGTGATCAGGCTATTACAGTCATCGGCAGCGGTTTTGCCGCGCTGACGGCGGTGCGTGAACTGCGCAAGCGCGACAAGGCGTCCCGGATCACAGTGATATCACCGAAACCGGAGTTTATCTATCTGCCGAGTCTCATCTGGATCCCCTCCGGCATTCGCAAGGCAGGAGATCTGCGTATTCCGCTGGAGAAGTTTTTCGCGCGCCTGCAGGTAGAGCATGTCGCGGCCGAGGTGACCGGCCTCAAGGATGGCGGACGTACTGTCGAGACCAGTGCGGGCGAGATCAACAATGATGCCCTTATCATCGCCTCGGGCGGGCGGTTCATTAAAAAGCTGCCAGGGATCGAGCACGCCATCACCCCCTGCGAGGGGATTGCGGCCGCCGAGCAAATCCGCGACCGCCTGCAGGAAATGGACGGCGGCACCATTGCCATCGGTTTTGGTGGAAACCCCAAAGAACCCTCGGCCATGCGCGGCGGACCGATGTTCGAGTTTCTGTTCGGCACCGACACCCTGCTGCGCAAGCAGAAGCGGCGCGACAACTTCAGGCTGATCTTCTTCAGCCCCGCGCCCGAACCCGGCAAGCGTCTCGGCCCCGGGGCCGTGAAGGGCCTGCTCTCGAGCATGAAAAAGCGCGACATCGAGACCCGGCTGGGCCACAAGATGAAGGGCTTCGAATCCAACAAGGTCATCACCGAGGGCGGCGAGTTCGAGGCCGATCTCATCCTCTTCATGCCCGGCATGACCGGCAACCAGTGGTTCGACAACAGCGAACTGCCGCGCTCCGAGGGCGGTCTGGTCAGGGCGGACCAGTACTGCCGGGTTCCCGGTTTTGAAAAGACCTATGTGGCCGGGGATTCAGGCAGCTTCCCCGGGCCTGACTGGATGCCAAAACAGGCCCATATGGCCGATCTGCAGGCCAGCGCGGCGGCAACCAACCTGCTGGATGAACTGGCCGGCAGGAAGCCCCGTGCGGGCTTCAAGGTGGAATTGATGTGCATCGTCGACAGCATGAACAGCGGCATGCTGGTGGCACGTACGCCCAGGCGCAACATCATGCTCCCCTCCAACCGCCTCGCCCACTGGACGAAGCGACTGTTTGAATGGTGGTATTTACGGCAGTACCGTTAATTGGCCCTTTTCAAACACACGGCCCTTTGCCAACCCGAATCATGGACTTCCCGCAGACCGACGATTACCGCGCCCTGTTTCTCAACAGCACCCCGCTGATGGATGTCCGCGCCCCGGTGGAATTCCAGCAAGGCGCCTTCCCGTATACCGAGAACCTGCCGCTGATGAACGATGCGGAGCGCCACGACGTGGGCATTCGCTACAAACAACGGGGTCAGGACGAGGCCGTGCAACGGGGCCATGAACTGGTCCAGGGTGAGGTCAAGCAGCAGCGTGTTGATCGCTGGGCAGACTATTTCAGGCAACACCCGGACGGGGTCCTGTACTGTTTCCGCGGCGGCCTGCGCTCGAAGATTTCGCAACAGTGGATCTACGAGCGCACCGGCCTCGTCTATCCCCGGGTCAAGGGCGGCTACAAGGCCATGCGCCGCTTCCTTATCGACGAGCTGGAAACTTCGATCAACCGCATCGAGCCGGTCATCCTGAGCGGCCAGACCGGCGCGGGCAAGACCCGCCTGCTGCAAAAGCTACCGAACATGCTCGATCTGGAAGGGCTCTATCATCACCGTGGCTCGGTATTCGGCAATCACGTTACGCCCCAGCCAACCCAAATCGACATCGAAAACGCGCTGTCCATTGCCCTGATCAAGGCCATCGACCGGGGACACACGCGCCTGCTGCTGGAGGATGAAAGTGCCAACATCGGGCATCGTCACCTGCCGCAAAGTCTGCACGCCCGGATGCAACATGCCCCGATTATATTACTGGAGGCCGACCTGGCCGAGCGCATCGAGCTTATTTTCCAGGAATACATCACCGATGATCTGAGCAGGTATCAGTCCGTCCACGGCGAGTCACAGGGCTTTCAACAGTGGTCACAAAAGCTGTCGGACAGCATCGACAAGATCCAGCGTCGCCTGGGCGGTGTTCGCCACAAACAGCTCAAAACATTGCTGGACAACGCCCTGCAACAACACGAAGCGGGCAATCCCGAAGGCCACAGGGACTGGATCGAGATATTACTGGTCGAGTACTACGACCCGATGTATACCCACCAAATCAACAACAAGCAGAAACGAATCATATTCCACGGCGGCGAAAGCGATGTACTGGAATTTCTCAAGACCCGGTATCAAATCGTCTGAATCATCTCTTCAAGGCATTGACTGCCTTCAATGCCCGTCATTTATCTTGCTTATTCTTTTTCCCGGACCCGCGATCAAAATAACGCAGGGCACTTGCAGAGCCGATCAGAAAAAGCAATGCCAGCCCGAAAATGATCAGAAATGTCTTCATCGTATTGTCACCTGATTGCCCGTTGCGGGTGGTTCGGTTTACCCGAGCCCACCCTGCGCACGGTGAACGCGAACCGGGAGGTTGACTCAGGCGTGCTCCAGCAACCGCCGGGTCATGTACAGCCTGACCTCGCCTTCTTCGGTGAGAGCGTGAAACAGATGGTGCGGTCCGGTCGCCGCATCAATCTTGTTCTGCAGATCGTCGCGTAGCTCGGCATAGTAATCGAGCAACCGGCGATCGAAGTTGTGCAGGGCCTGGGTTAACGGATCCTTGCGCTGCCGCGCCATGATTGTCGGCATACCATCCCGGTACAGATCACCCAGGCAGATGTGCACGGCATTGAACAGCGTCACCCAGCCGTTGAACCACAACATCATATCGATATCGAACGACTCGCCCCGGGGCGGGCCCTCGGTGAGCACCTGTTGCAGCAGGTCCTTCTCCTTCACCGTCTCCCACTCCTCCAGCAGCGCCGCGCGCCCGTAACCATCGATGGTGGAACTGGTCAGCAGAACCGGGCTATCCGGGTATTTGTCGAGCACAAAGGTGGCATCCTTCAATACCTGTTGTAACTGCTCCGGGGATTTGGGATTGCGTTTCAGACGCGGCGAGCTCTTCACATCCTGCACCTGCACCCGGTAACCGCGCTTGCCCAGCTCCTGCGCCAGGCGGGCGAACACCCCTTTTTGCAACACATCCTGCGAGAAATTCATCGCCGTCTGCTTGTGCAACAACGCCAGCTGGATTTGACTGGAATAACGTGGATAGCACTCGACGATATTGGCGATTTTGGAAACAGGGATGCGCTCGGCCAGCAAGCCTTGCTTGTCGACGTAAACTTCGTTGTGAAACTCATCGAAACTGATTTGCAACAGGACTTTTGCCGCGGCCCATTTCTTGGGACGGGCATCGATAGCCTCGGCCATCTTGCCCAGTACCTCGTTGGTGATTTCAGGAGTGTCGGCAAAATCGCCATTGAGGAGCAGGGCAAAGTTCTTGATGTGACGCATCCGGCGGATGGCCGCGTAAAAATGATCCAGCTGTCGGGTCAGGTCGCCGCCGGTAAACAACACGCTGTCGGTATGCCGGTCCACCAGGTCGAAGACCTGATTCGGGTCCTCATTCTTGCCGCGCGGCGGGCGCCAGGTAAACATGCAGTGGCGGCAGGTCTGCGGGCAACCCATGGCGGGGATAATTCCCAGCTTGTCGTAGCGCGGCGACACACCCTGCAATTCATCCGGCAGAGCATCCACCAGGGCCAGCCGTTGCTCATCTTCCGGGCCCAACATGCCCGCATAGCGTTCGCGTTCCTCGCGAGCCACGTTTTTGAATTCGACCATGTAGGTCTGGGTAAACAGTCCCAGGCCATGCCATATAGCCAGGATGTCCTGAATCAGCTGCTCGGCATCCTCTTCGCGGGCTCTCAGCAGGGATTGAAACTCCTGGTATTGTTTCTGGCCATCGGCCGGATGCTCACGCCAGTGGCGGACATAACCGCGCACGAATTGCTCGGCACTGTCGCACAGCAGCAGGTCCATGAGAAAACCAAAGCGGGGACCGCGGAAGGTCTCCAGCACCGACGCGCGATAGTTCTCGTGGACGTTATGCCGCAACCAGTGCCAGGCATAGAGGTAGGCCATGGGAAAGCTGAGTTCCGCGGCCTCGGGCTGCGCGGCCAGCATCTGGCGCATGGCGCCGCCGGTCGTGAGCCGATTGACCTCGTCCTTGAAGCGCTGGCGCATCGTGGCCAGATACACCGGCAGCAGCGACGCCTGATCCGCTTCGCTGGCGACCTTGCCACCCCCGCTGACCACGGCAACGCCGTCCACACCCTTGCGTTCTATTGCACTACCGCTGACTGACGCCATGAGATGTCCTGTCGATTCATCAAATCGGAAATGACTGATTATACATCACATGCCTCTGAACGGCCTTTTCCCGCACAGTTTGTGATGTTTTCGGGCGTGGCATGATCGCCCACACAGCGGCGCCCGAACCCGGGCAGGATCAGGGAATCATGAAAAACAGCGGTGAAGCGATGGGGGAGTTAATCGGGATCAGAACCGGATAGCACCGCAACGCGGTTCATTCAGTATTCTGACCCCGGTATAGGTTATAACAAGATCGTTATGCGAGCCCGCACTTGTCTTTGATGGCAGCGACGACGTCGTCACTGGAAGTGGCATTGATGCGCATCAGCATGCCTTCCTTCTCATAGAAACCCGCCAGCGGCGCGGTCTTCTCTTTATAGGTATCCAGCCGGCTGGCAATCGCTTCCTCGGTTTCGTCATCGCGCTGCACGACCGGTCCGCCACACTCGTCACAGACGCCTTCGACCTTGGGCGGCTTGCTCTTGACGTTGTAGATGGCGTTGCACTGGGTGCAGGTCCGGCGCGTGGTCAGACGATCGAGGAGTACCTCGCGCGGCACATCCAGGTCGACCACCGCGTCCAGTTTTTCACCCATCTCTTCCAGCACGGTCTTGAGCTGTTCCGCCTGGGGAATGGTGCGCGGGAATCCGTCCAGCAGATAGCCGTTTTTGCAGTCATCTTCCTTCAGGCGCTCTTTCATGATCCCCATGATCAGCTCATCCGGTACCAGGTCGCCGGCTTTCATATAGCCCTCGGCCTCCTTGCCCAGCTCGGTGCCCTCCTTGACCGCCGCGCGCAGAATGTCGCCGGTGGAAATTTGTACAGAGCCGTCCATCTCACTCAGCATATTGGCTACGGTGCCCTTGCCAGCACCCGGCGCGCCTAACAGAATCAGTTTCACTATGTTTCCCCTTGTCTCGAGTTATTGGTAAGTCAGAATCAGGGGAGGGTTATTTCATAAATTGGGCTGAAGTGCCAAATAAATTTTTTTAGCACTCAATAAACTGGAGCCTGGAAATGGCTTTGGCAGCCTATCTCGAGTAACATGTGGTTAAAAATTGGTCAACCTAAGATAAGCTCGCCGCAATTGATAATGAGGCGTATTTGTCACCGATCTCTTTTATTTTCTGGTTCAGTCAGATCTGACAGGTATTGGCATGGGATACGTCTATTTATTTAAGAATGGTAACAGAGCCGGCAGTCGTTCCAATTACCTGGATCAGCCATCGGCCCTGTTTATTTATAACTGACTTACCGGATTACACTTTGCGCGAGCGGGTCGCCGCACCCAGACCGATGAAGCCGAGCCCGATGAGTAACAGGCTGGCAGGTTCGGAGACCGCGACGGGAACAGTGCTGATGGCACCCACGGCGTCGATATCTGCCCCGACACTCGCACCCGAGGTTCCTCCTTCGTTGTAATCGTCAGTCAGGCGGATGTAACTGAATAAATCTGACGAGCCGAAACCGAAGTTGTCGATATCAACTCCCGAGGTTGTGCCAAAAACCTTGCCGACAGAAAACCAGTCACTGCCGTCAGTGCTGATATCTACATAGGTGTCTTCAACATCTGGACCGACTTCGAAGATCCAGAGATCCAGGTCGGAGTTGTCGCTCCCCGTCAAGGCATTGTCAACAAACTCCAGGACAAGACTACCTCCTCTTCCCAGCGAGACAAACGGGCAATCTGCAGGATCCCCGGAACAGGCACCGATCGAGGTATTGCCAGGCACTTCCGGTATACCCAGAGCATTAGTCGCTTCACTGTTGGCGGCGGAAGGCACAGGTCCACCTGATGCATCGGGTGTGTATGACACTACCGAATCGGCAAAGGAAATTTCACCTTGAGGAAACTCTACGCCACCGATAATACTAGCTAACGAAAACCCCGGAAGCAGGGTACAGGTCAGTATCAATGTGAATGCGGTCGGAAAATTGCGTGAAATGCTGCGTAACTTCATATCATAACTCCGGCTGAAACAACTGTTTATCATTCTTTCCTAATCTAGACAGGCAAATCACATGCCAAAGGAATTAATGGCGATGAATCAGTAGCTTAATATCACCTACTCACCATTACCTGAAAAAGTGTTAAGTTTTTCGACACCTGTAAATCAGGACAGATTTATTTTTCACGCTAACAGAAATAAATCCGTAACCTTGTTGATTTTTCCCGTCACAGTGGAGTATTTACGCCATGGCGTGGGCCACTCAAAGTCATTGCGAGCATCAAAGTCCGATGTTGTCCTCAAAAACACACTCATCTCAAAAACAAGATGGCACACGAGGCCTTCAATCGTCTGCCCGAGAGCCTGCCCCGCCGAGGGCAACGCTGCCAGACAAAAGAGAATGTATTGGCGGCGTCACAGAGATGTTGTCGAAAAGAAGGCCAAGGGAAAAGCCAATTCAGCAGAGCCGATAAACGACTATAAAGTAAGCTGATATTGCAGGTCGAACCGCACTCGTTGAGGAGGGTCTTTTCAAAACGGCCTGTAAATTATATGTACGCTATAGAACATAAAAGTAATGACTCTCTGCTATAATTTGAAAGACAAGACTTAACAACAGAGGGAGGCTGTATCGACAATGCATGAGACAAGTGCGGACAAACCACCTCAGACCTCACCAGAACAGAATCACCTGCTTGCAGCTTTGCCGGAAGATGTTAGGCAGAGTATTTTCCCACATCTTGAACCGATCAAATTGCCACTGGGTGAATCATTGTATGAATCCGGCGATGCCATGCGGTATGTCTATTTCCCCACAGATTCAATTGTGTCATTACTCTATGTAATGGAAAGCGGTGCTTCGGCGGAAATTTCTGTTGTGGGTAATGAAGGCATACTCGGTATTGCCCTGTTTATGGGAGGGGAAAGTACACCCAGCCGGGCCATAGTGCAAAGCGCAGGGAGCGCGTATCAATTACCAGGGAAAAAATTGAAAGAGGAATTCAGACGACAGGGCGATTTTCACAATCTGTTGCTTCGCTATACACAATCACTGATTACGCAAATGGCACAGACAGCCGTGTGTAACCGGCACCACACGATTGATCAGCAATTATGCCGCTGGTTATTGTTGTCGTTGGACCGATTGACGACGAATACGCTGTCCATGACCCAGGAACTGATAGCAAACATGTTGGGAGTGCGCCGTGAGGGCGTGACCGAAGCAGCAGGGAAATTACAACGCGCAGGGGTAATCGAATATAAGCGGGGTCATATCATTGTCCTGGATAGGCCCAGACTGGAGCAACTCAGCTGTGAGTGCTATGAAGTGGTTAAAAAGGAAACGGATCGCCTGTTGCATTATGTCCCTGTTCGCACACCCCACCAGTAAACCGGCCGCTAACTGTCCTGCTGCCTGCATATGCAATGTTCGGTGTCGTACAGAGCAACCTTATACCTTCCGGCTACACTTGTGCCCATGAGTATTTACAGGGCTGGCGGCACGAGTCAATGACCCGGCCCGGCCGATTGATTTTGGACGCGTAGTTCTATACGCAACGGGCCACGGATGGCCAACCATTCAGTAGTCGCTCGATGTTAAGGAGGCCGGATATGCACCAGTTTCTTAATCGTCATGGAGAAATGGATGCCGTTCAGCCTCGGAGTGAGCGGTTTTATAACATTGCAGACGAGTGGTGGTTTGCGATTCGTCGTGGGCCGGATCAAGGGCCCTACCCGACCCAGTCAGCGGCCAGACAGGCATTGATAGAATACATTAATGACCAGCTTGCTTTTGAGAAACAACTGCAAGAGGGCCGCGAACAACTCAAGTACCTGCACTACTAATGACCGTACTTCATATCCCGTAATGGACGAGCACCGATCCTGACCGTAGGGCATAAAAGTATCCTGAAAGGCTGTAGCGTGCAGACCTTCCCGGTCCTCAATGTCTGGCAGTTTCTCTGCCCATGACGTGATCATAGGTGGTCCTGTCGGCCCAATAACAATCACACGAAGCAGTTTCAAGGCCGCGGCGGTCGAGTACCGTGATTATCCCCCGGCTGTAGCGGATCAGCTTGCGTTTCTGTAATGAACCCGCCGCCTTGGTGATCCCGACCCGGCGCACACCCAGCATGAAGGCGAGAAATTCATGGGTGATATGCAACTCATCCGAGAACGTACGATCGTGCGTCATCAACAGCCAGCGGGCGAGCCGTGCCTCGACGACATGAAAGCGCGTGCAGGCGGCCGTCTGTTCCAGCTGGCACAGACACACATAGATGTAGCGGTTCAACAGCTTTTGCAGAGCCGGGCTAAGGCGGAGCTCGCGGCGAAACGGCGCGGCGGCCATGCGCAGCGCGTGGCCAGCACCCTGCACCAGCACATGCGACTGTGAAATATCGACTCCAAGTGCCAGGGCAATCCCGTGCATGCCTTCATAGCCCACCAGCGCCACCTCCAGACCGAAGTGACCATCGATCGGCTTCACCAGAGAAATGTAGCTGTCGGTAGGAAAGTAAACATGGCGGACAGACTCGCCGGGTTCACAGAGCACTTCGGAGAGAACAAGCTCGACTGTCTCGCAACCCGCCAGGAAATGCCGCCGGTCCTTTTGGGGTAACGCTTCAAGCAGACTATTGGTTTCAGGGGCGCGCCTTTTGTGGGGCATTCGAGCTTCCGCAAGGTTCATGGGAAAACGGTTTTAATTTCGAAGATTAGTTGCTTGTCTTGTAGCGTACTAATTTGTGAATGTAAACAGAATTCCATTCAAACAGATGTACGTTAACGAACACAGCGCACAAAACATAGAATTTTCATAGCAGAACACAGCTTTAAAACGCAAGTATTACTGCGGTAATGACGAGGCGGTCATGCCGGACATTGTATTGCTACAGTTATGTGCGATATCGAACAGAGAGCCCTGTCTCAGGCGCGCAAAATAGTAACATGAGGTGTCAAACAACATACTATCGGGAATGATAACGTTCACGCCGCAACAACAGAGCAACCAGTCGAAATATTGCATCACAGCGAAACCCACCTGGAATGCTCAATATACAGCACTGAGGCTGTTGACAAACGATTGCACGGAAGAAAAACAGCTGATGGTAAAAACCCGATGCCAAATGGTTATGGAGAGCACCCACTCTGTGGGTACCTGGTGAGCCACACGGTTCCTGGTCGCCCTTTGTCATCTGATTGTTAAGCACCACCTGTGTGACGTACATGGCGCGTCCAGACAATCGTCGTTCCTGTATGCAAGCTAAATGCCACGGATTGCGCTCGTCAACAGGGAGGAAGTGGCGGTAACCATGCATGGTCATGTCACGGCATCGATATCAATAATTTTATCATGGCATTTACAGGAAGACTAAACGTTCCCGGACGCACGCGTTATGTATGGAACCGTACAGACCGTGCCCAATACTGTGGCTAGCCTGTATATCAATTTCACCAGAATCGAAGTCAGGATGCAGACAGTATTTTCGCCAGCAACACCAGCAGATAGGCAACAATGAAAGATGAAGGCGCCGAAAAATAAATCAGTTATACAGTCAAGTAGTCACCGGCGATCGAATATAGTCAACCTCAACGGATGGATAAGTTTATGAATATTTTCAATAACTCTAGTTCTAATCAGACAAGAAACTGGGCCCGTCTACCGGTGATGCTTGTCGTTTCCGCGATACTTATAGCCGGGGTTGCGGGTTGCGCAAGCACACCGGTTCCGACGGAACAGATCGCCGTTTCAAAAGCAGCCGTCACATCCGCAACCAGAAGCGGCGGTAACGAATATGCGCCAATGGAGCTCAGGTCCGCCACGGAGAAACTGACTCGCGCGGAACAGGCAATGGCTGAGGAGAATTATGCTCTCGCCAAACGTCTCGCTGAGCAGGCTCAGGTCGACGCCAGGCTAGCTGAAACAAAGGCCGGGTTAGCCAGGGCACAGAAGGCACTCCAGGACGCAGAGCAATCAAACCGTGTCCTCCGAGAAGAGCTTAATCGGACTACCCGTTGAAACAGAATCACGTCACCAAGAAGTAACGTAAAGGAAACAATTATGGACATGAATATGAAATTTCTATTCCCGATCATACTGCTAACCGGTAGTGTGCTCTCGGCATGCAGCACTCAGCCTGAAAAACACGCAGTGTTAGATATGGCCAGCAGCGACTATGCCCAGGCGCAGGGCGACCCGGATGTCACTAATTACGCGGCCATCGAGTTGCAACAGGCGGGGGATGCGTTGGATAAAGCCACCGACGCTCAACGCAAGGGTGAAGATCAGGAGGTCGTGGATCATCTCGCCTATGTTGCCGCAAAGAAAGTTGCGATTGCACAGGAAACCGCCAAAATGAAGGTAGCCGAGAAAGCAGTTGCCAATATTAGCACGGAAAGAGAAAAAATCCGCCTTGAACTACGCACGACAGAGGCCGATTCCGCCAGGCAGCAGGTAAAGACCGCGAAAGAAAGGGCTGAAAGGCAGGAAACCGCGTTAGAAGTATCTCAGGCCCAGACTGAAAGTAGCAGGCAAAGGCTTGAGGCACAAGTTGCGGAAACTGACTCTGCCAACGTCAGAATCCACCAGATGGAGGAAGAACTCAAGGAGTTGAATGCCCGGGAGACCGAACGCGGTATGGTGATTACGCTTGGTGACGTATTATTCGACACAAGCAAGGCGGAGCTTAGAGACAGCAGCATCAACAGTTTGAAGAAGCTCGCGGATTTTCTCAAGGCTTACCCGGAACGCACTGCGGTGATAGAGGGTTATACCGATAGTACGGGCGAAAG
The DNA here is from genome assembly GCF_034521165.1 of Thiohalophilus sp. NCBI lineage: Bacteria > Pseudomonadati > Pseudomonadota > Gammaproteobacteria > Thiohalomonadales > Thiohalophilaceae > Thiohalophilus > Thiohalophilus sp. The sequence continues at coordinate 156,670 of NZ_JAXHMV010000016.1, forward strand.
TAGTTTCAACCAGTCGCTCTCTGAAAAACGCGCCATGGCTGTGCGCGACAGCCTGTTAAATATGGGCGTCGACAGAAATCGCATCAGCACACGTGGCTTTGGTGAGGCAAACCCTGTTGCCACCAACACGACAGCCGCTGGTCGTCAATCAAATCGGCGCGTGGAAATCGTACTTCCCCAACAACAGTAACGATACACTGATGTCTTGACGGCTTGCGACTAAAGACGGAGGTTAAGTCCTCCGTTATTAGTATGGCTAGATTGCCTTGAGAAGGACCGGATACATCAGAAACCATACTATTAACTATCGTTGAGCCACCATTGATTGTTGTGTTTCGAAATTGCTCTCATAGTCGAAATCTGGCCTATGTACCAAACGGCTTGCTCGGCGCGACATTAATAATCTTTCCGGCCCTGATGTCAAGGCAGGAAATATAATGCACCATGCAAAGCGTGATCATGCAATGAACTACATTAAAACCTTACCTTAAAACTTAATTGTTTAATTATATCAAGGAGATTTTCATGAAAAATATAAACAAAAATTTCTCAACGCTCATACTGAGCATTATTTTTTATCCATACTTGGTTGCGCACCAACCGAAAAAAAGGAAGGAACAGGCGAATATATTGACGATACTTTTATCACCACCAAGGTTAAGACTGCCATATTCAACGAGCCTACACTGAAGTCAGCTGAGATCAACGTGGAAACCTTCAAAGGTATTGTGCAATTAAGCGGATTTATCAGATCGCAAGCGAACATCGACAAGGCTGTCAGCCTTGCACGTGGTGTTAAAGGGGTAAAGTCAGTCAAGAACGACATGCTGGTCAAGTAACAAAAACATATCGCACGCGCGTTCCGCGCAATAATCGCCAAAAACTCAAAGCCCGGCTTTGCCGGCCGTTGTAATAACCGGATCTGAAGAACGTGACACCCGCTTCTCACCTGCTTCAGGGTGAAGGCTCGCCCATTCCTCCATAGGCTATGTTAGCTATCACACAGATATTGCCCGGAGTTTCCCCTACCTTTAATCTATCGACGCCAGAATGGTGGTTTTCACACTGAAACTTGCCACATAATCAATACAGCCCTGTTCATAGGCATGTTGATTTTATTCCACTATTTTGACTTTCTGGGCAGCAACCCAGCCACAGAAAAGGTTGATGAGAAGTTCGATAAACCGGCGAGAAGTACACATATTTCTGAAAAGGCCAAAAAGAAGTAATTGTTTTCCTTCACAGCATCTACAGGAGCGACATCAATGCTTGAAACTATTGCGGTTATATTGATTATCCTCTGGTTACTGGGACTGGTTTCCTCGTACACCATGGGCGGTCTGATTCACATACTTTTGGTTATTGCGCTCGTGGTGATAGTGCTGCGTGTTATTCAAGGTCGACGCATATTATGACCCTGTTTTTTCCATACAGCCTGGCGCAGAATGCTATACACAGGTGATTCGTGGCAGCGGCTATTCCTGGTACACGATCCAGCCCATCACCTACGGAGGTATTTTTCTCGGTGTTTGTCCAGGCCCCGTTACTCCATCCTGTATTGCAAAAGTTCAAGTCTTTGTAACTCCAGCAGAAGTAAATCTGTCTTGAGCTACATTTCAGCTATTTTCATTTTCATCCTGTCGCCATTGGTTATAGCAATCGAGCCCACAGAACCAGCGTATATATTCTTCACCCTCATCCTTCAGAGCGTCGACGCGAGGAACCTCCTTCCGGCACACAGTACAACTGACTTTTTCCGGTAACGAAGCCTGTTCCGGGCTGCCGGGCTTTTTCGACATCAGTATTTCACCTCATCGATACGCATCGTGGATTGCATCAGTTTATACGCATCTTCCGCTTCCGCTTTGTCCCTCGCCTCAATCATGAGTACAGGATAGCCTTCTTTCAGGGCATCTTCCACGACCGCGGTCAAAACATCCTCTTTCTGAATATTATGTAATGATCGTTTCACGGTATGCGTGCCATGTAGCATAACCGAGTACCGGCGCGATGAGCACGAAGCCTATCAGTGCCGTCGCGAATCCGATTGCTGTCAGTGCCAGAATCAGCAAGGCCCAGAGTGCCAGAGCCGACTTGTTTCGCCACACCGCATGAAAGCTTGTTGTGATTGCCGTCATGGCATCGGCATCCCGGTCCAGAATCATCGGCAAGGCAAATGAGCTGGCACCAAACAGCAGGCCGCCGAAAATAACCGCAACGACAAGGAACCCTGTATTAGACAGCGGCACCGCCGCAGAAGCCGCCGACTGCCCGGATATCGTCACAACATTCATCACAATCGAAACTAGGATGAGCAGGAACATGAACATCAGGCTCAGCAACAGCGCCAGCATGAGCTCGTGCCCCATTTCAAGAAAAGCCTTGCTACGCTCGTGACGAAAACTCGGCTCGTGGTTTTTCTCGAGCTGGTGGCTTATATCGTAGAGGCCAAATGCGAGTGCGGGCCCCACTACCAGCAGACAGATAAACAGTGCAACCAGCAAATAACTCTCACTGGTCCAGGCTAAAGAAACAAGTAACCAACCGATTGCCGCGAATATCACACCGTAGACCAGGCTGTGCCAGGGCGCGCGCCGGAAGTCTTGCCAGCCTTTTTTCAGCCACCCGAACGGCGCCCTGGACGTCAGGGAGTGACAAGCTGCGTAGATCGGAGAATCATTCTTGACTGAATCTGCTGTTTTCATCCTGCACCTCCGGATACCCGTACCACCTGATCCCAGTATAGTAGGCACAACCGCTTTTCGCAGGCATCAGGCCAGGATCCCGCGAGCGGAAAAAACCATGAAAAGCAGGGGCAAAGCCCTGTAAGACCTGTCTCGGCATACACCATGCCAGGGGCCAGGTCATACGGACCCGACGGCTTACTTTTCATTAAGTAAACGCGTTAGCTGGCGGCCCCTTTTAGCCGAATATTAGCAACCGGCTATATTAGTAATAATTGTTGTCTCACCGGTTTTTTTTAATGTTTGAATCACAATATACTGGACACTTGTCGTCAGACCAGAAAACGCCAGGCAGGGAGTCGGAAATGGCAGAATTCAGCGTAAACACACACCGCTTTGATCCTTACAAAAACTTTAAATTTCGCATCAAATGGGATGGACGTTATGTCGCTGGTGTCAGCAAAATCAGTAGCTTAAAACGCAATACGGAAGTCATTGAGTGGCGCCAGGGTGGCGAGCCCAACCTCACGCGCCGTATGCCCGGATTTACAACCTTTGAGCCTATCACTCTTGAACGGGGGGTAACTCACGACACGGAATTCGAAAAATGGGCGAACAAGGTATGGCACCTGGGCGCGGGATCGGGCAGCGAGGTGTCCCTGGCAGATTTTCGCAAGGATCTCGTGCTCGAGGTTATGAACGAAGCTGGCCAGATTGTGCTGGCCTACAAGATATATCGATGCTGGGTCAGCAACTATCAGGCTTTGCCGGATCTTGATGCGAATGAACCTGCCATCGCCATCGAGTCACTCACGTTACAACATGAGGGTTGGGAACGTGACACATCCGTCACCGAACCCACTGAAACGAGTACCTGAGCCAGCCGATGCCTTCCGCCAACCTTTCGAAAGCCTCTTTGCATTTCCTGGGCAATTCCCGGGACTTGCCCGAACCGTTTATCTTTCAGTTCAATCCTGAGAGCATGACACGAGTACAGAGCTACTCTGAAAAAAACAAGAAAATCACTGAAACCATCCGCCTGCGTCTGATCTTCAATATAATGCATGGCCTGTCGGATAATAATCCCCAGGCCATAGAACATGGCATTTACCCGTTACTGGCAGCACTGGAAGAATATGTCGCCGAACAGGACAAGTTAATACGTCTACCTGGCATACTGGGGAGGTTGGGTCCGAAACTGCAGCGAGTAATGGTGCTCTCATATGGTGAGCGGAGCATTCCGGTTCGAATAGTTCGGCTCAATATAAAAGAACTTGTGCACAATGCTCAATTAACGCCCTTGCATGCAACAGCTGATCTGTCACTCCGCGTGCTGGGCGAGTCAGAGTTAAGCGGTAACCCACAGGGTAAGGCCGCGTTGGAAAATTACAGAAAGTATCGTAAGACCAGCGCCAACTCCTTAACGTCCCTGATTCATTTATAGTACTCAGGACAAGAAAATTCTGCTCCTTAAGAGCGCACAATCTTGACGCGATCTCCGACCGCGATCATTCCATCACTGACAACAGTCAAACATATACCGCTGTTTTTCCAAAGAGCGCCTGCAAGCCCCTTACCTTCAACCTTATCCAGGTAGCCACACGGCGGGCGAGGCTTGTGGTAACGAAAAATGGCATCGCCTATTCGAATGGTCTTGTCCTGCAAGTCTCGGGTTTTGAGATTGCCAATAACCAGGTTGCGGCGATGATGCCCCGTATCCAGTCTGGCGCGGAGGCTATCTGACAGGCCCTTTTTGGCTTTATCCAGGTCATCTTCGCTGATCAACGTAACCTGACAGGCTTCGGTAACTTGCCAGAACCCCCTGGCCATGCTGTAGCGGTCACCGGACAAACCGGTCTGTTCATGCACCTGTATACGATCGACAGACTGCATTTCAGCGCCAGCCGAGCTGGCAATATAGATCGCGTTGAGTTCCGGTAAAGCGCGATGACGGGGAAGGGAAAACAGCCTGTTAAGCAATGACAAGATATTGATAGTCCTGGAATAATATATCATCAGCCGGGTGTAACACTGACTTATGATTTGTGATTTGTGATTTATCAGTCAACAACACCGAGGCTGATCAGGGCAAGATGCATCCCCTGTACCAGGGCAATCACCAGAATGAGGGCGACCGGGTAGACCGACGAGTACGCGATGACCGGTCGCTCCGAGACATCGGCCTGACGAATGATATCCAGCCCCGGGGTAAAGGTCATGCCGCCGCAAATGACACCAAAACACTCGCTGACCGGGATTTTCATGTAAAAGTGCCCGAACAGGAAACTGGCCAGCATGGGAATCACGGCGAACAGCACCGCGTACAGGGCGTAATAAACGGCCTGAAAATCCAGGGATTCGACAAAGCTCTGTCCGGTGTCGAACCCGACCTGGACGAAAAACAGCGCCAGCCCCAATTCTTTCAGCACGGCTGTCGCATTGCGTGGGAAGCGCCCGATAAAATTCCCAATCCGCCCGAAGTGGCCAAAGATCAGCCCCGCCACCAGTGCCCCACCGGCGAGTCCCAGGGAAAATGGCCCCAGCGTCGGCACCGGGATGATCAGGCCGCCAATGGCAAAGGCGAGAAACAACGTCGCGGCCAGCGAGCCGATATCCACCCGCCGTTGCACGGTGTGGTGCTCATGGCCAAGGAACAGCTCCAGCTGGTCGAGCTGGTAGGGTGTTCCCACCGCGACGACGACATCGCCGTATTCCAGCGAGAGATCGTGACGCGGAACAAATTCAACATTGGAGCGAATCACGCGGGTGATAGAGATATTATATCTAAGCCGGATACCCAGATCGTTCAGGGTACGATTCACTATGGAGGTGTTCTCCACCACGATGGAGCGGGTGTCGAGTTCCGAGTTCTCATCGAACTTTTCCTGCACTTCCTCACCCAGCATCTCACCGACCGTTTGCACGTCTTCGGTCAGGCCTTCCAGCCGCACGATATCGCCGACCAGCAGTACCGTACTCCCGCTTGCCGTTCGCAGCGAGAGATCCCGCAGGATCCCGGATACCACGACATTATGCGTCTGAAGGATATCGGTATCACGTATCAGCTTGCCGGATAATTCAGGGTTATTCACTTTGTACACCGCGGTATGCATTTGTGAACGGGATTGCACTTCCGCCTCCATTCGCCCGCGTAATAATTTTACGGAAATCGTGATAAATAGAATCACGCCCAACAGGCCGAAGGGATAGGCGACGCCGTAGCCAAAGATAACCTCGCTCTCCGGGCTGAACTGCAAGGCACTGATCAGCGCTGGACTGGAGGTAAAGGCCCCGGCAAACAGGCCGAGTCCAATGCCCGTGGGCACCGCCGCAATGGTAATGATCGCAACCACGGTAACACCGGCAACGGACAGCAATATCAGGACATTGAGAATATAGCGCTTGCCGTGCTGTTTGAAGGCACGGAAAAAACTCGGACCGGCTTCCAGTCCGACACAGAGCAAAAACAGGACAATACCGAGATCCTGAAGAATAACGATAGGCTCGAATTGATAGAAATAGCCGGCAATCATCGCAACGATCAAAACGCCGCTCGAGCCAAAACCGACTCCCTTGATCCGCAGATTGCCAAAAGCAACACCGAGCAGAATGACCAGAAAGGTAACGATCAGCTCGGTCTTGCGGAAGAAGAACTCAATAGGTACAACACCTTCTGTTTCCAGCATAGGACCTGATCCCGATTAGCGCGAAGTCCAGCGGACTCCGGTGAGCGGTATTCAGTTTGCGGGCAACTGAATACCTCGCCAGGCGATGTGCGACTGGCACAGCCTGGAAAAGATAAATTTAATCATATTCAACCAGTCAGTCCGGATCAATCCAAACAGCGATGAGCCAATCCGCGATACGGGCTTTGCCTCTTTAATTCAGGCTGCGGTTCAAATCCTGGGCGATGTGCGAACGATCCTGTTCCGCCTAGTCCAGATTATAGTTCATCATTTTGGCGAATTCTTTGCCTGATTTTCTGGATTTTCCGTGATCGCCCATTATTACCTTCACAGAGTCAATCAAACCGTGATGTATCCCCTATGACTATTGTTGGGCTACGCTCTTACCAGGGCATTCGGGTGCCGTCAAAACGCAGAAATATACCTGATTGCTCAAACGTGAAATCATCGATGATTTGACGCATCCCCTGCACACTCTCCGCGCGTGTATACGGCGCCGAGTCGCCTCCCATCCGGGTCTGGACCCAACCGGGATGCAGTAACAACACACCAACCTTGCGCGGCGCAACTTCATGGGCTAACCCGGTCATTGCCGCGTTCAGGGCCGCCTTGCTGGAACGATAGGCGTAGTCATTGCCACTGCCGATATCCGTGATGCTGCCCATGTGGCTGCTGATGCCAACCAGCAGACGGCGCCGGCTGCGGGCAACCGAATCCAGCAAGGCTTCACTGACCCGCATGGCCCCCAGGACGTTCACCGCGAAGGTCTGCTGCCAGTCGTCGTAATCAATACTGCCGAGTTTGTCCTTGCCCCAACGTTCGTAATAAACACCGGCATTATTGACCAGAATATCGATAGCGACCTCGTTCAATTCTCTGGCCAGCGCTTCAATCTGCTCGGAGCGGGTCACATCGAGCGGGTGGAGGGAGACATTCGAATGGTCACTTGCCAGCCTGTGCAGTTCCTCGGCCTGCTCCAAAAAACGACACGTGGCGTACACCCGCCAGCCCAGCCGGGCATACTGGCGCACCCATTCCAGGCCCAGCCCACGATTGCTGCCCGTCACGAGGATCGAGTTCATATCCATACCCGATCTATAAGATAAATCCCGGGCTCCGTAAACCCCGGGCAAAATCGAGATACGGGCAATTCCGCCCTTTTCCCGAACAAAATTGATTTTCCCCGGTCCTATTCGTGACGTACACTACCGGCCATCCGTACACTAATATATGTACCCTGGCCAGACGCAACCAACAGGAACCCGATGGACAACGAATCAACGACAAGCGTGCAGAGCACCCCCACGCATAAACCCAGGCCGATGATCGACCTGCTGGTCAGCATCCTGATCCCGTCTGTTATCCTGATGAAATTCAGCAACCCGGAGCATCTGGGACCCAGCGGCGCCCTGGTTATCGCGCTCGCCTTTCCACTTGGCTGGGGCACGTTTGAATTATTCAAATACCGGAAATTCAATTTCATCGCACTGCTCGGCCTGATCAGTGTCCTGCTCACCGGCGGCATCGGTCTTCTCGAGCTCGGCCCCAAATGGCTGGCCGTCAAGGAGGCCGCCATCCCCGGCCTCATTGGACTCGTCATCCTCATCTCCGCCTATACACCCTATCCGCTAATCAGGACATTGCTGTTTAACCCGCGGGTTATGAATATCGAGAAGATTGAGACAAAACTGCATGAACTCGGCACTCAACACCTGTTTGACACCCGACTGAACAATGCAACATACCTGTTGAGCAGCACCTTCCTGTTTTCTGCCGTTATGAACTACCTGCTGGTCACATGGATTGTTATCAGCCCGGCAGGCACGCCCGCATTCAACGAGGAACTGGGACAGATGACGCTGCTGAGTTACCCTGTCATTGCCATTCCATCAACGGTGATGATGATGGCAATTTTGTATTACCTGTGGCGAACGATTCGTACGCTGACCGGGTACACATTAGAAGAAATCATTACCATGCCTGGGGACTGAGTAATCGGAGCCTGACACGTTCGGGAACCAATGTTTTTCTGGCGCTGCAAGGCGTGGGGTGAAGTACTACCGATTCGCATGAATAACTGTTCCAGATTCATGCACACTCTATACTCTGGCCAATCCTGCAGGTCACGCTGGCATTAGCCTGCGTGACATTCCTGCCGATACGCAGAATGTCAGGTTGCGCTGCGCTCAACCTGACCTACCTCTCTGATACCACCAGGCCTGAATAAAAGTTCCGAATATCCGATCACCCCCTGTAGGGGGGAACAAGCGAAGCGGTTCCACCTGAACCCCGAAAAAAACTGGATCTGTCGTGTTGCTCCTTGATCCAGGCTACCTGATCAATGAACGGGTTTTCGGATCACCTGTTTAGTAGACCGGCACCAGGTGATAGCCCTGTGCCTGGTATCCGATCAGTGAAATAAAGCCGTCACCGACCAGGTTAAGATCTGACAGCAGGGTGTTGTTATCAATGCCGAACGCATCGGTTGCCACGGCACAGATTTCCTGTTCAATGCCCAGTGCCGCAAGCTTTTCGACATTGCTTTCAATTTCCATCAGCACGGCGCCGTGTCGGTCTGCAATTTCCGCTTTCGGTGAGGTACTGAGATATTGCACGCTGGGGCCAATGTAGACCATCACAAAATCCGGCGTCACGCCCTGGGCCTGCATACCCTTGAAGGTGCCCTGAATAACCTCCAGATAGAAATTCATTTTCTTCGCATCGGCAATATCGATCAGAAACACCGCCTTACCGACTTTCAAATCACCCAGTGCAGCACGATCGTTGATCTTGCTGTCGGCATGACTGTGGCTGGCCGCCAGGGCCAGTGACAGAATCAGTAAGGTGTATTGAAACAATTTTCTCATGATGAATTCCGTGAGGTTTATTGGTTTGGCATGTTCTGCAGATCAATTATCGAGCAACTGGCTTTACGCGTTTGCCGGCAGTTTTGATCGCCCGGCTGATGATCGTATGCACAGCGCTTCTGTTGCAGCTCGTGATAATCAGCTTCGCTATAGGCTGTGGCGGGGAGATTGGGTGGGTAATACACGCACCCCCCGCACAGCTCGTTGACATCAACCTTTTTTGACATAGAACTGGATCACCCCGTCGCTCTCGCCTGACTCCAAAAGCGTGTGTCCCGTCCGCTCGCACCAGGAAGGAATATCCGTCAGCGTGCCCGGATCGGTGGCGATGATCTCCAGCACTTCGCCGCTGTTGATCTTCTTCATCGCGACATTGGTTTCCACGATCGGCATGGGACAACATTTGCCGCTGGTATCCAGCTTGCTGTTGGCTTTGATATCACTCATCGTTTCGCTCCTTAAAAATACTGGCAATGTTCGGCTTTGGCGGCTTTTTCATTCAAAAACCACGATGCACCGACGATCCCGCTGGCTTCCGGAATCAGGTTATCCTCGTTGACGCCGAAGATACTGGAAGCCAGGCTGCAGGCATAAAAGTTCACGTTCTCGGTGGCTTTGAGGGCCTGAATCACATCATAGATATCCTGGGGCAGGCCGGCTTTACCCACCTGCTCGCGAACCCAGTCGTGTTGATCGGCATGTTCCCCCTGGATCACCTGCCCCCTGGCCCCGTCTTCGGTCAGGGCCTTCACCGCCCAGTTCACAAACAGCAGATCCACCTGGGTGCCTTCTGACCCCTGTATAAAGGCGAACGCCAGGGGGGTGAGCAGTTTGTCGTAACCGTCTTCACGGACCACGATTGCCAATGATTTCATCGTTGCCTCCTTAGAACGAACGTTCGTTCTAATTTATGGGCCAAAAAAAAGCCGATGCCACCTGAACCGATTGTTCAGACTGCCACCGACCGCCAGGCACATTGCCAGATCTCATCGAGATATTCCGGCAATGGCGCGTCCAGAATCCCGTCCAGACGTAACTGAATTAATCGCAGCGCCCCGCCAAACACGGCCGAGGCGGCAACCACCGGGGTCATCTCGCGGACCTCGCCGCTTTTCATCCCGGCCGCCACCATCTCGCGCATCTGCACGAAGGGGCGCGAGGAGCAGACCGGTTTCTGGTCCGGAATGAACTCCCGATGACGCGAGAACAGCATGAAGCGCATCACCGCCGGCTCCTGCTCGGTCAGCTCAAACAACCGTTGGATCACCGCCCGGCAGCGATCGTGGGCCGTGGGATGGGCGGCTTCGATCTGGCTGAATTGCGCTTCCATTCGCTCGACCAGGCTCTCGTACAGGCTGCGGGCAATCCCTTCCTTGTCGCCAAAGTAGTGATAGATGGAGCCGGTACTGACCGCAGAGACTTTCACGATGTCGGGAATCGAGGTATTGAAATACCCCTGCTCGGTAAAGAGCTCCAGGGCCGCCCCCAGCACCTGCTCGGTGGCCGGGGTGGTGCGATCGCGTTTGGTTGCAGTACCGGTTTCCATGCATCAAGACTAGAATGAACATTCGTTCTAGTCAAGCAATTAAAAACATTATTTAATGTATGTTTTTTTGGTCGGACTTTCGGGTAAGGCGCGCCTGGCGCCTGTCTTGTTGCTGAAAACTTGCGTGTACCTGCTATTCCGTCACACATAAATAGCTCAGCCGATTGACTAGTCTGAAATAATGTCAACATTCCACCGCATGGCTATGACCAGTTGAGCTGTTTAATTCGCTCGATTCAAATCAGAGGCATCCTGTTCATCGGCAAGTTTTTTCGATTTGATTAGCCGCTCAAGACCATTGATAGTCTTACGTCCTTCGTTCAGCATCTTTTGTTTAGCGATAGACGATCCGATCACGGGAGGTACCCAGAAATCGGGAACATAGTCGGCACTATAGATCACACGTGTCTTACTCCCTTCGTCAATCAGCCGCCACAGGCTTTTCCCGTATCGCAGGTCACTCTCCTCGGCAATAATACTTGACATGATATACCCCGGCCCCGGTTCAGAGACCATCGCAACCTGCTCAATCGTCTGACAGAAAACCCAGATACATCCTTTACTGACGAAGAAGATCTTGTGTTTATTATCACTTCTTTCAATTAAACGGCTCTCGATAACCGTATCGTTAACTTCTGGCATTTTACTGAAATCCATCAACGTGGACCTGATCTCCTTGTGACTCGCGTCGACCCTCATATCAAGATGCAACAGAAAATGGTCGTCCACCTCATTAACATAGTATTCCAGTAATTCACCCGCCTTTATCGGACCGACCAAGAGAGCAGCAAGTAAGATCATAAATATTCGACGCATGCTGTTCTCCCCTGGTCAGAATGTGACATTAATCAGCTTATTGCGAAGAATAGTGAATTTTTATGTCACATTTTTTACGTAATGCATAAAACAAAAAACATGGTCCAGGGAATGTCGTTTTCATATAACAACTGCCACTGATATAAAAGTATCTGAAATTGTACCCAGACTCCTATTCAACTCCCGGCCTGATTTGTTGCCCGCGGACATCCAGCACATATTGATTAATAACCATATTATTTTTACAGGCTAATCAGTTTCTCCTTGACCAGGTCGATTTCGACTTCCCAACGGTTCAGCATCTGGTGCCATATCGATATTTCTTTGGTGTTCTTGCTGTATGACTTGATAACGGATTGATACAGTTCGAGCATCGTTTCTGTGCAATTCGGAATACTCAGTTTTCGCGCATCAACACACGCCGCACGTTGCATTGCACACAATTTTTCTCTGTCGCAGATAATTCGATCCATCGTGACAGCAAATTCGCGGGCTGACGTATCTTGGGAAAACAGATAACCATTGCTTTCGTGGTCGACGATGTCACGTGCACCTGGCGCGTCCAGGGCGAACACCGGGTTCCCTGCTGCCATCGCCTCGGACAACACCAATCCCTGCGTGTCTGTTAACGACGTAAAAATAAAGGCATCCATCACAGCATAGGCATCCGCACTGTCCTGACCTTTCTTCTCGCCCACATATAGCAATTGCTTGCTTGCACCATTTTCAGCGAATAACGATTCAATGGCGGTAACAGAACGACCCGAACCCACCAGCAGGAATCGACGCCGATCCGGGTCCATGTTGACAAATTCCAGCGCAACCCGTGCAAGATAATCGAGGTTTTTTTCCGGATTGAGACGTCCCAGGTGCCCGAGAACAAAGTGTTCCGATTCCAGGTTGTGCTTTTTTCGAAATTCTTCACGATTACCAGCAGCATAAAAATCTGCATCAATACCTGTTGGAATTATTGAGATTGGCATAACAACTCCTCGTTCACGTAATTTCTCAGCAACGGACTTCGTTGGTGTAATCACATGATCGGACAGGTTTGCATAGGCAACCGGTAATTTTTCAGCAATGCCCCGCAAAATCGCCCAGTCCATCGGAAGCAGATACAGATAACGCTCCATGAACGTGTGATTGCTGTATATTAACGGGACATTGAGCCGGCGTGCCACCCGTAATGCAGAATCTCCCAGTAGAAAAGGCTGATGGCTATGTATAATATCAGGCTTGAAATCGTCAATACGGCGAGCGATACTGAGTGGAAGATAGGTTTTAAACGAGTAGGGAGTGCCTGCAAAATTCTTGATGGCGGGAACTCTCAAGACCTCATCAGTAGATTTTTTTACACTCTCGTATTGCGGTGCAACAACCAATACTCGATGCCTATAACGTCGCATTTCTGAAGAAAATGTCTCTATCGACTTTTCGATCCCACCCACTGCCGGATAGTACGTATTGGTGAACATGACAATTTTCACTATTCAATCTCCTGATGAGCGACGTTTGACAGCAGCCACATCTCGATGTTCTATCAGTAAATACTTTGCCAACCATGCCAACAATATCAACAAGACAAGCGCCAACCACATCCACATTGCATTGCCATTTTCGACAGCCTTGCCCAATATCAGAAAAGGCAATGCGCTGATGATCTGGCTCAACGTACCTGTGATAAGATAAGTCCGGAACGGCACTCCGGATAATGCCGTATAGGCCAGCTTGATTATATAGGATAGCCCTGGAATCCAGGATGTGATTGTAATGAACAGTACATTATCACTCACTCTCCGCCCTGCTCTGGTTTCCGATAACAGTTTTCCTCGCCGCATAAGATTACGGATCCAGTTACTCGCATTTGTCTTGGTCAAGGCGAACACCAAAATATGATGAGTGAATATCGTCCCCCCAGTCAGCACGATCGCGATAGCCGTCGGAAAGGCAATACCAATAACCACCAGAAAAATGCTGATCGGAACGCCCAGCAATGGTGCCAGCATGAATATGACTACCAGAAATGATTCCGGAATATCATACAGCCAGTCAGCATGATTGCCTGAACTTATCTCATTCGGTAGCGTAAGAGTATCCGGCATCCATATCTGCAACCCGATCAGACATAACAATAACAGCAGTCCACCCGTTCGCCAGACTGAAAAACGCTGTCTCACTGGCATGCACTCTTTTCCGCAGCAAGCACCGGGAGCCGCATTTTATCTCCTTTGCATAACTCGAATCGTTCACTTATTCCCTTAATAGCGATCTCTCCTTGATAACAGCCGTCCGGTAATACCGTCAGGTCAACATAACCGTTTACCTGCGGCAATTTGAGATGAAAACGCAGGCCAGCTGCCTCCGCGGGAAACCCTGGTTTCAGAATGACATTGTCATCATCAACTCCAAGCCCGAACAGGCTTTCTATGACCAGGTTATTCACCAGGCCGGTCCAGCCCACGAAGTCTTTCTGTGGTCGGGTACCGAGGATTATCGCCTTCCAAAGATTACCCTTCTTGCGGCGCAGCTCATGGGTGTGGAAGCATTCAGGATCGTAAAACTCGTAGATCTGATGCTCTTGGCGCAAAACTCGAAAAACGCCGTCACACAGTCGCCAGGCGAGTGTCCTGTACTCTTCAAAAAAGTCATAACGCTGCAGTCCTGTCAGTACCAGGTAAGCGGTATTGACCCAGACAGGCCCACTCCACATGTCTTTTCTGAAATCAGCGTCATTCAATGCTACGGAAGGGAATGGTATCGGCGAACCGAACGCAGAGGCATCCCGAACAGTCTCGCGCAGACGTTCAGCCTGTGACCTGTTCGGCACACCGGCAGCCAGTGGTATGAGTGCAGCGATGGTCCTTGAGCGGATAAAATCACCTGTCTGCAAATTCCGGTCATAATAGAGCCCGTCATCTTCGTGCCATAGCTGCTCATTGATAAGCTGTCGTATCTGTTGCGCCTCCAGCTCGTACTCTCTGACTGTTGCCTGTTCTCCAAATATCTCCGCAAGCTTTGCCAGCGCCTCGCATTGCATGACCATATAGGCGGAGAGATCGGGTGCGGCAAGCATGCGTGTATCGCTTATGACTTTCTCGTCGCAAGAGCTGAAACGCGGTGAATTATCCAATCCTGACTCATAGGGATGCATCCAGAAATATAGCCCACCGGGCAGTTTTCGATGAGTATTGAGCCATTGATGGTAGGCCTTCAAAATCGTAAAGTGGCTATATTCGCAACGACCGGCCTCCTGCTCCTCCGTGCAGATACGCGCCAGCGACCAGGCGATTAGAGGTGGCTGAGTAAACGGGCTGCGGCCGAAGTCAGCAACGACATGTTGCAGTTTGTCACCATCACGAAGCCGGAGCACCGAGTCGAGAACATCGAAAGCTACATTCCGATCCCAGTGACGCCATACCTGGGCAATAAAAGCGCTATCCCACAGATAGACTCCGGCGAAAGCTGGTCCGGGCAAGGCATGTCGGATCGGCACCAGATGGTTGGGCTTACGCAGATTCGCAAACAGTATATCGAAAACAATATTGAAACCGTGCTCAAAATGCTCTGCACCTGTTCGGCCCGATATCCGCAGTTCCGGTTGAGGATACCTGACCTGCTTCTTTACACGTAATTTTTCACTGATCGCGATATTGGCAGACGTGCGACGCACCACGAATATTCGCGACCAGATAAGTATTTCCGTGAGATATCGTCCCAGACGGTAAAACCGCCAGGCAAAACGTGCGACCTTTTTCTTGAACTGTCTATGCATGCCGCCACGAATCTGTGATGCATTTACTGTCTTAATATTAAAGCATAAACCTAATCTGATTATCGCTTTGGCGCAATTGGTCGAAGCTGCGTGTCATAAATATTTAATAAATAGCTATAACTGTTTGATGAGTTCGAGGCATGACAGGCCTGGCAATATTGCTCACCTGTGAATGATTCTGCACAAACAGGCTATTCTGAATAAATGTTATTAATTTAAATAATTGTTATTCGATACGGCACTCGCGAATGCCAGACAGACTAAATACGTGATTAAAATGTCGGTACAAATGCAAGGCGCAGGGCTGGCAACATCATAGTGTCATGCTATTCGGAACTTTTATTCAGCGTCTTTCTACCACGACAGAATATTTACCATGTACACGTGACCGGTTATATCAAGTATCATTTTCGTTATGAATAATCGTAACGCATTTCCTGTTCAGGTTGTCCTGGCACTGCTGATCATCAATGGCATATTATTTCTGATGGAGATGACCGCCAGTGGTCGCCAGTTGATCGAGCTGTTTGCCCTGTGGCCGCTCGGTTCCGGATCCGATTTTGGCTTCGGCTCTGGCCTGTTTGATGGCGCCGCGCCAGGCTTTCAGGTCTGGCAGCTGGTCACGTACTCGTTCCTGCACGGCGGGGTGTTTCATTTACTGGTCAATATGTACGCCCTGTGGCTGTTCGGCTCACGCATGGAAATGGTGTGGGGCTCGAAGGCTTTTTTGATTTACTATTTTGTCTGTGTCATCGGCGCCGCTCTGGTGCAGCTGCTGGTGGCCAGCCAGGGCAGTGGGCCCGCTTACCCCACTATCGGCGCCTCGGGCGGCGTATTTGGCCTGCTGCTCGCCTTTGGCATGACCTTTCCCAACGAAAGGCTGATGCTGCTGTTTCCGCCGGTGGCAATGTCGGCCAAGTGGTTCGTCATCATCTATGGCGCCGTCGAACTCTATTTCGGGGTCACCGGCAGTATGGCTGGCGTGGCACACTTTGCCCACCTGGGTGGCATGCTGTTCGGTTATTTGCTGATTCGCTACTGGCGCAACCATCCACCGCGGTATCGTTAGTCACGTTCAGGAAGAGCAAAGGGCTTTATCTTTTTGTTCTGCCCTCTTGAATTGCATTTCAATGCGCCTGATTTCAACGCGAGCTGCTGCGCCTCTTCCAGCCACGCCAGTCGCTGGGCCGGTGTGGCACTGACCTGGAATTTGAGCTCCGCTTTCTCATCGACAGTCAATTTGTTTGCTCGCGTGTTTTGCTCAGTTTTCATTGTTGCTCAATAAACTCTGCAAGTACTTGATGTCTTCTTCGTCTTTCGCCCTGCCAGTGTCGGTTTTCATTGCAATCAAGTCCTGTATAGCACAAACCGGCACGGTTATCCCGCCGATATCCAATCGTTGAGGGCTTTAAATAGAGGCAGATAGAGTGACATCTGTTTATTTTATCTGGATCCCGGCGCACACGGAACGAGGTTCGATTGCCGAAGTCGCCCATTAGTCAGCCCTGACTGCATTCGCTCATTCCCGGTACCAGCTGCCGTCCGGCAGCGGTTTCATCCACACAAAGCTGTACCAGAACCACTGGTCTCCATCGGTCGCCGGTGCGGTGCAATTGACCTTGGAACGACCCGGTTGCAACGCCCTGGCAAGGCGCACCGACAAGCGCGGCGGGTTATCGGTCCTGAGCTCGAGCGGGAGCGTATCGCCACCCAGGTAGCAACGGATCGCCTCCGGCCGGTAGGGCCCCGGATCCAGCGTCAAACGCAGTCTCGGCCGGTCATCGCCGGGACCGAGCACGCCGCTTTCGGGTCGGGTCCCGGTCACCGGCAGCGGCCGCGAGCGGACCTTGATCGCGAAGCTGTCCATGTCGGCAAACGCGGTCGCGATCGGAAACCGCGGCAGGGCCGAGAAGTCGCTGCCGGGCCCGACGGCGCCGGACTGCTGGCCGAAGCCGACAAAATCGAGCTTGCGGACGATCGCCGCAACCGCTGGCGAGAATTCGCCGAACGGGTACGCGAACAGCCGTGCCGGTCGCTCGAGTTCCTGTTCCAGGCGGGCCTGCGCATCCACAATTTCGCGGCGCATGCGCTGCAACCAGGTAGCTTCTTTTTCGTCTTCCCGTTGCCGGATCATGTGCGGGTGATTGACACTGTGGTTGCCGATCGTCACGCCGGCCGCCTCCATCTCGCGCAGTTGCTCCCAGGTCACGTAGTTGCGGTCGCCGCCGTCGAGGTAAGCGGTCGAGATAAAGATCGTGAACGGCCAGCCACGTGCCTGCAGGCGCGGGAACACCTCTTCGTACACCGACCGGTAGCCGTCGTCGAAGGTCAGCGCGATCGCCCGCTCCGGAACTTCCCTGCCGGCACGAACGGCCGCGACCAGGCGCGGCAGCGGCCAGACCTCGAAGCCATTCGTCGCCAGGTAGTCCATGTGGCGCTCGAACGTCTTCGGCGTCACGCTGGTCGATGGGGGAGTCTCTTCAGAGACATGATGGTACTCGAGCACCACTGCGCTGTCGGCGGCGGCCGTCAGTGCAGGCAGAAACAGCGCGACCAGCGCGAGACTAGCCAGCGCCGTCAAACCGATCCAGGTCGTTGCGACGGATGACGCCTTTGATGTGTTGGACATAGTCCTCTCCAATGGCTGCATAGTTGATCAGTCCGGCCGCCAATTCCAGCCCGCTCGGCTCGCGTCCCGCCCTGCGTGCCTGCGCGCGGATATCGCGTAGCGGCTGGTAGGCCGGATGCGAGTTAAGCTTGCGGAGGTAGGTCCGCACCGATCCCGCGACGGTCTCAAAGGCCTGCACCTCGTAGGTCGCCTGCGCCGGACGCCGCAGTGGCACGATGCCGCATCCGGCCGTTATACACCACTGACCGAACAGATTGTTACCCTGACGCGCGAAGCGCGAAGTTCCCCAGGCCGACTCCAGTGCCGCCTGCGATAACGCCAGCGAGGTCGGCACAATATCGATCCGCGTGGCGAGCTTGCGCGCGCGCTCGAGATCCCCTTTCGCCTTCACCCGGTACAGGGTCGCCTGTTCCGCCAGCCAGGCCTGCTCATCGGGCGCGGCTTGCTCGCCGTCCTCGAGTTTGTCGAGGATGGCGAGCAGCTTCTCGCGCTTTTCGAGGACACGCCGGTTCTCGGACTTGACCACGGGCCACAGGAACTCGATAAACGCCTCCTTGCGCTCACCGGTGTCCTCGATCACCCGAAAATCCGGCAGCGAGCGATCGCCGGGCGGCGACACACGCAGATAATCGTAGCTGAACCACGCCACAACCAGGATCATAACGATCCCGACACCGAGCCGTCCCGGGCCCGGGTGTGCGAGCGCCCGGCGAACCGCGTCGATCGGCCTGGCCAACAGGGGCTGGCGGCCGATAGTTCGCGCCCCATTGGCCAGTCGCTTCAGTAACAGCTTCATCCGGTTATTGTGCCCGAACCCCACTGCTCGAGGCCAGACGGATTCGGCTCAAGGCAAATCAAATACGACCCGTAAAGCGGGTCGTATGATGAAAGCCCCCTGAGGAGCTATATCACAGTTAGGGTGCGTTCTACGCACCATTATCCCGGCATCAAGAATGTGGTGCGTTCTACGCACCCTGGCCGATTTTTCACACACAACATCGTCGTCCCTTATGAGACCCGCCAATTCATAAAAGGCCATTTTCTATCGAAGCACGCCGCAACGACCGAGCCGCTTTGCGGCTCGCCACCAAAGGCGGTTTACCCGGATTTAATTACTTTTCTGAGATTGCTTGACTGTGGTAAAGCCCAGGTTAGACCAGTTCTGCATACCGCCGCGATACCATTTGAGTTTATGCGCCGGGTAACCGTATTCCAGCAGGCTGCGGATATTGGCCGGTGACTGACCACACCACATGCCATTACAGAACAACACCAGAGTTTTTGCGTCCGAGTAGTTAAACAGACCGTCCTGCTCTTTCACATCGAACTGGTCAGTCAGAATATCGACAATATCAAAGGGGGCGGCACCGCGAGACGTGTCGAGTTTCACCCAGGGAATGTTAATCGAACCGGGAATGGTGCCACGCTTGACCCACTTTGAGGTACGCGAGTCGATCACCAGAACCGACTTGTCGCCGGAAGAGACTTTTTTCAGGTACTCCAGCATTTCCACTTCACCGATAGTTTCAACCCCCGGTGCCAGTGACATAGGCTGAATACAGAACGGCGGACAGTTTCGCGATGTTCTGGCATAGTCGTCAACCACCTTGTTGTCATTGTTCTGATTACGCTTGATCGTAACGGTTTTGCCATTGTGCTTCACATCCACACTGCCGAGCTCCGGGGTAATCTTGACCTTCAGCTCTTGTGCATGGGCAGGTTGTACGAGAAGGCCAATGGATAGCACTGCGGTGGAAAACAGATGTTTTATGTTCATATCAGGACTCCGTGATTTGGCCAAATCCAGGCTCTGAGCCTGGATTGAAGTTTTGAAAATAGCAGAAGAGCGTTGTAAATGAAAATGAGACGTAATAGCCACCGATCGCGTAGACGCGTTATTGGATTGTGCGCACCCTGGATCTGCTCCCCGATGCCCGATATCTACCTGGCACATGGCCGGATCTCTCTAGTATCATCACCTTTATGAATCATCGTAACGCATTTCCTGTCCCGGTTGTCCCGGCACTGCTGATCATCAATGGCATACTATTTCTGATGGAGATGACCGCCAGTGGTCGCCAGTTGATCGAGCTGTTTGCCCTGTGGCCGCTCGGTTCCGGATCCGATTTTGGCTTCGGCTCTGGCCTGTTTGATGGCGCCGCGCCAGGCTTTCAGGTCTGGCAGCTGGTCACGTACTCGTTCCTGCACGGCGGGGTGTTTCATTTACTGGTCAATATGTACGCCCTGTGGCTGTTCGGCTCACGCATGGAAATGGTGTGGGGCTCGAAAGCCTTTTTGATTTACTATTTTGTCTGTGTCATCGGCGCCGCTCTGGTGCAGCTGCTGGTGGCCAGCCAGGGCAGTGGGCCCGCTTACCCCACCATCGGCGCCTCGGGCGGGGTATTTGGCCTGCTGCTCGCCTTTGGCATGACCTTTCCCAATGAAAAACTGATGCTGCTGTTTCCGCCGGTGGCAATGTCGGCCAAGTGGTTCGTCATCATCTATGGCGCCGTCGAACTCTATTTCGGGGTCACCGGCAGTATGGCTGGCGTGGCACACTTTGCCCACCTGGGTGGCATGCTGTTCGGTTATTTGCTGATTCGCTACTGGCGCAGCCATCCACCGCGGTATCGTTAGTCACGTTCAGGAAGAGCAAAGGGCTTTATCTTTTTGTTCTGCCCTCTTGAATTGCTTTTCAATGCGCCTGATTTCAACGCGATCTTCTGCGCCTCTTCCAGCTTGGATTTCCTTGCCCTGTTGACCTCAAGGCGAGCGCTGCCGGGCCATCTCCCGGGTCAGCCAGAAGCCGGCGGCGAGCAGCATGGCGCCGCCGCCGATCATGGTGGGCGCCGGGATCTCCCCGAAGATCAGGTAACCGAGGAAGGCCGCCACCACCGGCGAGACGATGATATCCACGAGGCTGTAGAGGTTGGCCCGCAGGCGCTTGAGGACCAGGGCGATACCGAAATAGGCAAAGCCGGTGGAGACCACTCCGAGGCACACGGCCCACAGCACCACCGGCAGGCTCACGCCGAGGGCCGGGTAGAAGACAGTGGCGGTTACTGCCCCGGGGCCGGCCAGCACCGCCACCGGCGACAGCAGGAGGGTCCCCAGCAGCATGGACCAGGCGACGTCGCTGCCAGCCTCGGTCTTACCCTCGTGGCGCATGTAGGTGACCATGGCCGCGTACACGGCACCGTCGCCCAGCGCCACAAGGTTGCCCGCCATGTAGCCGCCGGCCAGCGGCTTGGCTACCACCAGCCCCGCCAGGGCCAGGGCGAAGATCCAGAGGTAGCTCGCTCGCGCCCGCTCACCGAGGAAAAGCCAGGAGAAGATAAAGGTAAAAAACGGCGCCACCGACCAAAAGATGACCACGTTGGCGATGGGCGCGAGAGTCATGGCGAAGTTGAACACGCTGATCTGGGCGGCGATCAGGGCACCGATGATGGCGGTATCGGTGAGATTGCCCCACGGAAACCGCAGCCGCTGACCGGTGGCCAGCGGCATGGTCGCCATCAGGAACGCCGTGGCGCAGGCGAGGGCGTAGAAGTTCAGGGTCTGGATGGGGATGCGGCCATCGGTAAGCTTCACAAAGACCCCGATGGTAGCCTCGGAAAACGTGATCAGGCCGAGCAAGAAAATGGTCTTCCACATACGCATACGGGTGTGCCTCGGTTCCCCGGTAGTGTCCGCCACGATGATGGCAATTCTGATCGTCCAAGTATAGAAACCGGGGTCAGAGCCGAATGGTACTTACTTAAGCCCGGCGCATGCCGGGATCCAGACTGCTTAATGGTGGCAGCCCTCCTGGATTCCGGCTTTCGCCGGAATGACGAAAATCCTGAAATTGGTCTTAAGTAAGTGCCATTCGGGTCAGAGCCTGAGGTCTCCCCACAAAATCGCGATCAAAAACAATGATTCAGGTATAAAAATGATTGGGTAGACATACAAAGGTCTATTTAATCTTCTTGTTGGTGACCAAACGCAACAGGAATGCCAAAGGAAAACCGATGCATGCTACCCACTTACTAGATAACTATTTGTCCAGGATGTGTCAAGAGAGACATTCCCAGCGGTCTAACGGATTAATGAAAATGGGACACGCCTTGATGATAGGTAAAAAAACTCTCGGTCACCGGCCCCGGTCGTCATATCCCGGGAGACAGCTATGAAAAACACCAGATCAAAAAGGCGGACCGACTAATCGGCAATCCGCATCTCAATTTAGAATGCTCTGAGATTTACAGGGCACTCCCCAGGCTGCTGATTGGCCAATATCGGCAGCCGGTGATTCATGTGAATTGATCCGATGTTGCGATAATCCGACCCCGTCATTCAATCCAACATACAAAATCAGCCGGATTTCGGCCCTGTTATCGACTTCATCTGATGCTAAAGGGTTTTTCCCCCTTGAATTACTGGAGTCCCAGGTATCAGAGAACATTTTACTGCAGTCGGAAATCGGGCTCTGGCTTCTTTAACTGGTTACAAAGTAACCCCTTCATACATTTTATACCGGCATCTAAATAACTGTTGCCGGTATAGCGAAGACACGCAAATGTTACAGAATGTTAAACATGTCATAGAACATTCAACTTTATCGATTCACGCCCGATATTCTCCTCCTGTTATGGCATGCAGGCTTTGCTGATTTTACCAGTTATCATTTTATATCGTTCATACCGCCACTTACCCGCGGACTGATTGATTTTTTGTCTCAATATTGAGCAAATAATATAATAAAGTAAGAGGATTTCATGAGACAGAATTTACCTGTCACCGACACAGAGGTCCCGGTTTCAACCACCGACCGGATCATTTCTACCACCGATCGAAAGGGCCGTATCACCCATATCAATAAAACTTTCACGGATATTTCGGGCTTCACCGAGGAGGATACACTCGGCCAACCCCACAATCTGGTTCGCCATCCGGACATGCCACCGGAGGCGTTCAAAAATATGTGGGAACACCTCAAGTCCAACATGCCCTGGCTGGGCATGGTTAAAAACCGCTGCAAGAACGGCGACTTCTACTGGGTCAGCGCCTATGTCAACCCGGTTTACGAACAGGGCGAGGTGGTGGGCTACCAGTCGGTACGCACCCAACCGGAGAGCACCGAGCGCGAACGCGCCGAGCATCTATATGCCCGCCTCAACCGGGGCAAGAATCCCTTTCCGACGTGGCGACGGCGGATCGGCGCCCGGGGGCGGGTCTTTGCCGGCTTCGCCGCCCTTCAGAGCCTCACTATCCTGACACTCGCCGGTTTCAGCGGCGCGACTGCACTCACCACCGGCGCCATTCTGGCCGCGGGCCTCGGCGGCGGCTTCGCCCTGGCACATCTGCTGACCCGACGTCTGCGCCGGGCTGCCGCCGAGTCACGTTGCTTCAGCGATAACCCGCTGACCAACCGCGTCTATGACGGTGATCTGGACGAAGTGGCGCAACTCGTCACCTCGCTCAAAGCCCAGCAGGCCAAGATCAACACGGTTCTGGGGCGGATAGGAGACACCGCCAGCAGCCTGTCGCAAACCACCAGCTCGACCACGGCGTCATCGGAGCAGACTTTCAAAGGTGCCCAGTCCCAGCAGGCCGAGGTCGATCAGGTCGCTTCGGCGGTCAACGAGATGGCCGCCACGGTGCAGGAAGTGGCGCAGAAAACCTCGATCACGGCAGATTCATCCCGAAACGCCCAGCAGGAGGTCGATACCGGCAAACAGGTGGTCAACGCCACCGCCTCGACCATCGAGCGGCTAACTGACGAAGTCGGCCAGGCCGCGCAGACCATGGACTCGCTGCGCACCCAGAGCGACGACATCGGCACCGTGATCGAGGTCATCAGCAGCATTGCCGAGCAGACCAACCTGCTGGCGCTCAACGCCGCCATCGAGGCCGCGCGGGCCGGCGAGCACGGTCGCGGCTTTGCCGTGGTGGCCGACGAGGTCCGGGGACTGGCCACCCGCACCCAGCAGTCGACCGACGAGATCCAGACCATCATCGAAAAGCTGCAGAGCGAGGCCAGGACAGCGACCTCAGTAATGGAGCGGGGTCAGAGCACGGCCCAGGAAAGCGTCGAGCAGGCCAAACAGGCCGTCAACTCGCTGAACACCATCAGTGACAATGTCGGCACCATCTCTGATATGGCAACCCAGATCGCCACCGCCGCCGAAGAACAAAGTGTAGTGGCCGACGAGATCAACCGTAATATCACCAATATCAGCGACGGCGCCGGTCAGACGCTCAGCGCGGCGCAGCAGAGCGCCGAGGACTCCACCCAACTGGCGGAGATGGTGCAAAACATGGAGAGCATGCTGAAGCAGTTCAGCAACTAATCGATAATCCAGGTGATATTGACGGATTCAGTCGCAAGCCGCAAAAGCGTCACATCCCCGTGGTCTGGATTACTGTCGGAACAAAGTAATGGTGTCAGCGAACCCTGTTCTCGGACTATTAGACGCAACTGATTTCTGCCACCGATTTATTTATGCTGAAACAGTATAAAAGGGCAGGTTTACGCCGGCCCCTTTTACGACCCAATTGTTATTGTTGCGGCTGGGTCTCTTTCTCACCGCTGAACAGATTGAACAGGTTCAGATCGATCTCGTAAGAAACCCGGTCGGCACCGTCGATTTTGCTCTCCAACAAGGATCGATAGCGACTCATTTGATGGTTCTGCAAATTGCTCTCTGTGAGCGGTTGCTGGGTGAAGTTGGCGACACGCATCATGCTGGCGAGCCCTTCGAGTATCGCGTAGCGCTTATCGGCAAGCAGGATCACTTCTTTGCCAAGATGCCAGTAGATATCCAGGTCATTGATGTCCATGGCATCCAGCGGCGGGACAAGGGGCACAATGTCCTCCGGCGTCACCAGGCGGTAAACGTCCAGATGTGCGAACTTATCGGCGCCGGCCACGTTGGTCACCTTCGGTTGCCCGAACGTCACCACTTTGTCGATACTGCCCTCGTCCAGGTCCAGGTACATGGCCAGTACCAGCGCTACCGCCCCACCCAGGCTGTGGCCGGTCGTACTGACGGTATAATCCGGCTTTAATAACGGTTTGACCTGCTCGTAGATCTTCTGGGCCGCCATCGAGAACCCGCGATGCAAGCGAATACCGGCATGCGAGTCAGTCACCAGTTTGGCATCCATATCCAGCAGCGTGTTGGCGATATTGGCAGTGCCTCTGACGCTGATAACCTGGCTTTGGGTTTTATCGTTGGTCAATAAATAATAGGTGACCGCCAGCCCGGCAATATCACTGTGGCGGGTCAGCGAATAGCCCTGTGACCGGATAATCTCCTCCACCTGTGATTCCGGCAGATAGGCTGCTTCAGAGAAAACCGCATAGTTTTCAAATTGCGCAAAGTCGATAGGATCGTTTTCAGCACTCGTCGCACCGCAACTCATGCCGATGGCAAAAAACATCAACAGTACCCGAAGCACCGGTGTCGATTTGTAATAATAAAAACGAGGCATCTCTAGCGCTCCGGAAACAAAAATTAGAAAACCCCGAAAGATGGGAGTTCCGGGGACAGGCTGTCATTTATACATTTCACAGGCGGGAATTGCGGGGATCAGAGCACAGATTTAGAGAACATAAAAGCGTAAAAGAGGCCGGCGACAAACAAGAATCATTCGTACTACCATGTGTCACCGACCCCTTTTACGGACACTATGTTCGAATGTTGGACCTGACCCCGAATCTCGGTTGGGCAGGCCGAGATGTTCCTTGGTGTTGCGGTGGTCCGACCCCGCCATGCCCGACGCTGTGGTCGGACGGCTGGGACATGCGCGAGGAGGAGAACGTGCCCGCCGGTGATCTCGCGCACGTCGACGAGATCTGCCCAACAAACGACACGCCCCATACCGGGGCGCGTCGCCGTTTTCCGTGTCAGCCCGCTGTTCTCAGCGGACGATTAGTGCAATGCTAGACGGGCAACAACCTTTTTCTGGAGGCAAACAGCCCCGCCAGCCCGAAGCCGAAAAGCAGAAGTGTGGCGGGTTCCGGTACCGGGACCGCGGGCAAGGGCTGCCCACCATTACCATCTACAACCACGACCTCCCACTGATCGTTAAACTCAATGCCCCCGGTAAGTTTGCCGGTAAAGGGCGGGGAATTGATATCGATCGAGTTGGTATCCATCGTCACCGCCCCAGTTTGCGCAAGGACCCTGCCGTTATGAATTGTTGCGGCGGTGTTGAGAGTGATGCTTGCGAGTGCCAGGATACTTCCCTCGAAATCCGTGCTGGTCCCGAGAGTCGCCGAGCTGCCGACCTGCCAGAACAAACCGCCGCCGGTACTGCCGTCCGCACCGGCATTGATTATGTTTACTGCCGAGCCACTGGCGGTTGTGAGCGTGCTACCGATCTGAAACACCCAGAACGGGTTGTCATTGCCCTCGGCGTCGAGAGTCAGGGTCCCCGTCAATTGAGCCGAGTCCGCGAAAGAATAGACGCCCGACGTCAGCGCCAGCCCGCCCAGATCCGTCCCCGTCAACACGGTAGTCGGCAGCAGATTTTTCAGAGCGTTGTACGCCGTGGTGTTATCACTCTGAGCCTGCTGCGCGACCCCATCAGTCAGGTGTTCCGTTCCTGTCAGGCTGACGGTCGAGGAGCCAGTGTACGAAGTACCTGGGTAGAGCCCCAAGTCTCCGGTGATGGTCGTTGCGCCAGTATTGGTCACCGTCGAGGCTCCCAGGACGGCGAAATCTTCCGCCGTTCCCAGTATTGGCGTAGCCAATGCCTGAGCGGGACCGTAAAGCAGTGCGACGAACAGTGGTATTGCCAGTTTCGTTGCTTGCATTTTGATTTCCTTCTGCCGTATCTCCGTAGACCCCCTCCCATACGCTTGTCGGCGCGCCCAGGAGATCTGAAAAGACGCGATGTACTTAAGCGTATGTATACAAACGCAAAAACCGGGCCAGTGACAAATATCACTCTCTTTTCAGCGAGTTAAGAAATTGCGACGGCGCGGGAGAGAAAGCAGGTGTAAAGTTTTCCGACAAAAAATCAAGGGGTCAGAACACTCGAAACAGCGACCAGGCCATGATGTAGCGGAAACAAGTGATTTGCCCCCTTGATTTGTTTAACTTTATTTCTTCGGGTATCTGGCTCTGAGATCCGCCATGACCTGCTCGGCATCCAGGAGTTCAACTCGCCCTTCCTGAATATCTTCCAGCCGGCGCCTGATCTCTTCCGACCAGGCGGCTTCCCACTCTTCGCGCGAGATCGGCTCGTCGTCTTTGTCCAGACTACGGATTAAATCAAGGGCGATACGCGCCCGGTCCTCCCTGGGCAAGGCAAAGACTTCCTTTTCAAGGTCGTTGATGCTATGTGCCATGATGTGCCTCCTGCACCGATTGTAGTCCATGAATTTTGATAAACTCTACCTTCATACATACTTAGCAGAGGGCGGTAGGAATAATTGCAAATGATAATGAGACGCGTTTGTCACCGGCCCCTTTTACGTTCGAGAGACGGACTTCAAGCAGGCGCTACGAGCACTTCAGGAGCAATTTGAGGTGCAATGTTATGCATGATTTTGTGGGGATCCGTCAGTCTCTGATAGCTGTTTCGTCAATGTTCGAATGTTGGACCTGACCCCGCCCCCTGTGTCAGGATAGTTGTCGCCTCTACTGAACTGGTCAATTAACAGACAGGGGGCGGTTTAGAGGATGTATGCCACGCTATTCTGAAGAACGTAAAGCGGCGGTGCTGAACAAGCTCCTGCCACCCCACAATCGGTCCATTCCGGAGGTCGCTGGTGAGGAAGGCATCAGTGAAGGAACCTTGTACAATTGGCGTCAACAAGCCAAAGAACAAGGAGCCCCTGTGCCGGGAAGTGGTAAACAGAGTGAGGATTGGTCGGCGGCGGCCAAGTTCGCTGTTGTGGTTGAAACCGCCAGCCTGAGCGAAGCCCAGCTCAGTGCGTATTGTCGGGAGAAAGGCCTGTATCCGGAGCAAGTCAAAGCCTGGAAGGCCGCGTGTGTCAACGGCGCCGTCACTGATGCCGAGCGGCGCCAGCAAGAGCGCGAGCAATCTCGGCGCGACAAGCAGCGTATCAAAGCCCTGGAGAAAGAACTGCGCCGCAAGGAGAAGGCCCTGGCGGAGACCGCCGCCTTGTTGGCCCTGCGAAAAAAGTTGAACGCCCTCTGGGGGGACGACGAGGAAGGCTGACCTCGCTCCCGGAGCGGCACAAACTGATTGGGTATATCGATGAGGCAGTGTGCGCCGGCGCTCGCAAAGCGCGGGCCTGCCAGGAAGTGGGCGTGAGCTTGCGCACGGTACAGCGGTGGACGAAAGACGGGGAAGTGAAGGCCGATCAACGCCCGCAGGCGATCAGGCCCGACCCGGCGAACAAGCTGACAGCGCAGGAGCGCGAACGCATTTTGACGGTGTGCAATGACCCCGAGTTCGCCTCGCTGCCGCCGAGTCAGATCGTGCCGAAGCTGGCGGATCGGGGCGAGTATATCGCCTGTGAGTCGAGCTTCTATCGTGTGCTCAATACGGCCGGCCAGCTGCACCACCGGGGCCGGGCCCGGGCGCCGAAGAAAACGAAGGCGCCGACCACGCATGTGGCCGACGGGCCGAACCAGGTGTGGTCGTGGGATATCAGTTGGATGCCAAGCCGGGTGCGTGGACTGTTTTGGTACCTGTACCTCATCGTCGACATCTACAGCCGCAAAATCGTCGGCTGGGAAGTCCACGAACGGGAGGCCGGCGAGCTCGGTGCGCCCCTCGTTGAGCGCGCCGTGCTGGCCGAGCGGTGTTTTCGCCAACCCTTGGTATTGCATGCGGACAACGGCAGTCCGATGAAATCGCAGACACTGCGGGTCAAGCTGGCGGATCTGGGTATATCGCCATCCTACAGCCGGCCACGGGTGAGCAACGACAATGCGTTTTCCGAGTCGCTGTTTCGGACACTGAAGTATTGTCCGGCCTGGCCGTCGCAGGGCTTTGCCACCCTGGAGGAAGCCCGAACCTGGGTGTTGAAATTTGTGGACTGGTACAACAACCGGCACTGCCACAGTGCGCTGAAGTTTATAACGCCGGCGCAGCGTCATCGCGGGGAAGACGAACCGATACTGAAACAGCGCGAGCGGATTTATGAACAAGCCAAAGCATGCAATCCGCAGCGCTGGTCGGGTAAGACGCGGAACTGGTGCGCTGTGGGTCCAACGGCCCTCAATCCGGAACGGCAACCGCAAGCGGCTTAAGAACGAAAAAGGCGACAACTATCTTGAAAAACACCGCCCGTTAGCGCCCCTCAGCCAAAATACTCCTTTATCCACTGAAACAGTTTCTGTGTATCCATCTCTGAGAGCGCGATGCTCTGAAAGTTAGAGCCCACTTCATCTTCAATCGTGATGAACTGATACAGCAGTACGCCAGGCTGTTC
The DNA here is from genome assembly GCF_034521165.1 of Thiohalophilus sp. Classification (NCBI taxonomy): domain Bacteria; kingdom Pseudomonadati; phylum Pseudomonadota; class Gammaproteobacteria; order Thiohalomonadales; family Thiohalophilaceae; genus Thiohalophilus; species Thiohalophilus sp. The sequence continues at coordinate 186,068 of NZ_JAXHMV010000016.1, forward strand.
ATCATGCAGAATCAGGGTTATTCGGCGACGAGTGCGCAGGCAGTCAATGGTCATCACATCGGCAGGAATGCCGGCGTCCCGCATGCCGCGGCGCACCTCTACCACCGGGTTGATGTGTTCGTGGCTGGCCTGAATGCCGGCATGGGCATCACTGACCATATCGGAAAGGACTTTCAGAGTATCTTCAGACATAACACTTACATTTTTTTGCAGTGAATGAAAACGAGTCAGAATTAATCGGAGTCTGGTCTTGTCTTTTTATCAAACTCTAAAGGGCTCTGACCCCTTAAACTTGGAAACTGTATGCTCAAAGGGCTCTGAGGTTCCCCCAATAAAACGGACAGTTTAATTAAGAGGCGAACCTCGCCTCATAGTCTACCGGACTGACGTAACCCAGGTAAGAGTGACGCCGCCGTTTGTTATAGAAGATTTCCATGTACTCGAACAAGCTGCGTTTGGCCTCGTCTTTGGTTCGGTAGTCTTCATGGTCAACCAGTTCCGTTTTCAAGGTTCCGAAGAAGCTCTCAGCCACGGCATTGTCCAGGCACTCGCCTTTTCGACTCATGCTGCACAGCAGGTTATTGTCCTTCAGCATCTTCTGGTAATCGCCCGAGGCATAAGTGCTGCCCTGATCGGAGTGAACGATGACAGAGTCGACTTTACCTCGACGCCACACGGCCATGGTCAGCGCATCCTGCACCAGTTTCGCGTTGTTCTTGTTACCCATGGCCCAGCCCAGTATCTGGCGGGAATAAAGTTCAAGGACAACCGCCAAGTACAACCAGCCCTGACGGGTCGGGATGAACGTGGTATCCGAGACCCAGGCTTTGTCAGGCTCGACCACGTTAAACTGGCGTTGCAGCCGATCCGGGGCAGGCTTCAGGGTGTTTTTTGAATCGGTGGTGATCACAAATTTTCTCGCCATCCGGGACTGAATGTCATTATCACGCATCAGGCGGGCCACGCGGTTCTCACCGACTTGCTCGCCCGATTCGAGCAGGTCGCGATGAATACGGGGTGAACCGTAGATGCCGCGACTGGCCCGGTGAAACACCGTGATCTTACTCAGCAGTGCCCGATTCTGTTTGGCCCGGGTACTCTCCGGACGATCCCGCCAGTCGTAGTAACCGCTGGCAGAGACGTCCAATATCTGGCACAGCCGGCTCACCGTATAACGAGCCGCTTGCTCTCGTATGAACGCGTACTTCACGAATGGTCCTTCGCAAAGTACGCCGTGGCCTTTTTTAAAATCTCGACCTCCTCCTTCAGACGCTCGTTCTCCTGGCGCAAGGTGGTCACCTCGGACTGGTTCTCTTTCTTTGGCCGACCCCGTTGGCCGGAAAAGGCCTGCTCACCTTTGGCCTGCAGCTGTTCTTTCCATTTGTAGAGCTGATTTCGGCGGACTCCCAGTTCCAGGGCAATCTCAGCAGCGGAACGATCGGACTCTTCCATTAGCTTCACCGCTTCGGCCTTAAATTCCTTGGTGTATGTCTTGTAGGGCTTGCGTTTTCTTGTCATCTTTTGGACACTCCTTAATCAGTATTGTCTCTGATTTAATGTGTCCGTGAAACCGGGGGAGGTTCAGACTGACCCCGTTAGTCTTTTATTTCTATTTTTTGAAACAGCTAACAATTATATCTGTCATATCCGAGGCTTTGTCTGTTCTTGCGCTTAATAATAGGTGCCCAATTATTATTTCGAAATTATCACTATTATTATTTTCGAATTTTAGCCCAGATGTCCTGACGTAATGTTTTGAGTTTTTATATTGGAAAATTAATTCCACCTTTTCGACGAATGTGCCTTCAGACATCATTTGCTTAACTCTTTCACTTGGCGTTAGAGAAGGATCATACTCATAACCCCCAAAAGAATCGTTGCTAGTTAAGTACTTTTCTTTGTATGTAACGCAATTTGCAAAGACATGGCCTTTCTCTGTAAGCGCAAAATGTATCGGATTTTTCTTACCCCCAGGAAGGATTTCTTGATATGAATTATTAGATGTGTTTTGAATTACCACTTTCCATTCACAGGCCCATACACTAGCGGATATGAAAATGAGAAATAATAAAATGGCGCCTTTTAAAGCTATAGTGTGCCAATTGACATTGTTATTGATTGTCATATCAAACACCCTCTGCCAAAGCTCTGGCCCGGTTAATTCGTAGTTATAATTAAATAAATCTGCCCTCTTTTTCCTGGTCCGACCCCACCATTCGCAACACCACCTGTTCGAATGTTGGACCTGACCCCGTTTCTTTTTTACCGGTTTAATAATTCGTCAGGAACTATATCTTGCCATTTACGAGCCTCAATAAAATTATCAATGTGCTTTATGTTTGTTGTTGCAACAATTACCTGATCCAAGTTGCCAGATATTGTACTAGCCTGCCCAACTAGAACCATGTCAGCATCTAGAGATTTATCATCAGCTGTTGGTTTACCTATCTTTCTTGCCGTAGCCCAATAATTTGATGCTTCCCTCATCGCCTCAGTAGTAATTGGCTGGTATATCAACACACTGTTTAGTTGATTAAGTTTAGAAATAGAAGTTGTTGCGTCAATTTTTAACAAAGACCTTCTGACTTCATAATCCGCAACTTCTGGCACGTAGACATCAACCCCTTTTAACAACAAAGATTTTAACCACTCAGCACAATCAACCGCATCAGGATTTGCCTGATTTGTATTCGCTAAAAGCCCTAAAGGGCTTGAATCTAAAATAACCGCAATAGTCATGAAAATAATTTTCTTATAGTTCGACTCTCGTCCATATCAGCTTTTAATCTATCTAATACTGTTCTTTGATCTTCATTTTTAGGTTCATCAAGCCACGAATCTATCAAAGCAATCGCCTTCTCTTTCTTTATATCTTTTTGTGGCTCAGAAAAAGTAGCAGTTGATGTAAACCAATTGCCAACAACCTCAAAATAATATTGAAAACCATGACTCTCGCTTTCAGAAAGGCTAGAAATATAATAAAAAGCCGAATTTTGAGGAGCCCTATATGTTTCTACCTCAAATTCACCCTCTGAATCTCTCTCGGAATCTTGAGTAAATTCTGAAGAATACCCAGAACTAGTATCAAAGAATTTACGCTTCCGGAGCTCTTCATTTAAAGCATCAAAAGTAGCTACCATCTTGGTCCCAACCTCTCAATAACATCGTCCTCGATAATACCAAAAAATATCTCTTTTTCTGTCTGATGGCATAAATCAAGGAAATCTTCATGCACATCAAAAAAGTTCTGAGCCTCAAAATTTGATATGGTATCTATTTCTAAGAGAAGACCAGAATAGCCCTCGTCTTTCGATTTCACATTGGCATTGGGTATGATTTGGATTATATTTATAAAATTATTCTTCAGAATTTCTGTTCGCAAACTAAATCCAGCTTCATTTTCTTTTACGTTGTGATCACCCAACTGCGCATTGAGCTTTAACATATCCAAATCTTTTCTATTCTCAATACTAGGCAAAACATTCAAGTATTTCATAGAAAATCTTTCTGTATTTGTGACTATATCGCATTCACGAAATGCTTGAATTAAGTTAACAATCTCATTCTTAAAACTTTCCCATCCACCATATGGTTTTCGTCGCGCCAAGCTAATTACTCTCTCGCCTAGTTGAACCATACTTGATTCACCAACAAGCCTTCTCGAAGGCTTGTACATTAACTCGGGATTTTCCTTAAAAGAATCTTTATTGAACTGCACTAAAACTTCGATCTCTGGGTACAAATCTTTTATCTTCGGGTACAACAAGCCTGGAAGCAATTCAGCAACTTGCTTCTTATTGCTCTCAAATCTTATCTCAAATGTAGACTCTAATATTGTGTCCTGAGATAAGCTTGCTGGTATTTTTTTTGCGTCATTCATATAAATAATACTATACCACCTGAATTTCTATGTGTTTTATTCGCACTCTCGCAGCCACTACTATCAACATCTTTAATTTAACTATTATATGTCACTTGCTTCTCAGTACTTGGCTAATTTAATTTGCAAACCATGAAAAGATAATTTCACTTAAATTTTATAGTTAGTACCTGCAATAATTCATACTCATAAACTTCCGCCTTCAACAGTTTCCCTTCATCCGTCTTGTCAGAATTCCATCTTCGGGTCGTATACTATAGGGTTTAGTTCAGCATTACTTCTCTATCGCTCAGGTCACCCATAAATCATACAACACTAATCTATCCCTAGACATCATCCTGCTTACTGTTTTTGATAGATTTACTCCGTGCATCCCTGCACACCGCCCTACGGGCCAGCTAAAGCTGTTCAAATCTGTTCCCGACAGATTTGTCACCGCCTGTCTCAATAAACTCCACGGTATTTACCGCTCATGGCTTATTGCTTGTGATAGATCTCCGCACCGGTCTCGACGAACTCGACAGATTTTTCCTGCATGCCTTTTTCCAGAGCCTCTTCCTCACTCACTCCAAGTTTAGCAGCGTAATCCCGCACGTCTTGTGTAATTTTCATACTGCAGAAATTCGGCCCGCACATCGAACAGAAGTGCGCAACCTTGTGGGCCTCTTTGGGCATGGTCTCGTCGTGCATGCTTCGCGCCCGTTCAGGATCCAGCGAGAGGTTGAACTGATCCTCCCAGCGGAATTCGAAACGCGATTTGCTCAGGGCGTTGTCGCGCACCTGGGCGCCGGGGAAGCCCTTGGCCAGATCCGAACCGTGGGCGGCGATCTTGTAGGTGATGATGCCGTCGCGCACGTCCTGCTTGTTGGGCAGGCCCAGATGTTCCTTGGGCGTGACGTAGCAGAGCATGGCGGTGCCGTACCAGCCGATGTTGGCCGCACCAATCCCCGAGGTGATGTGGTCGTAGGCCGGGGCGATGTCGGTGATCAGCGGGCCCAGGGTATAGAACGGGGCCTCGTAGCAGTCGGCCAGTTCTTTTTCGACGTTCTCTTTGATCTTGTGCAGCGGCACGTGGCCGGGGCCTTCGATCATGACCTGGCAGTCGTGTTCCCAGGCGCGTTTTGTCAGCTCGCCCAGGGTTTCCAGCTCGGCGAACTGGGCGGCGTCGTTGGCGTCGGCGATGGAGCCGGGGCGCAGGCCGTCACCCAGTGAGAAGCTGACGTCATAGGCTTTCATGATCTCGCAGATGTCGTCGAAGTGGGTGTAGAGGAAACTCTCGGTGTGATGCGACAGGCACCACTTGGCCATGATCGAGCCGCCACGGCTGACGATGCCGGTGACGCGCTCGGCGGTGAGCGGCACGTAGCGCAGCAGCACGCCGGCGTGGATGGTGAAGTAGTCCACACCCTGTTCGGCCTGCTCGATTAACGTGTCGCGGAAGATCTCCCAGGTCAGGTCCTCGGCCTTGCCGTCGACCTTCTCCAGTGCCTGGTAGATGGGCACGGTGCCGATGGGCATGGGCGCGTTGCGCAGGATCCATTCGCGGGTTTCGTGGATGTTCTTGCCGGTGGACAGATCCATCAGCGTGTCGCCGCCCCAGCGGGCCGACCAGACCATCTTCTCGACTTCCTCTTCAATACTGGAAGTGACCGCCGAGTTGCCGATGTTGGTGTTGACCTTGGTGCGGAAGTTGCGGCCGATGATCATCGGCTCCAGTTCCGGGTGGTTGATGTTGGCCGGGATGATGGCGCGGCCGCGGGCCACCTCATCCCTGACAAATTCAGGCGTGATCTCGTCCGGGATGCTGGCACCGAAGGATTCCCCCTGATGCTGGCGCAGCAGTTTGGCGTAACGGGGATCGTTGCGCATCGCCTGCAGTTTGTTGTTCTCGCGGATGGCGATGTATTCCATCTCCGGGGTAATCATGCCCTTTCGGGCATAATGCATTTGGCTAACGTTCTTGCCCGCTTTGGCGCGGCGCGGCTGGCGGATGTGCTCGAAGCGCAGGTGGGCCAGCTCGGGATCGTCCTGGCGGGCGCGGCCATATTCCGAGGTGGGGCCGTCGAGCAGTTCGGTGTCGTCGCGTTCGGCGATCCAGTTGGCGCGCACGTCCGGCAGGCCCTTGCGCAGGTCGATGCTCACCTGCGGGTCGGTGTAGGGGCCGGAGGTGTCGTAGATATAAATCGGTGGGTTGAGCTCGTCGCCCTGCTCGGTGTGGGTCGGGGTGCACTCGACCTCGCGCAGGGGCACGCGCAGATCCTCGCGCGAGCCGGTGACGTAAGTCTTTTTGGAACTGGGAAACGGCCGGGTGACGTCGTCGGACAGTTTGGCCGTCTTCTGGATAAATTCTTCGGGGATAGCGCTCATGGTATTTGCCTCATAGCTGGAGTTCCACGACCGCACACGAAAGGGGGACTGCTTGTGTGACTCCGCCTTGCCTACGCCAGTATTACCTGGATCAGGTTCGGAATATTTCACAGGGTATGTCTCAGCCAGTATCAGATCCCCTCACCCTTTCCCCTCTCCCTGGGGGAGAGGGGAAGTCGGTGAGAACCTGTATTACTCGGCACCCCCGGCGGTCTCTGTACAAGTTAATTAATAAGGTAGGGATTTGCAATACCGATCAAGACAGGGACGAGTTACGAGGGCCGGGTGGCGAGGGTAATGTAGGAGCGGGCTTCGACCGCGATATCGCGCCCGCGGGGCGCTCCTACCCGAGCAAGACGGGGGCAGATTACGTGGGCCGGCCGGGTGGCGGGAATGTAGGAGCGGGCTTCGACCGCGAATGGGGGGAGTCGCACCCGCCCTGCAAACCGAGGGGGTTGTCGCGCCCGTGGGGCGCTCCCACCGTGGTCGGCCTGTTCCCGGGTGGGAGCGGGCTTCGACCGCGAATGGGGGAGTCGCACCGCCCTGCAACCGAGGGGGTTGTCGCGCCCGTGGGGCGCTCCCACAGTGATCGGCCTGTTTCCGGGTGGGAGCGGGCTTCGACCGCGAATGGGGGTTATTCCACGGTTTCGGGGATTTGGGCACGCTGGAGGAACCGCACGGTGTGAGCGATTACTGCGGGGTCGCGCAGGATGCGGCGGTGGCCGAGGCCGTCGGTGCGCAGCAGGTGGCTGCCGGGGCAGAGCCGCACCGCTGCGGTCAAGTATCACCACTACTGGCCGATACCCACCCGCATGAGCCTGCAACCCCATCCCATGCAGCCGGATTACGCCCCCGGCGAGCAACTGCGCTTATCCGAAGTGATCGGCGCCTTGAGTTACGCCCTGGATCTGACCGAGGGCCAGCCGGCGGGGCACTGTATACGCTGCTGCTGGATCGGCATGCACCTGGGCAGGATGCTGGGGATGCCGCAGGCCGATTTACTGGACCTGTACTACACCCTGCTGCTCAAGGATGCCGGTTGCAGCAGCAACGCCGCGCGACTGTATCAGCTCTACGGTGGCGATGAACGCCAGATCAAAAACCGGTTCAAGACCGTCGACGGCGATCACCTGCAGGAGATCGCGCGCTTTGTCTTTGAGAACATCGACGGCAGTCAGGGATTAGTCAAAAAGATGCGGCGCTTCGCCACGCTGGTGATGCGCGGTGAGAAGTACGCCGATGAACTGGTAGAAACCCGTTGTGAGCGCGGTGCGGATATCGCCAGGCGGCTGGGCTTTAACGAAACCATCGCCGACGGCATACGCCACCTGGACGAGCACTGGAACGGCCACGGCCGGCCGTACCATATCAAGGGTGATCAGATTCCGATCCACTCGCGTATCGCGCTGCTGTCGCAGGTTATCGATGTGTTCTTTCAGATCGCCGGGCAAGATGCCGCGGAAGAAGAAATACATAAGCGCCGCGGTAGCTGGTTTGATCCGGAACTGGTGGATACCTTCATGGCGTTGCGCCACGACCGCGCGTTCTGGGAAACCCTCGTGGCGGAGGACATTCAGTTCACTATCCAGAACATGGCCCCGGAGAGCGAGCCAGCACTGGTCAGCGATGACCGCCTCGACGATATCACTGCCGCCTTCGGCATGATTGTCGACGCCAAGAGCCCGTATACTTTCGATCACAGCAGCCGTGTGGCCAGCTACACGCTGGCCATCAGCGAGGAATTATCGGTCGACCCGGCACGCCGGCATTTTTTGCGCCGCGGCGCGTTCCTGCACGACATCGGCAAACTCGGGGTCAGCAACGACATCCTCGATAAACCCGGCAAACTCGACGACGCCGAGTGGCGGACAGTGCGTGACCACGCCCGATATACCGAGACCATCCTCTCTCACCTGACCCCGTTCGCAGAACTGGCGCGGGTGGCCGGTGCCCATCATGAACGGCTCGACGGTGGCGGTTATCCCTACGGGCTGACGGCGGAGGAGATCTGTCTGGAGACGCGGATTATTACCGTCGCCGATATCTTCGATGCGATCACCGCCGAACGGCCTTATCGGGGGCCTGTCCCCCGGGACAAGGCGATCGAGATCATGCGTGGCGAGGTAAACACCGCGGTGGACGAGGCGGTGCTGGATGCGCTCGTCAACCGCCTGCCCACGCTGTGATCCCGGCAGGACCGGGGCCGGGTTGACAGCTATTCCACGTCGGCAGGGACCTCGCCACGCTGGAAGAACCGCACAGTGTGAGCGATTACTGCGGGGTCGCGAAGGATGCGGCGGTGGCCGAGGCCGTCGGTGCGCAGCAGGTGGCTGCCGGGCCAGGCCTGATGGAGGATTTCGGCCTGACTGGGGGTGACTTCGCGATCGTCGTTGTCATGGATGAGCAACGCGGGGATGTTGTCGAGCAGTTCCACGTTCACCTCCGGAGAGAGTTGTTCCCAGACATCCGCCCCGAAGCGTTCCTTGACCCGCTCTTCGAAGGCCGCGCGGGCGCGGTACGGCAAATGCAGCAGGTCGCAGAAACTGTTGAACAGATAGGGCATCCGCCCCGGCGGACTGATCCCGATAACCCGGAAGGCGGCCACGCCCAGGTGGCGCAGGGCATAGGCGGTAACCGCCATCCCGAACGAATGGGCGACGATCCCCTCGAACGGCCCGAAACGGACCGAGACGGAGCGCAGGGCGTGGGCGATCTCGATCAGATCGGTGTGTTTGCCGGGGCTGTGGCCGTGGGCCGGGGCATCGAAGGCGATGACCTGGTAGCCGGCCTGCAGCAGCGGCTCGATAAAACAGCACAACTGGGTGGCCCGCCCGTTCCAGCCGTGCATCAGCAGCACCCGCGGGCCCTTGTGGCCCCAGCGATAGAGCGCCACCATGCCGTTATCCAGGCTGGAGACATATTCCCGCTGCGCGGCATTGAGCCAGACCCGCTCACGTGGCGGCAGCCGGAAGCGGTACGGCGAGAACCAGCGCCGACAGGCGATCCCGGCGGCCAGCGACGGCGCCACGCTGCCGAGCATCGCCAGCCAGGTGGCCAGCGCCCGGACGCCGGTGAGGTGCAGCCTGGGTGTACGCGAAATGACCATAACGGGTCCCTCCTCCCCCGCCCGTGACGGGGAGTATAAATATAGTCCACACATCCGCTGTGTGCAGGCATAAACCCGCTTTATGGCCAAGTCCCGGATTTTGAAGGCCTTTGGCCGGCCCGCGCCTTGCGGGGGCGGAGCAAAGGCCGTAATCTTGAGCGCCTGATAACCATAATAAACCGGCAGTGTGAGGACCCACGATGGCGCAGATGAATTTCGAGCAGGCCCGTCTGAACATGATTGAGCAGCAGATCCGGCCCTGGGAAGTGCTGGATCAGCAGGTACTGGATTTACTGGTGGAAGTGCCGCGCGAGGACTTCGTGCCGAGCGAATTTCGCAAGCTGGCCTTCACCGACATGAATATTCCGCTGGGGCACGACGAGGTGATGATGTCGCCCAAGTTCGAGGCCCGCATGCTGCAGGCTCTCACCCTCCGGCCCGAGGACACTATATTAGAGGTGGGCACCGGCAGCGGTTATGTGACCGCCCTGCTCGCCCGCCTGGGCAAGCATGTCTACAGCGTCGACCTGCACGGCGATTTCGTCGAGGCCGCCCAGGCCAAACTCAACGCGCATAACCTGCACAATGTCACACTGGATGTGGGCGATGCCGCCCACGGCTGGGACAAACATGCTCCGTACGATGTGATCTGTATTACCGGTTCCCTGCCGATCCTGCCCAAAGCCTTCCCGCACCAGCTCGCCGTCGGCGGCCGCCTGTTCGCCATCGTCGGCGACCCGCCGGTGATGGACGTGATCGTGATGACCCGCATCGGCCAGGAAGACTGGGCCAAGGAATACCTGTTTGAAACCGACCTGCGGCCGCTGAAAAACGCCGAACAACCCGAGCGCTTTGTCCTGTAACCAGGACAAAGCGCCAGTGCCGAGGGACGAGGGACGAGTAACGAGGAAACCCGAACCTCAAAACCGAATTCATACCGCTTTTTCCTCGTTACTCGTCCCTCGTACCTCGTCCCTATATTTGTAGGGATGAAATCCAACAGGTTGATCCGCATAATAGCGCCCATGAAAAAGTTCACGCCGCGCGATCTCAAAACCCATCTTGATCAGACTCCCGAACCGCCGTTACTGCTCGATGTGCGGGAACCGTGGGAGTATGAGACCTGTCATATTGAAGGCTCGACCCTGATCCCGATGGGCCGGATCCAGTCGACCGTGGAATCATTGGACAAAAACCGGGAAACCGTCGTAATCTGCCATCATGGTATTCGCAGCCGTGCCGTGGCGATTTTTCTGGAGCGCGAAGGTTTTAACAACGTGATCAATCTCGAAGGCGGCGTCGATCGCTGGGCCGACGAGGTGGATCCGCAAATGCAAAAATACAGCTGATGAAACAAACACAACTTGCCATAACGCTGGCCCTGACTCTGACGAGCTTCACTGTCAACGCCAATGATCTGATGTCGATTTATCAACAGGCGACACAGAACGATCCGCAATTCCGCGCGGCACAGGCCGAATACCGGGCCAACCAGGAAGCGACCAGCCAGGGGCGTGCGCCGCTGCTGCCGCAGTTAACGGCCACAGTCCACTCCACCGATAATACGGATGAGGTCATCAGTTCCTCTTCAAGCCTGTTTACGGTGGGTGAGAACAAATATGACAGCAGTGGCTACTCGCTGAAATTGACCCAGGCGATCTATCATCACGACTATTACGTGCAGCTGCGCCAGGCCAACGCCCAGGTCGCCCGGGCCGAGGCCAACTTCCGCAATGCCAAACAGGAATTAATGGTACGGGTGGCACAGCGCTATTTTGAGTACCTCGGCGCCATCGACAACCTGGGCTTCGCCCGCGCCGAGCAAAAAGCCATCGAGCAGCAACTAAATCAGATCGAACAACGCTTCAATGTCGGTCTGACCGCCATTACCGACGTGCACGAAGCCCGCGCCCGCCGAGACCAGGCCGAGGCCCAGACCATCCGCGCCAGAAACGAGCTGGAAGTGGCGCGCGAGAATCTGCGTGAGATTACCGGCATGCCTTATAATCAGATCGCCGAACTGGACAAGGACAGCCCGCTGCTGCGCCCTGAACCGGAAAACATCGAACACTGGGTAGAGACCGCGCTGGAGCACAGCCTTAGTCTGATCGCTGCGGAAAAAACCCGCCTGATCGCCAAACAGGAGATCAGTCGCCAGCGGGCCGGCCATTACCCGACGCTCGATCTGGTCGCGGACCATACCAACACCGATATCGAAGGCGGCAGCTTTGGCGCGCGCGAAACCGAGGACACGGCGATCTCCGTGCAGCTGAATGTGCCGTTATATTCCGGCGGACTGGTGGCCTCGCAGACCCGCGAAGCCGCCGCCCGGCATATCCAGGCCAAGGAGCAATATGAACAGCAGCGCCGCGCCATCGAACGCCAGATCCGCAGCGCCTACCTGAGCGTGATCGCCAACATCAGCCAGGTGAAGGCCTTCGCCCAGGCCCTGGAATCGAGCCGCACTGCGCTGGAAGCGACCGAAGCGGGCTTTGAAGTCGGCACCCGGACCGCGGTGGATGTGCTCAACTCGCAGCGCGAGCTGTACCGGGCGCAGCGTGACTATGCCCAGTCGCGTTACAACTACATTCTCGAATCCTTCCGGCTCAAGCAGGCCGCCGGGATTCTCAGCGAACAGGACATCAAACAGGTCAACACCTGGCTGCAGTAATCCCATGCATCAAGCTCCCCTGCTGTGCGACACGGCCACCAGTCAACTGGTGCTGATCGATATCCAGGAAAAGCTGGCCGCGGCCATGAAGCCGGCGGTGCGCGAACAGCTGCTGCGCAACACGGCGATTTTGAGCCAGGCGGCCAACGCGCTGGGCATCCCCGTGGTACATACCGAACAGTACCCGAAGGGGCTGGGGCCGACCGAACCGGCACTGGCCGCCCATCTGCACGACACCGCCATCGAAAAAACCTGCTTTTCCTGTTACCGCGCCCCCGATTTTGTCGAGCAGTTGCGCGTCAATGCCCGCCGCCAGATCGTACTGGGCGGCATGGAAAGCCATGTCTGTGTTCTGCAGACCGCCATCCAGCTGCAGGAACACGGTTATCAGGTGTTCGTGGTGGAAGATGCCATCGCCTCGCGGCGCAAGACCCATCATCGCAATGCCCTGGCCCGTCTGCGCCAGGGGGGTATCGCCGTCAGCATGAGCGAATCGGTCCTGTTCGAATGGCTGCGCGATGCTCGCCACGAACAGTTCAGGGCATTATCCAAACTGATTCGCTGATAGCCTGCCGTGATTGGGGTATGATCCCCGACACGACCATCACCGACATCCATCATGCCCGATAGCGTCACCCCGTTCCCCGTTCGCGATTACCTGCATCCCAAGTACTGGCCGACCTGGCTGGGACTGGGCTTCATGTGGCTGGTGGCGCAACTCCCCTATCCGGCCATCAACACGCTGGGCAAAGGGGTCGGACTGCTCAGTTATGCGCTGATGCCGGCCCGCCGGCGCATCGTGCGCACCAATCTGCGCCTGGCGTTTCCCGAATACGACAAACACACCCTGCGCCGGCTGGTGCGCGAAAACTTTCACTCCACCGCCATGGCGATCTTTGAATCGGGCCTGGCCTGGTGGGGGTCCGAACAACGCCTGCAAAGCATGTATCGCATCGAAGGGCTGGAAAACCTGAAAGCCGCCCGGGCACAAGGCAAGGGCGTGTTATTACTGGGCGGGCATTACACCACGCTGGAGATCAGCGGCAAGTTTCTCGCCAATCACGTCGATAACCTGCGGCCCACCTACAAGCGGGCGCATAACCCGCTGTTTGAAGCGATCATGGTACACAGCCGCAACCGAATGCTCGATGGGCTGATTCGCAGTCGCGATATGCGCGACATCCTGCGGAATCTGAAAAACGGCAAAGTGGTCTGGTATGCGCCGGACCAGGACTTTGGCGAACGCGCGTCGGTCTTTGCGCCGTTCATGGGCATTCAGACCGCGACCCTGACACTGACCGCGCGTATTGCCAAATCCTCCGGCGCGCCGCTGGTACCGTTTTATTCGGAACGGCTGCCCGGCAATCAGGGCTACCGGATCCGGATCGGCCCGGCCATCGACGAGTTCCCCACCGGCGATGATGTGCGCGACGCCACGCTGGTCAACCAGGCCATCGAGGAACAGGTGCGTCGCACCCCGGCCCAGTATCTGTGGGCACACCGGCGCTTTCGCACCCGTCCCGACTGGGAGCCCCAGTTATACCGGGTCAAACGTCGCAAGGCCATGAAACAGTACACCCGCCTGTTGTTCGTGTTGAGCCCGGTGATTGTCCTCTACACCCTGTGGACCGCGTTTCGCAACCGCGACCAACGCTATCTACGGGAACGTTTTGCTTTTGGCAGCGGGGATGTGCGTGCCGACATCCATCTGCATGCCGCGTCGATCGGCGAACTCAACGCCGCGCTGCCGCTGATCCGGTTGCTGCAGGACAACTATCCGCAGCAAAAAATCCTGCTGACCACCAACACTCCGAGCAGCCGCCGCATTGCCGAAAAACAACTCGGCGACAGTGTCAAACATCACTATCTGCCGATCGACTTTCAGTGGACAACAAACCGGTTCATGCCAAAGGTCAGCCCGCAATGCCAGTTAATCATGGAGACCGAGCTTTGGCCCAACCTGTATGAATACTGCTTCCAGCACGGCATCCGCAACATCATCGTTAACGGGCGCCTGTCAAAACGGACCACTGAAGCGCCGCGCTTCGTCCGCAACGTGCTGATCCATGTGCTGCAGTATACCTACGCGATTCTGGCCCGAACCGAAGCGGATAAACAGCGCTTCGAGGCGATCTGGAACCTGGCCCGGACCCGGCTGGTGGGGAATATCAAGTATGCTCAAGTCGGCAAACGTCAGGTATCGCCCATCGACCTGGAACGGCCCTATGTCCTGGCCGCCTCGACACGCAATGACGAAGAAAAATTCATTGTCGAAAACTGGCTGAAACTGGACTCACCACGCCCACTTCTGGTGATTGCCCCTCGCCATATACAGCGGCTTAACCATATTCTGGACGATCTCAAATCGTTCGCACTGAATATTGCCGTGCGCAGTCGCCATGACCCGGTCAGCGCCGACACGGATGTTTATATCGCCGATACCTTTGGCGAGCTGGACGGCTTTATTGCCGGCGCGGAATTTGTACTGATGGGCGGCGGCTTCAAACCCCATGGCGGCCAGAACATTCTGGAAGTGGCCCGCGCCGGCAAGGCCGTGATTTTCGGCCAGCACATGGATAACTTCCAGGCCGAAGCCCGGGACCTGGTTGCCGCCGGCGGTGGCATTCAGATAGACACCGACGCCGGCCTGGTGCAAGCCATCGGAACCCTGCTGGAAGATCGCGAACAAAGAGCGCGCATCGGCGCAAACGCCCGGGCGTTGATCGAAGCCAATCAGGATATGGCCGAGCGCTATCTGGATGAATTGCGGGAATTGTGTCCGAAACTGAGTGCTTAGTACTTAGTACTTAGTACTTAGTACTTAGTACTTAGTACTTAGAACTTAGAACTCAGAACTCAGAACTCAGAACTCAGAACTCAGAACTCGGTTACAACTGGTTGTATCCCGCCAGCAAATCCTGCCAGTTTTGCTCGCTGAAGTGGAATGTTTCCTGCGCGCCCTGGAGTTTGGTGAGGGAACGATGCAGGCGCTGCAGGTTGCGCTGCTGCCAGCTGCGGCGTGGTCGGCGAATACAACCGCGATCGAAATCGATTAAATAGAATCGACCGCCGGCATCGAGCAGGATGTTATTGGCGTTCAGATCGGCGTGATAGACACCCTGACTGTGGAAGCGCCGGATCACGCCCCCCATGGCGGCCCAGTGACCGGTATCCAGACTC
Organism: Thiohalophilus sp.; assembly: GCF_034521165.1. Lineage (NCBI taxonomy): Bacteria > Pseudomonadati > Pseudomonadota > Gammaproteobacteria > Thiohalomonadales > Thiohalophilaceae > Thiohalophilus > Thiohalophilus sp. The sequence goes on from NZ_JAXHMV010000016.1 coordinate 201,272, forward strand.
TCGTTGGCCAGCAACTGACCAACCGCTTTGGCCCCGGGAATACGCCGGGTCATGATGTCCGCCGTGTAGAGCATGCCGTGACGAATCACCTGTGCCGCGATCGGCCTTGGGACCGGCAGATTGCGTTCGCGCAGGGTCTGTAACAAATGCAGCTCGCGCCAGGCACGGCTGGACTCAAGGCCGGTCCACAGATAACGGTCGGCAGACCAGCGCGCGATCAGGCCGCCGCGATGGTAATGGCGCAGGGCCAGCTCCAGCTCGTAATAATTGACAAAAAAGGTGGTGCCCCGCCCCTCGGCAAAACCGGTAATGGCATCCTGTTGCGCCCACTGTTCCGAGGTAAAACCGATGAGATCCGGATCGGCAAACACCGCCTTGTCATACAGGACAAAACGATTTTCGTATTGTTTGGTTAAAAACGGCATTTTCAGGCCAACTTACCCTGATACTCTGTCAAGCGACTGGTGGACAGCTTAACCTTTTGCAACTTCAGACTCCAGCTCCTGGATGATCTCGTCCAGCCGGGCATAATGCGCCGCATTGGAAAACATGTCCCTGGCATAGCTCTGGCCGGCCCGGGCCATGGCGTCACGCTGCCGGGGATTGTCCACCATCTGACGGATACAGTTGGCCAGCTCGACCTCGTTACCGGACTCGAACATTAACCCGGTTTTATTGTGCTCGATAATCTCCGGTACACCGCCGGCGCGCGTCCCGATAACGGGAACCCCCGACAGCATCGCTTCGACCAGCACCAGTCCGAAGGTTTCAATGTAGGTCGTCAGCGCAACCACATCAAAGCACTTGTAATACATTCTCGAGTTATCGACAAAACCGATAAACTTTACCTGCTCAAAGACGCCTTTTTCCCTGGCCTGCTTTTTGAGTTTTTCAAGATAGGAGTCGAACATGACATGCCCCATGATGCAGGCCTGTACATCAACGCCCTCTTCTTTCAAACGGGCTACCGCATCAATCAGGGTATGCTGGGCCTTGTACCATTCGACCCGGCCGGGCAACAGGACCCGGAACTGGTCTTCCCGGATGCCGTGTTGCGCGAGAAAATCATGGCAGTCCACATCGGCGTGCAAATCGGGCGTATCCTCGACGCCATGATAGAGCAGCTCGATTTGCGAGGGCGCCATGGGCAGGTACCTGAGCGCTTCTTCGTACATGACTTTGGTGATGACAATATATTTGTCGATGCTGTTGTAGATAAAGCGATGATAGGCATCTTTTTTCTGGCGGGTCAGCCGGATATGCCGCATAAACATCAGCTTGCAGTGGCGCTTTGACAGCCGTTTGGCCAGGGCGGCCAGCATCACGTCCTTTTGCCAGTGCGCATGGATCAGGTCGATCTCGTTTTCATCGATATACCGGGCCAGCTTGCGGGCGCTGATATACGGCAGCACGGTGGAACGGGGATCGACCCGGATAGCCGGAATCCCTTCTTTTTCCACCGCTTCGTCGAGGAAGGTTCCCTCGCGTACCGCGGCATGCACGCTATGCTGCGGCCCTTTCAGGTGTTGTATGTTTTTAAGCGCGTAAAGCTCCAGCCCGCCTCGACCGCGTGAAGTACATAATTCAAGAATGCGCATATCCAGACCTGGTTTCAATTTTGATTAACATATCAATCTACTATCAAAGAGAAGAATTCATCATATGCCTGTACGTTTGTCGTGCAAGACCCTGTACAGCGCGTAGGGCTCATCCCATCTTACTAAACAACTGTTTTAAATTTATGCCCACTTTATACTCTGGCTAATCCTGCAGGTCACGCTGGTATTAGCCTGCGTGATACCCTGCCGATACAAAGAATGTCAGGTAGCGCTGCGCGCAACCTGACCTACGCCTCTGCGTCCCTTTCAGGGACAGTTATTTAGTGACAAAACGCCATCAGACTATTTTCATGACAGCGACGATCTTCATATTGATCGCTTATCGAGCATAATCCTGTACAGTTTACATACCCGGTAAGATGGGATAAATTGGCTCGAACTGGCGCAATACGTAACCCATGCAAAACTCTTTACCCCGTAAAATTCTTGTCGTTCGCAATGACAAACTGGGCGATTTCATGCTCAGCCTGCCGGTATTCTGGCTGCTCAAACAAAACCTGCCCGATTGTGAACTGCACGCCCTGGTGCCCGGTTATACCCATGATATTGGCGCTGCCTGCGATGCCATCGACAAACTGATCGTCGACCCTGGCAAAGGCGCTGGCGTGCGACAACAATCACATCTGCTGCGCGCTATTCGGGCGGAACACTACGACACCGTCATCACGCTGTTCTCGACCTCGCGGATTGGTCTGTTGCTCTGGCTGGCCGGCATACGCTACCGGCTCGCACCGGCCACCAAGCTCGCCCAGATTTTTTACAACCACCGTCTGGTTCAGCGCCGTTCCCGGTCCGAAAAACCCGAGTATCAGTACAACCTGGATCTGGCCGACTATTATCTCGATGCGCATCGCATCCCGATCGCACATCGGCCGCAAGCGCCTTACCTTGACTTTGAGCCGGAACAGGTTGCCAAACTCAAGCAAGCCTTTCTTGCCGGGGAAGGTATCGCCGGCGACCCCGAACTGATCATTGTGCATCCCGGCAGTGGCGGTTCCGCGAACAATCTCTCTGTCGAACAGTATGCCCGGTTGCTGCGCCGGCTTCCCCTGACACCGAACCGGCATATTGTCATTACCGCCGGGCCCGGCGAGGAATCGATGGCCGAATCGCTTGCCTCACAGCTTGGCGAACTGCCGCACTCGATCTATTACTCCCGCCAGGGCCTGGTCAACTTTGCCCGATTTTTGCAAAACGCGGCATTGTTTATCAGCGGCTCGACCGGCCCGTTGCATATCGCCGGCGCGCTGGACAGACCCACCGCCGCCTTCTATCCGCGCAAGCGTTCTTCCACCGCCCTGCGCTGGCAAACGCTGAGCAGCGAGAACCGTCGCCTGGGCTTCATGCCACCGGAACAGGCGGAAACCGAAGACATGCAACGCATCGATATCGAGGCGGCTGCGAAACAGATCAGCGACAAGCTCCTTTAGCCGGCTTCGGAATCCTCATCGATTTTTCATCGCGGCGCAGCCGCTCTGCCTGGCATCCGGGGTTACCATCGACCTGCTATCGCGGCGTAGCCGCTCCTACCCGGTATCTGTAAATTACCATCGATCTTCTATCGCGGCGTAGCCGCTCCTACCTGGTATCCGGGGTTACCATCGACCTGCTATCGCGGCGTAGCCGCTCCTACCCGGTATCTGTAAATTACCATCGACCTGCTATCGCGGCGTAGCCGCTCCTACCCGGTATCTGTAGATTACCATCGATCTTATCGCGGCGTAGCCGCTCCTACCCGGTATCTGTAAATTACCATCGATCTGCTATCGCGGCGTAGCCGCTCCTACCCGGTATCTGTGGATTACCATCGATCTTCTATCGCGGCGTAGCCGCTCCTACCTGGTATCTGTGGATTACCATCGATCTTCGTCGCGGCACAGCCGCTCCTACCCGGTATCTGTGGATTACCATCGATCTGCTATCGCGGCGCAGCCGCTCCTACCGGGTATCTGTAGGAGCGCCTCCGGCGCGATGCGGCTGCTGGCGAATCCACAGATCGGCGTACTTGGCAAACGTCGAATGGGCCGACAGCACGGCCAGTAAAAAGCCCTGCTTGCCATCGAGAAACCCGGCGCGCACGAGATACATTTTGATAAAGCAGCCGATGCCATGCAGGATGCCCTGTGACAGGCTGCTGCGCTTGCCCCGTTCCTGGCGCTGTTGCGCCCAGGCCGCCGCGTAATGAGCGGACTTGACCAGGTAATGTTCCAGATCCCGGTAGGTATAGTGCAACAGATCCCCGCTGAGTTTTTTCTCCGTCATGTTATCGGGACAGACCAGCTTTTCATGCACCCGGTTGGCATTGTAGCCGGCCTTGTCGCGCGGATAGAGTCGCGCCACATAGTCGGGATACCAGCCCGAATGACGAATAAAACGCCCGAACACCCACGACAGTCGCGGTAAGAAATAAACCGCTTGCCGATCATCCTGCTCGAGCGCCTGGCGGATCTGTTGCGCCAGCGCTTCGGTCACGCGTTCATCGGCATCCAGCATCAGGATCCAGTCGCCACCGGCATACTGCTGCGCGCGCTGGCGCTGCACGCCGAAGCCCTGCCAGTCATCCTCGACATACACCTTGTCGGTATACTCCGCGGCGATCTCGCGTGTGCTGTCGTTGCTGCCCGAATCCACCACCACGATCTCGTCGGCCCAGGCGACAGTCTCCAGACACTCGCGCAAGTTACCTGCCTCGTTCATAACGATCAGCACAACGGATAATGTGGGCTTGTTATTCATATAATTTATTCTATCCGCGCGAGAATGGAGTCGGGTTTGATATCGTTCAGACAGTTGGTATGTCCCAGCGGACACTCCCGTTCAAAGCAGGGACTGCAGTCCAGGTTCTGATAGATAATCTGCGCCCTGTCCGTCAACGGCGGCGTGTAGTTCGGATCGGAGGAGCCGTAAATGGCGATGACGCTGGAACCGCTGGCCGCGGCGACATGCATCAATCCCGAGTCATTGGTCACCGCCTGTTCGCACAGTGACAGCAAGTCCACCACATCCACCAGTTCGGTCTTGCCGCACAGATTAACAATATTGTCTGACACCGCGATCGCGTCACCCAGTGGCGCTTCCTTGTGGGAGCCGAGCACCCAGACCTGTTTACCCCGATCAACCAGCTGACGCGCCAGTTCGGCAAAATAGTCGGTCGGCCAGCGTTTGGCCGGACCGTATTCGGCGCCCGGCATCATGGCGATGATCGGTTTGTCCGTGGTCAGGCCCAGTTTCTCCAGGCATCGCTGGCGGTTGTGCGAATCGACCGCCAGGTGGGGTTGCGGTATCGCTGGCGCCGCATCCACATCGCCCGGCTGTCCCAGCGCGACGAAACGTTGCACGGTCCGGTACAGCACGCGTTTATCCAGGCGACGGATATCGTTGATCATGCCGTAACGCATCTCGCCCCGGTAGCCGGTGCGCCGGGGAATCCGGGCAAACCAGGGTACCAGCGCCGCCTTGTAGGAACGCGGTAGAATGATGGCCTGATCATATTTGTGCGCGCGCAGGGCGCGGCCGAGTGCCCGACGCTTGCCCAGCCCCAGTTCCTTGTGTTGCACCGGCAGGGGGATCCCCTCGTGGACTTCGGGCATGCGCGCCAGTAACGGCAGCGACCATTTTGGCGCGACGACATCGATGAGGGGATCGTCACGCTGTTGTTTCAGGCTCATGAACAGGCTCTGGGCCATGACCATATCGCCGACCCAGGCCGGGCCGATCACCAGGATACGCTCGGAAGACGTGCCGCTCACCGCTCGCCGTAATTACTGGCTGTCGCGGTGCAGCCACCGCATATAGTCGGTGACACCCTGCTCGACCGTTTTAAAAGGCGCTTCGTAACCAGCCTGACGCAGGGCGTTGATATCCGCCTCGGTAAAACTCTGGTAACGGCCCTTGAGATGTTCGGGGAAAGGAATATATTCGATTTCGCCCTTGCCGTGATAGGCGATCACCGCCTCGGCGACGTCTTTGAAGGTCTGGCTGCACCCGGTGCCCAGGTTGAAAATGCCGGACCTATCCGGGTTATCCATGAACCACAGATTCACATCCACCGCATCGCCGACATAGACGAAGTCACGGCGCTGCTCGCCGTTGCCGTAACCGTCGCAGCCTTCGAACAGTTTCGCCTTGCCGTTTTCCGTGATCTGGTTGTTTACATGAAAAGCCACGCTGGACATGCTGCCCTTGTGTTGCTCGCGCGGGCCATAGACGTTGAAGTAGCGGAACCCGACCACCTGGCTTTTGGCATCCGGCAGATGACGGCGCACATACTGATCGAACTGGAACTTGGAATAGGCGTACATGTTGATCGGCTGCTCGTACTCGCGGCTCTCTTTGAACACGCTGCCGGAACCGTAGACCGAAGCAGACGAGGCGTATAAATAAGGAATCTGGCGATCCAGGCAGTAATGCAGCAACGCCCTGGAATAATCGTAATTGTTTTCCATCATGAACTTGCCGTCCCACTCGGTGGTGCTGGAACAGGCGCCTTCATGGAAAATGGCTTTGACCTTTTTGGCGAAGCTGTCGCCGGCCTTGATACGTTCGATGAAGTCCTGCTTGTCGAGATAGTCGGCGATCTCGCAGTCGGCAATGTTCTTGAACTTGACGCCGTTGGTCAGGTTGTCGACCACAATGATATCCGTCTCGCCGCGCTCGTTGAGTGCCTTGACGATATTGCTGCCGATAAAACCGGCGCCGCCGGTCACGATAATCATGATTCCGCCTTCTGTTTGCCTGTGATGTTTTTAATGATGTCGGTAGTGGAATGGCCTTCGATAAAGTCCAGGACTTCCACCTTGCCGCCGTTATCCAGCACGCACTGGCCGCCGGCGACCTCTTCGGGTTGGTAATCGCCGCCTTTGACCAGCAAGTCCGGCAGGACCTGGCAGATCAGCCGTTCGGGAGTGTCTTCGCTAAAGGGCACGACCCAGTCGACACACTCCAGCGCGGATAACACCGCCATGCGCCGTTCGACCGTATTGATCGGCCGGGACTCGCCCTTGAGCCGCTTGACCGAGGCGTCGTCGTTGACCGCGATCACCAGCCGGTCGCCCAGCTTGCGCGCCTGTTGCAAATAGAGCACGTGGCCCGGATGCAGGATATCGAAACAGCCGTTGGTCATCACCACCGTCTCGCCGTGATCGCGGGCATCTTTCACCAGCCGCACCAGCAGATCCTCGTCGACCACGCCGGTTTCGATCTCATGCTGGGCGCGCGCGGCGCGGCGCAGTTCGTCGATATTCACCGTGGCGGTACCGAGCTTGCCGACCACCACGCCGGCGCCCAGGTTCGACCAGGCGGTGGCATTGGCCAGATCCTCGCCGGCGGCAATCGCCGCGCCCAGCACCGAGATGACCGTATCCCCGGCGCCGGTGACATCGAACACCTCGCGCGCGTGCGTCGGCATGTGCAACGCTTCCTGACCCCGGCGCAACAGCGTCATGCCCCGTTCGCTGCGGGTGACCAGCAGGGCATCCAGCTCGAACTGTTCGATCAACGCCATGCCCCGGGTAACGACCTCTTCATCGTTCCGGCAGTGGCCGACCACCGCTTCAAATTCACTCAGGTTGGGCGTGATCAAGGTGGCGCCGCGATAGCGCTCGAAATCATTGCCCTTGGGATCGACCAGCACCGGGATCTGTTTGTTGCGCGCCGCCTGGATGAAGGCGCGCGCCTCGCGCAGGGTGCCCTTGCCATAGTCCGAGAGAATCACCGCGCCCATGCCGTCGAGCTGTTGTTCGAACTGGCGCAGCAAATCCTCGGATTGATAGCTTTCGAAACCGTCCTCGAAGTCGAGCCGGATCAACTGCTGGTGACGGCTCAGTACCCGCAGCTTGGTGACCGTGGCACAGCCGGTCAGTTTACTGAAGCGGCATTCCACGCCGGCGGCGGTGAGAATATCGTCCAGCGCATTGCAGGCCTCATCGTCACCGGTCAGCCCCATGACCCGGGCGCCGGCGCCCAGCGCGGCAATGTTCAGCGCCACGTTCCCGGCACCGCCGGCCCGCTCCTCGGCCTCGCCGACCCGTACCACCGGCACCGGGGCCTCGGGCGAGATGCGCGAGGTGTCGCCGTGCCAGTAGCGATCCAGCATCAGATCGCCGATCACCAGCACCCGGGCCTGTTCAAACTGGGGAAGTTGCAGTTTCATCAGCGACTCGCCGTGGCAGCGGCGTTTACAGATCCTTGAGAATGTAGACGGCGCCGCAATAGGGGCACTTGGCTTCGCCACCCTGCTCCTCGATGGGCAGATAAACCCGGGGATGGGAATTCCACAGCGTCATGTCATCCATCGGGCAGTGCAGCGGCAGTTCCGCGCGGGTCACTTCGTAGCGACTGGCCGCGTTGGCCTGCACCGGCTTGCGCGCTGCCGGGGAGTTTGAATTTGATTTCTGGGTCACTGCCCTCGCCTCCTGTTGCCTGCTGTTCGGGTTGTTATTTTATTTTACGTAGGCCAGCCAGTCCGTGTACTTGTCGACACGGCCGTGGACCAGATCAAAATAGTGAGTCTGCAACTGCTCGGTCACCGGCCCGCGTACGCCCGAGCCGATGGCCCGGCCGTCCAGTTCGCGGATCGGCGTGACCTCGGCGGCACTGCCGGTAAAGAAGGCTTCGTCGGCCACGTAGACCTCGTCGCGGGTAATGCGCTTCTCGCGCACTTCGTAGCCCAGATCCCGCGCCAGGTGTAACAGGGTATCGCGGGTGATCCCCTCCAGGGCCGAGGTCAGTTCGGGGGTATAGATCACGCCGTTACGCACCAGAAAGAAGTTCTCGCCACTGCCTTCGGCCACGAAGCCATCCACGTCCAGCAGCAGTGCTTCGTCATAGCCGTCGCGCACCGCTTCCTGCAGAGCCATCATCGAGTTCATGTAGTTGCCGTTGGCCTTGGCCCGGCACATGGTGACGTTGACATGATGGCGGGTAAACGAGGAGGTGCGGATGCGAATGCCCTTCTCCATCCCCTCGGCGCCCAGGTAGGAGCCCCATTCCCAGGCGGCCACGATGGTGTGGACCTGCAGGTTGTCAGCGCGCAGCCCCATGCCCTCGGCCCCGTAGAAACACATCGGGCGGATATAGGCCGATTCCAGACCGTTCTCGCGCACCACCGCCAGCTGGGCATCGTTCAGGGTGTCCTTGTCGAAGCGGATCTTCATGTTGAGGATGTGCGCGGAGCGAAACAGCCGATCGGTATGCTCCTGCAGGCGGAAAATGGCCGTGCCCTGCTCCGCCTTGTAGGCGCGCAGCCCCTCGAACACGCCCATGCCGTAATGCAGCGTATGGGTCAGCACATGCACCTGGGCCTCGCGCCAGGGCACCATTTCACCATCGAACCAGATGACACCGTCACGCTCGGCCATCGACATACCACGCCACTCCTTCAAAACCTGAATCAGATATAAATGGGTATAAAGAGGGCTATTCTATGCGAAATCGGCGGCGTTGTCGTTCCTGATCAAGGGGGTGTAGGAGCGGCTGTGCCGCGACAAGCCTGCCCGTTGCCATAGACACTATCGCGCCAAAGGCGCTCCTACACTCCAGACCACACCACGGGGGTTTCCTCGTCACTCGGCCCTCGTCCCTCGGACCTGTTCACCCGGTAGGCCCGATAGAGCGCAGCGGTATCGGGCATCCCCGATGCGCTCTGTCCGGCCTACTTACTGCTCGAAGGGAGTGTAGGAGCGGCTGCGCCGCGACAAACCTGTCCGTTGCCATAGACACTATCGCGCCGAAGGCGCTCCTACCCCCGCAGACCATACCGCGGGGGTTTCCTCGTCCCTCGTCCCTGTTCACCTGATAGGCCCGATAGAGCGAAGTGCAATCGGGCATCCCCGATGCGCTCTGTCCGGCCTACTTACTGCTCGAAGGGAGTGTAGGAGCGGCTGCGCCGCGACAAACCTGTCCGTTGCCATAGACACTATCGCGCCGAAGGCGCTCCTACCCCCGCAGACCATACCGCGGGGGTTTCCTCGTCCCTCGTCCCTCGTCCCTCGGACCTGTTTATCCGGTAGGCCCGATAGAGCGCAGCGGTATCGGGCATCCCCTAATAGCATGCATGCGTTCCCCCTCCCACAGGGAGGGGGACAGGGGGAGGGGGAGGGGATATAAAAAACCTCGTCACTCGGCCCTCGTCCCTCGGCCCTGTCCATTCAGGACTTCTTCCCAGATCCGTTTCACCAGCGCAAGGTGCTCATCAAACACCTCTTCGGGTGCCAGAACCTTCTGCTCCTGCAGCGCCATGCGGTGGGTGTAGTCCCGGTAGGCGCGGTAGGCGTCCTTGAGCTGTTCGGTGTCGGTCGCGGCCAGCAGGGCGGTGTCGGCCAGGGTGTCGAGAATGCGGATGTTGTCGGTCCAGGTCAGCAGATCGGGATACTGGTGGGCGTAGCCGAGCACGTAGTACTGGACCAGAAATTCGATATCGACCATGCCGCCCTCGCCCTGTTTGATATCCACGCAGCCGGGCGCTTTTTTGGCCAGTTCGGTGCGCATGCGCTGGCGCATTTTGACGACCTCGGCACGCAGTTCCCCCAGATCCCGTTGGCGGCCCAGCACGGTCTGGCGCACCGTGCCAAAGCGGTCGATGATGTCGTGGTCGCCGGCCACGCCGCGGGCCCGCACCAGGGCCTGGTGCTCCCATAACCAGGCCTTGTTGAGTTGATAGCCTTCAAAAGAGGTGAGATTGCTGACCAGCATGCCCGAGGCGCCGTCGGGACGCAGGCGCAGATCGGCATCATAGAGCACGCCGGCCGGGGTGTGGGTGGTGAGAATATGGATCAGTCGCTGGCCGAGCCGGGCATAGAACACCGGCACCGCCAGCGGCTGGTTGCCGTCGGTCATCTCGTTCTGATCCTCGCTGGCGTGCAAAAAGACCAGATCCAGATCCGAGCCGTAACCCAGCTCATAACCGCCCAGCTTGCCGTAGGCGATCACCGCAAAGCCCTTCTCGCCGCTGTCCCGGCTGGCGACCGGCTGGCCGTGGCGCTCGCTCAGATGTTGCCAGGCCTGCTGCAGGGCTTCTTCGAGGATCACCTCGGCGATCCAGGAGAGGTGGTCGCTGACTTTCATCAGCGGCAGCACATCCGAGACATCCGCCGCTACCACGCGCAGCACGTTGGTGTGTTTGAAGTGGCGCAGCGCCTCCATCGCCTGCTCGTGATCGTCGGGCTCGAGCTGGGCCAGCTCGCCGACCAGTTCCGCCGCCAGCTCGGTTTTGGCCGGTGGCGCATAGAGACTGCGCACGTCCATCAACTCGTCGAGCAGTAGCGGATAACGGGACAGATAGCGCGACAACCAGGGACTGGCCTGGCACAGTTTGACCAGCTGCGAGAGCACCAGTGGATTCTCCACCAGCAGGGCCAGGTAGACACTACGCCGGGCGACGGTGCGCACGATCTCCAGCACCCGCTCAAAAGTGAGGTCGGGATCGTCCGCCTGCGCGGCGGCGCCGAGCAGCAACGGCATCAGCCGATCCAGCCGGCGTTTGCCATTGGTGCTCAGCGACTGGTAAAGCCGGCCATCCTGTAAATCGGTTACCCGCGAAAGAACCGCGGCGGGCTGCCGGTAACCGGCCTCCTCCAGCGCATGCGTGGCCTGCTCCTCGTCCAGGTTGGCGTGCCACAGGTCGTAGAAGATGTTTTCATTTTCCTCCTCGACATTCTGCGGCGCCGCGAAGACCTGATCGAAATGGTTATGCACATGCTGGCGATGATGTTCCAGCTCGCCGTAAAACGCTTGCCAGTTGTCGAAGCCCATACTCCAGGCCAGGCGCAGACGCGGGTATTCCTCCTCGGGCAGATCATGGGTCTGCTGATCCAGCACACCCTGCAGGCGGTGCTCCACATCGCGCAGGAAACGGTAACCCGCTGCCAGTTCGCGCACCACGAACTCGGGCAACACATCCCTCTCCTGCAGCAGCGGCAACACCGACAGTACCCGCCGTTCCTGCAGGGCCGGATCCCGGCCGCCGCGGATCAGCTGAAACACCTGGGCGATAAACTCGATCTCGCGAATGCCACCCAGTCCGAGCTTCACATTCTGTTCCAGTCCCTTGCGTTTGACCTGTTTGGCAATCAGGCCTTTCATATCGCGCAGGGATTCGTAGGCGCCGTAATCGAGATAACGGCGATAGACGAACGGATGCAACATGTTCATCAGCTCTTCGCCGGCCGCCTGATCGCCGGCCACCACGCGCGCCTTGATCATGGCGTAGCGTTCCCACTCGCGACCGTGCGCCTGGTAATAGGTCTCCAGCGCATCGAAACTGGTGACCAGCGGCCCGCCGTCGCCGAACGGGCGCAGGCGCATATCGACCCGGAACACGAAGCCTTCCGGGGTCTGCTGATCCAGCACGGCGATCAGCTTCTGGCCGAGTTTGATGAAAAACTCACCGTGGCTGAGGGTGCGCCCCTCGCCGCGGGTTTCGCCCTCCTCGGCAAAGGTAAAGATCAGATCGATATCCGAGGAGACGTTCAGCTCCCACGCCCCCAGCTTGCCCATGCCCATCACCACCAGGTTCATGGGTGAGCCGTCTTCATAACAGGGGGTGCCATACTGATCACAAAAGCGCGGGTATAACCAGTTCAACGCCCCGTCAATACAGGTCTGTGCCAGATGAGTCAGGTCCCGGCAGGTTTCCTCCAGCTCCGCCCAGCCAGCCAGGTCCCGCCACAGGATGCGCACCATCTCGCGATGGCGAAAGCGGCGCAGGACGTGCATCAGCCCCGCCTCATCCTCCACCGGGTCAATCATCGACTGCCATTGCTCGGCAAACTGCGCCTGGTCGGCCGACTGCAACAGCCGCGCCTGCAGGGCAGACAACTCCCCGGGATAACGCAGACACTGGCGGGCCACGTATTCACTGGCCGCCCAGACCACCGGCAGTGACCCGGCAACCGCCTCCTCCAGTGGAGTATCGCCCTGCTGCGGGGCAAACTCCTCCCACCAGCGCGTGACCTGTTCGGCCAGCGGTTCGGGTAACTTCGAAATAGCCTGATCGACGTTGCTGCTCATGGATAAAAAAACCTGATGGGTGTGCCGGATACTATGACCAAAACCGCCTTCTGCAACAACCGGTCTTTTAGAAAGATTGCTGTAAATAACGCAAAGGACGCAAAGACGCGGAGGACGCAAAGGATATTTATTGTAATAATTGAAAGATTACCCAAACACACCCAGCCATTAACATTCCATGATTAATTCAAATCCGTTTATATGCAAACCGGTTCACGCAATCAACATAATGAATACATAAATATTTTCTCTGCGTTCTTTGCGTCTTTGCGTCCTTTGCGTTATTCCCACTGATATATCTATGGCACAAAATAAAAAAGCCCCGCCATTGCTGGCGGGGCTTTTTGTTGTGCCTGGGTTAAGGCCGTCGGGCTTACATCATGCCGCCCATGCCGCCCATACCCATGTCGCCCATGCCACCGGCCGCGCCGGCGCCGGCACCGCCGTCTTCGTCGGGCTTGTCGGCGATCATGGCTTCGGTGGTGATCATCAGGCCGGAGACCGAGGCGGCGTTCTGCAGGGCAGTACGGGTGACCTTGGTCGGGTCCAGAATACCCATCTTGATCATGTCACCGTATTCCCCGGTGGCGGCGTTGTAGCCGTAGTTGTCCTTGCCTTCTTCCACCTTGTTGCAGACCACGGAGGCTTCCTCACCGGTGTTGCTCACGATCTGACGCAGCGGCTCTTCCATGGCGCGGCGCAGGATGTTGATACCAACGTCCTGATCGTGATTGTCGCCGGTCAGGCCATCGATACCGGTGCGGGCACGCAGCAGGGCGACACCACCGCCGGGGACCACGCCTTCTTCCACCGCGGCGCGGGTGGCGTGCAGGGCGTCTTCCACGCGGGCTTTTTTCTCTTTCATTTCCATTTCACTGGCGGCACCGACCTTGATAACCGCCACACCGCCGGCCAGCTTGGCCACGCGTTCCTGCAGTTTTTCCTTGTCATAGTCGGAAGTGGCTTCCTCGATCTGGGCGCGGATCTGGGTGACCCGGGCTTCGATGTCATGCTGCGGACCGGCACCGTCGATGACGGTGGTTTCTTCCTTGGAGACAGTGATCTTCTTCGCCTGACCCAGATCTTCAACGGAGGCTTTTTCCAGCTGCAGACCGACTTCTTCGGAAATCACGGTACCACCGGTCAGCACGGCGATGTCCTGCAGCATGGCCTTGCGACGCTCGCCAAAGCCCGGAGCCTTGACCGCGGCCACCTTGACGATACCGCGCATGTTGTTGATGACCAGCGTGGCCAGCGCCTCGCCTTCGATGTCTTCGGCCACGATCAGCAGCGGCTTGCCGGCCTTGGCAACACCTTCCAGCACAGGCAGCAGTTCGCGGATGTTGGAGATCTTCTTGTCGTGCAGCAGGATGTAGGGATCTTCGAGTTCGGCGGTCATGTTCTGCTGGTTGTTGACGAAGTAGGGCGACAGGTAACCGCGATCGAACTGCATCCCTTCAACCACGTCCAGTTCGTTCTCCAGACCGGTGCCTTCTTCGACGGTGATGACGCCTTCCTTGCCGACCTTGCCCATGGCCTGGGCGATGATGTCACCGACTTCCTGGTCGGAGTTGGCGGAGATGGTGCCCACCTGGGCGATGGCATTGTCGTCGGCACAGGGCTTGGACAATTTCTTCAGCTGCTCGACGGCGGCATTGGTGCCTTTGTCGATGCCGCGTTTGAGATCCATCGGGTTCATACCGGCGGCCACGGCCTTCATGCCTTCGGTCAGGATGGACTGGGCCAGCACGGTCGCCGTGGTGGTACCGTCACCGGCGACGTCGGAAGTCTGGGAAGAGACTTCCTTGACCATCTGTGCGCCCATGTTTTCGAACTTGTCGGTCAGTTCGATTTCATTGGCCACGGAAACGCCGTCCTTGGTGATGGTCGGCGCGCCGAAGCTCTTCTCGAGCACGACATTGCGGCCTTTGGGGCCCAGGGTGACCTTGACGGCATTGGCCAGGGTGTTCACGCCTTTGAGCATTTTATGACGGGCGTCGTCACCAAATTTCAATTCTTTTGCACTCATGTTCCTTCCTCACTATCTTTATAGATAAGCTTTCAATATCGACCGTGGTTGAATCGCCGGATCAGCCTTCAACCACACCCATGATGTCTTCTTCGCGCATGACGAGCAGTTCCTCGTCGTCGACCTTGACCTCGTTACCGGCATATTTGCCGAACAGCACCTTGTCACCCGCTTTAACGTCCAGCGCGCGGACTTCGCCGTTGTCCAGAATCTTGCCATTGCCCACGGCGACCACTTCGCCCTGGCTGGGTTTTTCGGTGGCGGAATCGGGAATGACGATGCCGCCAGCCGTGGTACGTTCTTCTTCCATGCGACGAATAATCACGCGGTCATGCAAAGGACGGATTTTCATTCTCAGTATCTCCTGAATGTTATTGATTTCTTGGATTTCAGATGGTTAGCCCGAACAGCAGCCTGCCCGGGCGGGAATTTCAGTCGGCCTTTTAGCACTCGGCATCGACGAGTGCTAATAATAGCGGTCACGGCCGCACTGTCAAGACCAGTCTCTTGATGGGGTGATAGTGGGAAAATTCAAGGCTCAGTCGTCATCCCGACGCTGAAATTCGCCTTCGATGGTGCGCGGGCCGCCCCCGGGCTTACCGGGGCCGCCACCCGGCGGGCCGGTGCGAATCACGCCGCGCCGGATGGCCCAGCGGATCAGCCCCTGGCGCAGAGGCGCCACCAGCAAAACGAAACCCACCGCATCGGTCACGAACCCCGGCGTCAGCAGCAGCGCGCCCGCGACCACCAGCAGCAGCCCCTCGAACAGCGGCAGAGCCGGCAGCTGGCCCCCGGCCAGCTCCGTCTGAAAACGCATCAGGGTAGAAAAGCCCTGCCAGCGCAACAGGCCGACACCGACCACGGCGGTCAACACCACCAGTAAAATGGTCGGCCAGGCGCCGATCACCTCGCCGATCTGGATCAGAAAATAAATTTCGATCAGGGGAATGGCGATAAACAGAATAAGGAATATTCGAAACAGGGGCATCGTCTTTAACCAGAGGATGGGTTGAGCCGATAGTGTAACAGCTTGATGCTTTGCCAGTCGTGCACCGGGCTGGTATCTTGCACGGCATGAGTGAACTCTCCCAGTGCCTGGTGCTGTGCACCTGCCCCGATACCGACACCGCGCGACAACTGGCCGACCGGCTGGTGGCGGGGCGACTGGCGGCCTGTGTCAATATCGTGCCCGGACTGGAATCGGTCTACGAATGGCAGGGCCAGGTCGAGCGCGACGGCGAGGTGTTGCTGATCATCAAGACCCGGCAGGACCGCTACGGCCAGCTGGAAGAGACCCTGCAACAGCACCACCCATATGAACTTCCTGAAATTCTCAGGGTCTCTCTGGATGGAGGACTGCAGGATTACCTGCAGTGGATTGATAACGCACTGGAATAATAATGATGATGAAAAAACTGTTTGCCACCCTGTTATTTCTGTTTGTATTCCCCGTTGCCGCCGAACAAGAGCTGCTGGAGCCCGACAAGGCGTTTGCCTTCCAGGCCGAGGTCGTCGATGGCGCGATCCAGGCCCGCTGGGACGTGGCTGACAACTATTATCTGTATCGCGGCAAGATCCGTTTCGAGGTCGACAATCCCGCTATCACCCTGGGCGAACCGCAGCTGCCCGACGGCAAGATCAAGGACGACGAGTTCTTCGGCCAGGTGGAAATTTATCGCGGCGGCGTGCCCGTCACGATCCCGATTGAATCCGGCAGCGGCGATTTCACGCTGACGGCCCACTCCCAGGGCTGCGCCGATCTCGGCGTCTGTTATCCCCCGCACCGCCAGGACGTGCTACTGACTGCCACCGGCGCCGCGGCCAGTACGCAGGACAAACCCTCCCTGCAGGATCTGAATGACGATCTCGGCCTGAACCAGGGCGACGATGAGGTCCTGCATCCCGATCAGGCCTTTGCCTTCAGCACGGAAGTCATCAGCGCCGATACGGTGCGGGCCACCTGGCAGATCGTCGCCGACCACTATCTGTATCGCGACAAATTCGAATTTTCCGTCAAGCAGGGCGACGCCCGGGTAGGCGAGGTCGAGCTGCCCAAAGGCAAGGAAAAAGAAGATGAATTCTTCGGCAAGATCCAGGTATTCGAGGGCGAACAGACCCTGACGGTCGATATTCCCCTGGTGCGGACCCGGGGCGAGGCCGGCGAGGTTGAGCTGGCATTTGTCTACCAGGGTTGTGCCGAGAAAACCGGGATTTGCTATCCCCCGATTCGCAAGAGTGAAACCGTCAAGCTGGCCGCCACGAATCAGATTACGCAGGCCGATGATTCCGAGCCGACGGCTCAGACAGGCGAACAACAGCCCATGTCCGAGCAGGACACCATCGCCGCCTCGCTGCAGGCCGGCGGCATCCTGGTCATTCTGACCTTCTTCGGCTTCGGCCTGTTGCTGGCCTTCACCCCCTGCGTGTTCCCGATGATTCCGATTCTCTCCAGCATCATCATCGGCCAGGGGGACAAGATCACCACCGGTCGCGCCTTTACCATGTCCACGGTCTACGTGCTGGCGATGGCGCTCACCTATACCGTTGCCGGGGTCCTCGCCGGCATGCTGGGCGAGAACCTGCAGGCGGCCTTCCAGAACCCCTGGATTCTGAGCAGCTTTGCCGCCGTGTTCGTGCTGCTGGCCCTGTCCATGTTTGGCTTCTACGAACTGCAGATGCCCGCCTCCATCCAGGGCAGGCTCTCCGAAGTCAGTAACCGCCAGAAAGGCGGCAGCCTGACCGGCGTGGCCGTGATGGGCTTCCTGTCGGCACTGATCGTCGGTCCCTGCGTGGCCGCGCCGCTGGCGGGGGCGCTGATCTATATCGGCCAGACCGGCGATGCGGTGCTCGGCGGCATGGCCCTGTTCGCCCTGAGTCTGGGTATGGGGCTGCCGCTGATTGCCATCGGCACCTCGGCGGGCAAACTGCTGCCTCGCGCCGGCGGCTGGATGGATGCGGTCAAGGCCATCTTCGGCGTCCTGCTGCTGGCCGTGGCCATCTGGATGCTCGAGCGGATTATTCCCGACTATGTCGCTCTGTGGCTGTGGGCCGCGCTGCTGATCATCTCGGGCATCTACATGAAAGCGCTGGAACCGCTGCCGGCCGACACCTCCGGCTGGCACCGGCTCTGGAAAGGGCTGGGGATCATCCTGCTGGTCTACGGCATCCTGCTGGTGATTGGCGCCAGTGCCGGCGCCAATGACAAGTTCCGGCCGCTGCACGGCGTGTTTGCCGGCGCCGGGGGCGCTGGCGCCGTCCAGCAACAAAAACTCGAGTTTCGGACGATCAAGACCGTCGAGGACTTCGAGCAGGAACTGGCGCGCGCCAGTGACGCCGGCAAGCCGGTGATGCTCGACTTCTACGCCGACTGGTGTATCTACTGCAAGGATTATGAAAAATACGTCTTCACCGATCAGCGCGTCATCGAGCGGCTGGATAACTTCGTCCTGCTCAAGGCGGATGTGACGGATAACGACGAAAAGGACAAGGCATTACTGCGCAGCTTCAATCTCGTTGCGCCGCCGGCCATTCTCTTCTTCGGCCCCGATGGCGAGGAGCGCCACGGCCGGCGTCTGGTGGGTGCCATGAACGCCGACGAGTTTCATAACCATCTGAACATGATGTCCTTCTAGGTGACGGCCCGCCCCGGTGGCGGGCCTGATCCGGATTTGATTCATTTAACCTCTAACGAACGGAACAGCCGTATGAAACGTTCAGTCTTTATCGCATTGATCATCGTGGTGGCGGCCATCAGTCTGCTGGCCGGCATGTACGCCAACCAGCTGTTTGACGACCAGGACAGCGAAACAGCCACAGCACAAAACAGCAGCGATGCCGCCGGCCCGCCTGAAGTTCGTCCCGATTTCGGCCTGCTCGATCTGCAGGGCAATTTGCGCCATATCAGCGAATGGGACGGTGAGGTACTGATGATCAACTTCTGGGCCACCTGGTGCCCGCCCTGCCGCCGCGAGATCCCCGCCTTCATCGACCTGCAGGAAAAATACGCCGATCAGGGCTTTACCATCGTCGGCATCGCCATCGACACCAAACAGAACGCCATCGACTTCGTCGATCCGATGGGGATCAACTACCCGATCCTGGTCGGCGACAAGGACGGCATCGCCCTCTCCAAAGCCTACGGCAACCGCATGGGCGTCCTGCCCTACACCGTCATCGTCGACCGCGACGGCAAGATCACCGAGACCCATCGCAACGAACTGAGCTTCGAAGACGCCGAGGCGATGATCAAACCCCTCCTGTAAACAAGAGGGCCGAGTTACGAGGGAAGAGTGACGAGGCCCTTTTCTTAAACCCAGCATACAATTCCCTGTGGGAGCGGGCTTCGACCGCGACCGTGCCCGATTCGACAGTCGCGCCCGTGGGGCGCTCCCACCACAGGAACATTGTTCCACTTCTGCTTCATGCCGGCAGACAGTCCCCTGTGGGAGCGGGCTTCGACCGCGACCGACACCCCCTTTACAAACACACCTGTTTGCGAGACAGTTCCCATGAACACAAGGAGGTGTTACATGCCAAATTCTCCAGCAGAGCATCGTCTGCGCATCGGTCGCCGCTCGGAAACCGATCGGATCTATCTCATCACAACCGTTACCGAGCAACGTCAGCCGGTATTTCGGGATCTTTTCCTGGGGCGATTACTGGTAAAGACACTGAAAGATAATCAGAACAATGCAACAACTCTGGCCTATGTAGTCATGCCCGATCATCTTCACTGGCTTATGCAGTTGGGTCACCGACACCCTCTCTGCACCGTCGTCTCAAACATCAAGTCGAACAGTGCCCGTTGTATTAACCTGCAATTAAATCGCTCGGGTCGCCTATGGCAACCTGGGTTTCACGATCACGCCTTGCGTCGTGAAGAAGATTTGAGGAATACGGCCCGTTATGTGATAGCCGACCCCCAGCCGGACTGGCAGTCACATGGCTGATCGCCTGGATCAGCCTGGGGAGCGGCGACCGCGACGTGCAGGTCGCACAGTCGCGACCGTGGGGCGCTCCTACTAAGGGACATTGTTCCACTTCTGCTTTGTGCCAGCAGACAGAGAACCCTGTGGGAGCGGGCCTCGACCGCGACCGTGCAGGATTCGACAGTCGCGCCCGTGGGGCGCTCCCACTACAGGAACATTGTTCCACTTCTGCTTTATGCCAGCAGACAGAGAACCCTGTGGGAGCGGGCCTCGACCGCGACCGTGCAGGGTTCGACAGTCGCGCCCGTGGGGCGCTCCCACCACAGGAACATCTGTTCCACTTCTGCCTTATGCCGGCAGACAGAGTACCCTGTGGGAGCGGGCCTCGACCGCGACCGTGCCCGTGCCCGATTCGACAGTCGCGCCCGTGGGGCGCTCCCACCCACCCGATTCAGCTTTCTTGGTGACTTCGTGTCTTCGTGGTAAATGTTTTCCCTCGTCCCTCCCGAGGCCGCGAGAGACCGAGGGAAGGACTGTGATCGAGTTCAAACCGCCCTGGTGCGAATCTTGCTAGGATTTGCAGCGAAATGGCGGGGAAAACCGGGGTTCTGGACAAACCCCTCATCTTGAGGCAGAATTCCCCTGTGATTGGCCGAAAAAACTGCGTCAAACTGGCGTCGATCTTGCTTCGATCTGTTCAGATATGTAGCCACGATAAATCGACTCAAACGGCCCGCGACGCAATAACAGTCTAATAGATAGCCCATGGCCCAGATACTGGTACTGCACGGACCCAACCTGAACCTGCTCGGTACGCGCGAGCCGGAGCACTATGGCGCGGCCACCCTGGCCGAGATCGATCAGGAACTGGGCCGGATTGCCAGTGAAGCCGGGCACACGTTATCCAGCCTGCAGAGCAACGCCGAGCATGAACTGGTTTCCCGCGTGCAGCAGGCGGCCAGCGAGAACGTGGCCTGGATCATTATCAATCCCGCCGCTTTTACCCATACCAGCGTGGCGCTGCGCGATGCGCTGGCGGCGGTGAAGATTCCGTTTATTGAAGTTCATCTTTCCAACATCCATGCGCGCGAGGATTTTCGTCGTCATTCCTATTTTTCGGAACTGGCCAGCGGCGTGATCAGCGGGCTGGGTGCCTACGGGTACACGCTGGCGTTGCAGTCCGCGCTGCATACCCTGCAGAACAACTAACCTGATAACCTTCTCAAGGCATTACTGTTATGGATATACGCAAAGTCAAAAAACTGATCGAACTGCTGGAAGAGTCCGGCGTTGCCGAAATCGAGATCAAGGAAGGCGAAGAGTCGGTGCGCATCAGCCGCACCGGTCCCAACGCGCCGATGATGATGCAGGCGCCGCCACAACCCGCGCCGGCGGCGGCACCCGCTCCAGTGCCGGCACCGGCGCCCGCCGCCGCCGCGGAAAGCGACGAGCCCACCTTGCCCGAAGGCCATGTGGTCAAATCCCCGATGGTCGGCACCTTCTACCGTGCGCCGTCGCCGGGCGCCAGCGCGTTTGTCGAGGTCGGTCAGCAGGTCAATGCCGGTGATACCCTGTGCATCATCGAAGCCATGAAACTGCTTAACCAGATCGAAGCGGACAAGAGCGGTACCATCAAGGCTGTCCTGGTGGAAAACGGCCAGCCGGTGGAATACGACGAACCGCTGTTTGTCATCGGTTAACAACACCGGCCGCCGCGAGCGGCCCGCCACTTCGCCTTTTGGGCACCAACCAGATTGTGTAAACGATGATAGAAAAAGTCCTGATTGCCAACCGTGGAGAGATTGCGCTGCGCATTCTGCGCGCCTGCCGCGAGCTGGGTATCAAAACCGTCGCGGTTCATTCCGATGCCGATCGCGATCTGAAACACGTGCGCCTGGCCGATGAGTCGGTCTGTATCGGCCCGGCTTCTTCCACCGACAGTTACCTGAACATCCCCGCCGTGATCAGCGCCGCCGAAGTCACCGACTCGATGGCCATTCATCCCGGCTACGGCTTTTTGTCGGAAAACGCCGACTTCGCCGAGCGGGTGATGGAAAGCGGGTTTATCTTTATCGGCCCGCGCCCTGACACCATTCGCATGATGGGTGACAAGGTGCAGGCCATCAAGGCGATGCAAAAAACCGGCGTGCCCTGCGTACCCGGTTCCGACGGGCCCCTGGGCAGCGACGAGGAAACCAATATCCACCTTGCCCGCGAGATCGGTTACCCGATCATTATCAAGGCCGCCGGCGGCGGTGGCGGACGTGGCATGCGCGTGGTGCACAGTGAGGCGGCTTTGCTGAACGCCATTTCCATGACCAAGGCCGAAGCCGGCGGCGCGTTTGGCAACGATATGGTCTACATGGAAAAATTCCTGGAAAACCCGCGCCATATCGAGTTCCAGGTCCTGGCCGATGAACACGGCAATGCCATTCATCTGGGCGAGCGCGACTGCTCCATGCAGCGTCGTCATCAAAAAGTGATCGAGGAAGCCCCCGCCCCCGGCATTACCGAGAAAATGCGCAAGAAGATCGGCGAACGCTGCGCCGAGGCCTGCCGCGAAATCGGTTATCGCGGCGCCGGCACGTTCGAATTTCTGTATCAGGACGGTGAATTCTATTTCATCGAGATGAATACCCGCGTACAGGTGGAACACCCGGTCACCGAAATGATCACCGGCGTGGACATCGTGCGCGAACAGCTGCTGATCGCCTCGGGGAAAAAACTGCGTTATACCCAAAAAGAGATCGAAATCCGCGGCCATGCGATCGAATGTCGCATCAACGCCGAAGATCCGGACAAGTTCATTCCCTCGCCGGGCACTATCACGTCTTATCATGCGCCGGGTGGACCGGGCATCCGGGTCGACACCCATATCTATAACGGTTACCGGGTCCCGCCCTATTACGACTCGATGATTGGCAAGCTGATCGCCCACGGCGAAGATCGCGAGACCGCCCTGGCACGCATGCGCATCGCCCTGAGCGAAATCGTGGTCGAAGGCATCAAGACCAACGTCCCCCTGCACCAGGAACTGATCCGCGACGCCAACTTCCGGGCCGGTGGTACGAACATTCATTACCTCGAAAAACTGTTGAGTGAACGCTAGTTCACTTAACAGTTTTTCAGTGCCGAGGGACGAGTGACGAGTGACGAGGCAAAACAACCGGCTTGTCCTCGTTACTCGTCCCTCGTAACTCGGCCCTTTTCTCTTATGGCATGGCTACAACTCATCATCCCCGCGTCGGCCGAACAGGTCGAACGTCTCAGTGATGCCCTGGAGGAAGTCGGGGCCGCCTCGGTGACGCTGCAGGATGCCGCCGATCAGCCGCTGCTGGAGCCGGCACCCGGCACCACGCCCATCTGGTCCCAGACCCGGGTCATCGGTCTGTTCGAAGCCGACCGGGATCCGGCAACCCTCATCAATCAGATCAACCGGCAGCTGCCCGACCCGGTCAATGACTGGAAAGCTGAGCCGCTGGAAGATCAGAACTGGGTGCGCGCCTGGATGGATCATTTCCAGCCGATGCAGTTCGGCCGCCGGGTCTGGATCGTCCCCGGCGGCTTTACCCCGCCCGATCCCGCCGCCGTGAATATCCTGCTCGATCCCGGCCTGGCGTTTGGCACCGGCACCCACCCCACCACGCGCCTCTGCCTGGAGTGGCTGGACGAACATCCCCCGCGGGATCAAAACGTCATCGACTACGGCTGCGGTTCGGGCATTCTGGCCATCGCCGCCAGCAAACTCGGCGCACGGCAGCTGTGGGGCGTGGATAACGATCCCCAGGCCCTGCTGGCCACCGCCGAGAACCTGCGCAAGAACGGCATCGAGGAAAACGTCTCGCTACACCTGCCCGGGGCCATGCCGGGTGACGTCACCGTGCCGCTGCTGCTGGCCAACATCCTGGCCGGCCCCCTGATCCACCTGGCCCCGCAACTGGCCGGCCATGTCGAGCCGGGCGGCCGCATCGTCCTGGCCGGGATCCTCGACACCCAGATGGACGACGTCATCGCCGCCTACCAGCCCTATTTCGACATACAGCTCTATCGCCAGATTGAGGAGTGGGTTTGTCTAACAGGAGCCAGGTTCCAGAAGCCAGAACCTGGAAACTGATCCAGCGTGTAGGCCCGATAAAGCGCAGCGGTATCGGGCTCTCGAAGATTGCCGGACACCGCTACGCTTTGTCCGGCCTACCAAATCAGGTTCCAGGACCTAGCACCTAGAAACTGATATAGCATGGTATGATCAAACCCATGTCTCGCACCGCCACAAAACCATTCCCGACACCGTTATGCTGACCTGTTGTCCCGCCTGTCGTACCTGTTTCCGGATCACCGAGGCCCAGCTGGCGGTGGCGCAGGGCAAGGTGCGTTGCGGCAAATGCAAGACCGTTTTCAATGCCAGGCAGCATTTGCAGCCCGTGCCCGGTCAGAGTCCACCGGCCTCGTCCACTGCATCGACAACTCCGGCCGGGGATCAAACGGATCATATTGATCTGTTCCGCGCCCCGCAGAGCGAAGAGCGTCCCCCCGCAGCCAGCGATGAAGCCGCCTCCACCGGCATTGCCCCGACGGCGGCCGGGAGACCGCCCGAACCGGAATCCGACAGCAGCGACGACACCGAAAGCGACGTCGATGCCGTTTCGCTCATGCCGTCCGCGGATCAGTCCGGGCCCACGACGCCAGCCCCGTTCAAAACCGACGAAACGCCGGACGTCTCTGCGACCGAACAGGCGCAACCTGCCGGGGACGAGGCCGAACCCGAAATCGAAGCGGACGAGCCGGAACCCGAACCGGCCACCGTCGAAATGCCAATGCCGGACCTGGCGGAGCGGAAGACGGACGCCGTTACCGACTCGCCGGCCGGCAGCGAATCCGTGAGCGAACCGGAAGAACCGGAAACCGAGCCGGCAACTGTCGAAATGCCGATGCCGGACCTGGAAGAACGGGAGACGGACGCCGTTACCGAATCGCCGGCCGACAGCGAATCCGTGAGCGAGCCGGAAGAACCCGAGCCCGAGCCGATCTCGGCGACCGAGCGTCCCCGTTATCAATACAACGAATTCACCGATGAAGTGCTCTCGGACCGGGAACTGGATGACATCCTGGCGGAGATGGACCAGCAGTTGTCGCTGGGCATCGACAACCCCGACACCGAATTGCCGGGCTCCCTGGCGTTACCGGACGAGCCGCCGCCCACCGAACCGGATGAACTGGGCGAGGCCATCGACAGCCTGTTTGACGATATAAAACGCGAACCGTCTGCCGACGAGGAACCGGCTTGGCCGGCCCCAAAAACGGCAGACGCGGCCGGCACCGCCACGACCGGACCCGGGGAAGCAGCGACGCCGCAGGCATTCGAGGACGAGCTCGAAGATTGGCCAATCGACCAGGTCGATGAAGCGGACACTCGCGATGAGACCGCCCCCCAGCCGCCACCGACGCTGGACGAGGAGCCGGAACCGGTGCCGCTGCGCCTGCGGGAGTCACTGGCGATCGAACCGCCCGAACCGCGCAGCTGGCTGGCCACCCTGGGTGGCAGTTTGTTATTCCTGATATTGGTGGCGCTTTTGATTGGCCAGCTGGCCCTGTTCCGGCCGCTGGATGTAGTCCGCTATGTCCCGCAAAGCCAGCCCTGGCTGGAACAGTTCTGCCAGCAACTACCCTGCCGCTTCACCCCGTACCGGGATACCGATCGCCTCCGTCTGCTTAACCGCGACGTGCGGGCCCATCCCGATCAGGATGATGCCCTGTTGATCAGCGCCACCCTGGTCAATGAAGCCGAGGTGGCCCAGGCCTACCCCGCCGTGCGGGTCACGCTGTTTGATTTATCCGGCAACCGGGTGGCCCGGCGCCGCTTTACGCCAGCCGATTATCTGGGCGAACGCCATTCACCGTTTATGCAGATGCAACCGGACACCCCCTTGCAGATCAAACTCGAAGTGGCGGACCCGGGCAGCGAGGCGGTGAACTTCGAATTCGATTTTCAGTAACCGACGCGCCTCGCACACGACCTCAAACAGGCGGTGCGTGTAGATCAGCTTTGCGGGAATCGCAAGGCCTGCGGAGCGGTTTTCCTGCTTTATCCTCTGCACCCGAACGGGTATGATGATCCGCCTCGTGCCGCGGGGCACGAGTCAGCCTGAAGACATCACTATGCGTATCGGCCCTTATCAGCTCAACAATCCGTTGATCCTTGCGCCCATGGCGGGCGTGACCGATCTGCCGTTTCGCCAGTTGTGCAAACAACTGGGCGCCGGCATGGCCGTGTCCGAAATGGTCTCGTCCAATTCCCTGTTGTGGGGCAGTAAAAAGACCGAACGGCGTGCCAGTCACGAGGGCGAGATCGAGCCCAAGTCGGTGCAGATTGCCGGTGCCGATCCGCAAATGATGGCCGAGGCCGCGCGTCACAATGTCGAACGCGGCGCCCAGATCATCGATATCAATATGGGCTGCCCGGCCAAGAAGGTGTGCAATGTCATGGCCGGCTCGGCCCTGCTGCAGGACGAGCCGCTGGTCGAGCGCATCGTCAAAGCCGTGGTCGATGCGGTCGACGTGCCGGTGACCCTGAAGATCCGCACCGGCTGGGACAGCCAGCACAAAAACGCGCCGCTGATCGCCCGCATCGCCGAAGAAGCCGGTATCCAGGCGCTGGCCATCCACGGCCGCACCCGGGCCGATCAGTACAACGGCGAGGCGGAGTACGACACCATTGCCGAGGTCAAATCGCGGGTCGCTATTCCGGTCATCGCCAACGGAGATATCAGCACGCCGCAAAAAGCGGCCTATGTTCTGCGGCATACCGGCGCCGACGCGGTCATGATCGGCCGCGCCGCCCAGGGCCGCCCCTGGATCTTTGGCGAAATCGAACACTATTTACAAACCGGCGAGTTGCTGCCGGAGCCGTCCGCGGAAACCATCCGCGACATCCTTGTGGGCCATCTGAAAAATCTATATGCCTTTTATGGCGAACACACCGGCGTGCGGGTGGCCCGCAAACATATCAGCTGGTACAGCAAGGGACAGTCTCATGGCGCGGCCTTCCGTCAGGCAGTGAATCGCGTCGACAGCGTGGAGCAACAGCTGGATATGATTTATGACTTTTTTGAACGCTTAATCAATCGGGAGGAACTTGCCGCATGAGTGAAGCAGTGGCTATGGAAAACGCTGTGGTGACCAATAACAACACTTTCGACTCGTCCCAGAAACCTCTGCGGGATTGTGTTGCGGATGCGATGGATAACTATTTCCGTCAGCTGGAAGGCCATCCAACCAACGATCTGTATAAAATGGTGCTCGCCGAACTGGAAGAGCCGCTGTTTCGTGCCGTGCTGCAGCACACCGGCGGCAATCAGAGCAAGGCCTCCGAAATGCTGGGCATCAACCGGGGCACCCTGCGAAAGAAACTCAAGCAGTACGGATTACACGACTGACACCGGACATCACAATCGATAAGCACAACGTCGGCCACGGCAATCCCGTGGCCGAATTGTTGGTGGGGAACTCACAATCATGAATAAAATCCAGCGCGCGCTGATCAGCGTCTCCGATAAAAGCGGGATCGCCGAATTTGCCAGACAACTGCACGAGCAGTTCGGGGTCGAGATCCTCTCGACCGGCGGCACGGCAAAGTTGCTGAGTGAGGCCGGTATTCCGGTTATCGAGGTGTCCGACTACACCGGTTTTCCGGAAATGATGGACGGGCGGGTCAAGACCCTGCATCCGAAGATCCACGGCGGACTGCTGGGTCGGCGCGGCACGG
Source organism: Thiohalophilus sp. (assembly GCF_034521165.1). Classification (NCBI taxonomy): domain Bacteria; kingdom Pseudomonadati; phylum Pseudomonadota; class Gammaproteobacteria; order Thiohalomonadales; family Thiohalophilaceae; genus Thiohalophilus; species Thiohalophilus sp. Next base: position 228,617 of record NZ_JAXHMV010000016.1, read on the forward strand.
ATGACGCGGTGATGCAGGAACATGCCATCCCGCCCATCGACATGGTGGTGGTGAACCTCTATCCGTTTCGCGAGGCCATCGCCAAACCCGACTGCGATCTGCCCACCGCGATCGAAAACATCGATATCGGCGGGCCGACCATGTTGCGTGCCGCCGCCAAGAACCATGCCGGGGTGGCGGTGCTGGTCAACAGCATTGATTATCCGCGCGTGCTCGAAGAGATGGCCGACAACGACGGCGCGCTGAGCGATGCCACCCGTTTCGATCTGGCGGTTAAAACCTTCGAGCATACCGCCGGTTACGACGGCGCGATTGCCAACTACCTGGGCGCGATCGACAGCGAGGGACAACACGGTGGACTGCCGCGCACCTTCAACAGCCAGTTCCACAAAGTCCAGGCCATGCGTTATGGCGAGAACCCGCATCAGGCGGCCGCTTTTTACGTGGAAGCCGATCAGCACGAGGCCTCGGTGGCCACCGCGCGCCAGCTGCAGGGCAAAGAGCTGTCCTACAACAACATCGCCGACACCGATGCGGCACTCGAATGCGTCAAACAGTTCGACACCCCGGCCTGCGTCATCGTCAAGCACGCCAACCCCTGCGGGGTTGCCCAGGCCGAGAACCTGCTGCTGGCCTATGATCGTGCCTATGCCACCGATCCCGAATCGGCCTTCGGCGGCATCATCGCCTTCAACCAGGAACTGGATGCCGAAACCGCCAGAGCGATCGTCGAGCGCCAGTTTGTCGAGGTGATCATTGCGCCGGGTGTCAGCGCCGAGGCCATCGAGGTGGTCGCGGCCAAGAAGAACGTGCGCCTGCTGGCCTGCGGCGAGTTCAGCAACGGCCAGTCGCGGCTTGACTTCAAACGGGTCAACGGCGGCCTGCTGGTGCAGGAGGCCGATCTGGCTTTATATAATAACCTCAAGGTGGTGACCCAACGCCAGCCCTCGGAGCAGGAGATGGGTGATCTGCTGTTCAGCTGGCAGGTGGCCAAGTTCGTCAAGTCCAACGCCATCGTCTATGCCCGCGAGCTGATGACCGTGGGCGTCGGCGCCGGTCAGATGAGCCGGGTCAACTCGGCGCGCATCGCCGCCATCAAGGCCGAACAGGCGGGGCTGGAAGTGCCCGGTTCGGTGATGGCCTCCGACGCCTTCTTCCCCTTCCGCGACGGACTGGACCAGGCCGCCGAAGCCGGCATCCGGGCCGTGATTCAGCCCGGTGGCTCGATGCGCGACGAGGAAGTGATCGCCGCCGCCGACGAACACGACATTGCCATGGTCTTCACCGGCATGCGCCATTTCCGTCATTGAACAGCCACCTGGCATGAGCGACACGCGTATGAAAATTCTGGTCATCGGCGGGGGCGGCCGGGAGCACGCCCTGGCCTGGAAAGCCGCCCAATCCGAACGGATCGAGACCGTGTATGTTGCCCCCGGCAATGCGGGCACCGCCCGTGAACCCGGTCTGCAAAACGTGGCCATCGGCGCCGAGGACATTCAGGCCCTGCTCGAGTTTGCCCGCAGCGAGGCCATCGACCTGACCCTGGTCGGCCCCGAGGCGCCGCTGGTGGCCGGCGTGGTGGATGAATTCAGCGCCGCCGGCCTGCCCTGTTTCGGCCCCACCCGCGCTGCCGCGCAGCTGGAAGGCTCCAAGGCCTTCACCAAGGATTTTCTGCAGCGGCATCAGATTCCCACCGCCGCCTACGGCAATTTTACCGACGTGGACGAGGCCATCGCCTATGTCCGCCAGCAGGGCGCGCCCATCGTGGTCAAGGCGGACGGGCTGGCCGCCGGCAAGGGGGTCATCCTGGCCCAGAGTGAGGACGAGGCCATTGCCGCGGTACGCGACATGCTGGCCGGCAATGCCTTCGGCGACGCCGGCCACCGGGTCGTCATCGAGGAGTTTTTGCAGGGCGAGGAAGCGAGCTTCATCGTCATGGCCGACGGCGAGCACATCCTGCCGCTGGCCACTTCCCAGGACCACAAGGCCCGCGACGACGGCGATCGCGGCCCCAATACCGGCGGCATGGGGGCCTACTCGCCCGCGCCGGTGGTCACCCCCGGGATTCACGCGCGCGTCATGCGCGAGGTCATCGAACCGACCGTGCGCGGCATGGCGGCTGAGGGCCATCCCTATACCGGGTTCCTCTATGCCGGGCTGATGATCGGCCCGGACGGCACGCCCAAGGTGCTCGAATACAACTGCCGTTTCGGCGATCCCGAGACCCAGCCGATTCTCATGCGCCTGCGCTCGGATCTGGTCGCCCTGTGCGAGGCGGCGCTGGCGCAACGGCTGGATCAGATCGAGGCCGAGTGGGACCCTCGCGCCGCGCTGGGGGTAGTGCTGGCGGCCGGCGGCTATCCGGACAGCTATCGCAAGGGCGATGTTATCGCGGGGCTCCCGGACGAGACGCCCGACAGCAAGGTGTTTCATGCCGGCACCGCCGAACAGGACGGGCAGATCGTGACCAGCGGCGGGCGTGTGCTGTGCGCCGTGGGACTGGGCGAAACCGTCAGCGAGGCCCAGCAGCGGGCCTATGCGCTGGTGCAGCAGATCCACTGGGACGGGGTCTATTACCGCAACGATATCGGTCATCGCGCGATTGCCCGCGAACAGGGTGGTAACTAGGCCGAATCGCCGCGATTTCCCTGTCTCGATAAATCAACCGATGGCGAGACTTCCAGCAGCCATTCCATTAGAATAGGCGGCTCGCTCGCGGCCCGGGGCCGCCGCAGAACAACCGAATTCATTACAACAACATTTCCAACGTTTGACCCAAGGGAGATCCCATGTCTGCAAAACATCCCATTATCGCGGTCACCGGCTCCTCCGGCGCCGGGACCACCACGGTAAAAGACGCCTTTGAGCACATCTTCTTCCGCGAGCAGATCAATCCGCTGGTGATCGAAGGGGATAGCTACCACCGCTATGACCGCGCCGCCATGAAAGAGGCGATTGCCAAGTTTGCCGAAGAAGGTAAGCAACTGAGCCATTTCGGTCCGGAAGCCAACCACTTCGACCTGCTGGAAGAGACCTTCCAGACCTACGGCAAGACCGGCACCTGCAAGCGCCGCTATTACCTGCACAGCGACGAGGAAGCGGCCGAGCACAACAGCCGCCTGAACACCGATCTCACCCCCGGCCAGTTCACGCCCTGGGAAGAAATCAAGGAAAAGACCGACCTGCTGTTCTATGAAGGGCTGCATGGCGGTGTTGCCGACGGCGATATCGACGTGTCCAAATACGTCGACCTGCTGGTCGGCGTGGTGCCGATCGTCAACCTGGAATGGATCCAGAAGATCTTCCGCGACAACGAACAGCGCGGTTACTCCGCCGAGGCGATCGTCGACACCATCCTGCGTCGCATGGAAGACTACGTGCACTACATCACGCCGCAGTTCTCCCGCACCCATATCAACTTCCAGCGGGTGCCGACGGTGGATACCTCCAACCCGTTCATTGCCCGGGATATCCCGACGCCGGACGAAAGCTTTATCGTGATCCGTTTCAGCGACCCGACCGGGATCGATTTCCCCTATCTGCTGAACATGATCCCCGATTCGTTCATGTCACGTCGCAACACCATCGTGGTACCGGGCGGCAAGATGGGCTTCGCCATGGAGCTGATCCTCAACCCGCTGATCCACGACATGATCCAGCAAAAGAAAAAAGCCTGAGACGTCACTCCCAGGCCAATAAAAAACCGGGCTCTGCCCGGTTTTTTTATGTCCGAACAAAACCAGCGTATCGATAACCGAGCCGGTTACATGCTAGCATGATCGGTCCTGACAACCGGCAGATAGAGCGACAATGACACAATTCAAACTGGGACATGCCGCCGAGAACGAATGGCAAAAGGCCGCCGATCAGGTGATACAACAGATCGGTGCCTGCGAGGAGTGCAACCTGGCCTTCCTCTATGTCACCGACGCCTTCAGTAACGAGCTGAGCAAGCTGCTGCGTTATCTCAAGGAACAGACCGGCATTGCCCACTGGGTCGGCAGTATCGGCAATGGCATCTGCTGTACCAATACCGAATATTACGACCAGCCGGCGATCGTCGTGCTCGCCTGCCAGTTCCCGCAAGAACAGTTCCGGATCTTTGATATGGCCCAGGAAGAACAGCAGGCGCCGCCGCCGGCCAATCCCAACGACTTTTCCCTGCGCCCGGCCGTGGTCCACGGCGATCCCCGTAACGGGCATCTGCCCGAGACGATCCAGGAACTGCCCGAGCAGCTGGGCAACGGTTATCTGATCGGCGGACTCACCTCCTCGGAAAACCATTATTTCCAGGTGGCCGACGATCTGACCGAAGGCTCGCTCTCCGGCGTCATCTTCGAGGATATCCCCATGGTCACGGGGCTGAGTCAGGGCTGCACCCCTATCACCGGGCCAAGGAAGTTGACCGCCTGCGATCATCATATGGCGATCACTATCGATGACCGTCCGGCGCTGGAGGTCTTCAAGGAGGACATCGGCGAGGTCCTGGCGCGCGACATTGATCGCGCCGCCGGTTATATCTTTGCGGCCTTCCCGGTCCAGGGCAGTGACACCGGCGACTATCTGGTGCGCAACGTGATCGGCTTCGATCCGGACAATAACCTGCTGGCCATCGGCGAGCACATGAGTCCCGATACGCCGATCATGTTCTGCCGCCGCGACGGCAAATCCGCCATCGAAGACATGCAACGCATGCTGGCCGATGTCAAAAAACGGCTCAAGGGCGCCGAACCCAAAGGCGGCCTCTACATCTCCTGCCTGGGCCGGGGCCGGCATCTGTTCGGCGAAAACAGTGAGGAAATGAAAATGATCAGCGAGGTCTTCGGCGACATCCCGCTGGTCGGCTTCTACGCCAACGGCGAAATCGCCGGCCAGCGCCTGTACGGCTACACCGGCGTTTTAACTTTATTTTTATAATTTTTTTCAACGCAGAGAACGCAAAGACGCAAAGGACGCAGAGTTTTAATATTTTTCAAAATAAACTGACAATGTGAGAAACAATCGGGTCGCTTGAGTTGATTGTTGCCGATTTATCTCCAGGGATAGTAATAATTATTTATTTTCCTTTGCGTTCTCTGCGGCTTTGCGCTCTTTGCGTTAATTTCTTTATCTCTCTAACAAACAGGTTTTAGCATGGAATATCGCAAACTCGGGAACACCGATATCGACATCAGTGTCATCTGCCTGGGCACGATGACCTGGGGCGAGCAGAACACACCTGCCGAGGCGTTCGAGCAGATCGAGTATGCGCTGGCGCAGGGGGTCAACTTTATCGACACCGCCGAGCTGTATTCGATTCCGCCACAGGCGAAGACCTACGGGCGTACCGAGGAGATTATCGGCGAATGGCTGCAGAAACGCGGCCGGCGTAACGACATCGTGCTGGCCAGCAAGATCGCCGGGCCCGGCGAGAACTGGATTCCGCATATCCGCGGCGGCAAGACCCGTTATAATCGCGAGTATATCCGCCAGGCGGTGAATGCCAGTCTGCAGCGGCTGCAGACCGATTATCTCGATCTCTATCAGTTGCACTGGCCCGAGCGTCAGACCAACTTCTTTGGCCAGCTCGGCTACCAGCACCGCTTCGATGAAGATTTCACGCCATTGCTGGAAACCCTCGAGGCCCTGGAAGAGCAGCGCCAGGCGGGCAAGATTCGCCATGTGGGCGTCTCCAATGAGACCCCGTGGGGCGTCATGCGCTTTTTACAGCTGGCCGAAGCACACGATCTGCCCCGCATGCTCTCGGTGCAGAACCCTTACAGCCTGTTGAATCGCAGTTTCGAGGTGGGTCTGGCCGAGATCGCCTGTCGTGAGCAATGCGGCCTGCTGGCCTATTCACCGCTGGGTTTCGGCGTCCTCTCCGGCAAGTACCTGGGCGGCAAGAAACCGGCCGGCGCGCGCCTGACCCGTTATCCGGATTACACCCGCTACAGCAACCCGCAGGCGATCGCCGCCACCGAACAATACGTGGCACTGGCACACAAGCACAATCTGGACCCGGCACAAATGGCGCTTGCGTATATTAACAGCCGGCCGTTTCTGACCAGCAATATTGTCGGCGCCACTGACATGAACCAGCTGCAAAGCAATATTACCAGTATCGATCTGAATCTGTCCGATGAGGTACTCGCCGGTATCGAGGCTATTCACCAGAAATTCCCCAACCCCAGTCCCTGAACCAGGGGCCAAGTACTAAGTACTAAGTACTAAGTACTAAGTACTAAGAGACTGGTTAATGAGGGAGAACTCTATGACATGCCTGTTTTGTCAAATCGCCGACGGCACGCAACCGGCCGATATCGTCTATAACGATGACGATGTCATCGGCTTTCGCGACATCAATCCCCAGGCCCCGCAGCATGTGTTATTCATCCCGCGGCGCCATGTCGGTACGATTAATGATTTTGACAGCGCAGATGCCGCCCTGATCGGCAGGCTGACCCTCGCCGCGCAACACTATGCCGGCGAACAGGGGTTTGACGAGGAAGGTTACCGCGTGGTCATGAACTGCAACCGCATGGCCGGCCAGACCGTCTACCACGTCCACCTCCACCTGCTCGCCGGCCGCCCCCTCCACTGGCCGCCTGGTTAGATACTCTCTGGAAATAACGCAAAGGACGCAAAGACGCAAAGTTCGCAGAGAAAGATAATTATGTATTTATCATTCTGACCGGGAGGATCGACTCATTATTCATCGAGTTCGAATTAATCATAAAATGTTAATGGCTATATCGGCACTCGGATAGTCATGCCGTCGTTAAAATGAATATCTTTGCGTCCTCCGCGTCTTTGCGTCCTTTGCGTTTATCCCACATACCTCTAACCGCGTTGCAGGTCCTGGGGCATGACCTGGATGCCGCCGTTGAGGACGCTGGCCTTGAAGCCGTTCTGGACCAGTAAAAAGGCCGCCGCTGAACTGCGCTTGCCGGTGGTGCAGTAACAGATGTATTCGATCTCCCTGTCCAGCTCATCCAGGCGCATGCGCAGTTCGTGCAGGGGGATGTTGATGGCATGGGGCATGCGGCTATGGCGAAATTCGCGGGCGTGACGGACATCCAGCCAGCGCGCGCCGCGGGCGACACGCACCCGTGATTCGTCCGGCGAGAGCCGGGCCAGCAAGGGCTCCTTGAGAAGTGCGTCAAAATCCTCCTTGGCCAGTCGCATCACTTGCCCGTCGGTTTCCATGGTCACCGAGGCGTTGCGCTTGCCGCCGGAGAGCAGGGCTTCTTCGCCAAAGCTGCTGCCGGCATCCAGGCTGGCCAGGCGCACCGTGCGGGTCACCTGCGCCTCCCCTTCTGTAAGCACATAATAATAATCACCGGGCTCACCCTGTTCGACAATGCGATCCCCCGCCCTGACGTCCAGCGGCTGCATCTTCTCCAGCAGCTGTTTGATATTGGCCGGCGGCATCGACTCAAACGCCATGATATGGCGGACCTTGCGGATCCAGCTGCGTCCGCCTTCCGCCGCCGGGTTATCCTGTTCCGCCGGCGGCGTCACCGTCTGAGCGGACGGAGGTTCACGATCTTCGGATACCGCCATCTGATCCCACATCATCATATAATCGAGAATACTGTTCTCGATACGAATCACATGCCCGCGGGTCAGGGCTGTGGCCGTTGCCTGCCGCGGCTGTCCGTCGACCAGCGGGAAACGCGCCTCGTCATCCCGCGCGGTGATCACTTTGCTGATAGCGCCATCAGAAGAACTGAGCTGAATATCCCCGTCCAGCAGGTAGACTGTCTGGTTATCGATATCGCCCTCGCGAAACAGACTGACGCCGATACCGGGCGAATCGAGTGTCAGCAGGCTCAACAACTCTTCCAGGCGCTCGGTGGAAAGTGAGGCGATCGGTTCGTATTTTTTGAGGATTTCGATTGTTAAAACCGGCTTGTCATTCATCCGCGGCACCAATTGTGATTATTATCTTTTTGCCAGACAACTGAGTTCGGGGCCGATACGCCCCCGGAATTGACAGCCTTGCCGTCCTGTTCCATAGTCAGTCGTGTTATCTTCCTGATTTCAGGCTGCAATCCGAACTGACATTCGAACCAGTATTGTTATAAAGTAACCTGTATCAGGTATGTTAACTCCATCACATAATCATAAGCAAAAAAGGAGCACCGCGCACCATGAGTGACGACAGGGACAGGGATAAGAAAAAGAACAGGGACAACGTCATTCCTTTTCGACCGCGCCAGACCCGGGAGCGCCTGGCAGAGCCGTACCTGCCGGAGGAACTGTATATCGCCGACAAGATTGAGCGGATTGATCAGTTGCCCGTGATTCCCGAACTGGCCCTGCGTATTCTGAAACTGCGTGATGATCCCGATGCCACTGTCGAGCAGCTGGTCGACATTATTATGCTCGATCCTTCCCTGGCCGCCCAGGTCATTCGTTATGCCAACTCCCCGCTGTTCGGACAGCGTGGCCATGTCAAAACGCTGGATGATGCGATCTTTCGGGTACTCGGCTTTGAAACCGTCATGTATCTGGCCATCGGCAATTCCATGGCCGGGGCTTTCCGCTTTCCCGAATCCGGCAAACTGGGATTGAATCATTTCTGGCGCAGCGCCACCTATAGTGCTGCCCTGATGCAAAATGTGGCTGAACAGATAAAGCGGGATAAAAAATTACAACCGGGGATCGCCTATCTGTGCGGTCTGACACATAACATCGGTTTTCTGGTGCTGGCGCAACTGTTCCCGGAGAATTATCACTGGCTGAACAACGCGCTAAATTCGCATTATGGCGAGCCGGTGATTGCCCTGGAAGAAGAGCTACTGGGTATTACCCATGCACATCTGGGTGTTCGCCTGATGGAGGAATGGCAAATGCCCGGTGAGCTGCAGGCCGTTGCCGGCCATCACCATAATCTGAATTACCAGGGAGAGTTTGCCGATTATGTCTGGCTGACCCAAATTACCGATCAGCTGCTCAAACGGCACGAGCTTTCCGATGCCGATAGTGATGAGCTGGCAACCATGCTTTACCAGCAACTGGGACTATCGGAGAGCGATTTGAACAATGCACTGGATGATATTTTACAATCGGCCGATGTACTCGATACCATGGTCCGCAGCCTGATAAGCTGAGCTCCGGCACGGGCTCGCGGCAACCGATCCCACGGTAACCAGTCCCGTGCTAACCAATCCCGTGGTAACCAATTCAGAAACGTAATCCGCCCAGTCGTCGACTCGTCTGATAGCGCTGCCAGACGACCCCACCGGCAAAGGCGGCAATTCCGATCAGTACCAACCCGATCACCCAGAAAATCACAGTACTGCCGCTTTTCTTTGTTTGCGCCGCGCTGCGGGCCACGCGCAATTGCAGCTTGGAGCGTTCCGCCTTGAGCTCATCGAGCTGGCTGTTGAGCGTTTGGTTGGCTTCCTCCAGGGCATTGACCGCCTGGCGTAACTCTGTGAGCTCCTTCTCCATCGCGGCGCGCTGTTCCCTGACCTGTTCCAGCCGGATCATCGCCGGGGGTTCTTCGGTGGTATAAATATCCCTGATCCAGCCCGTCAGCCCCTTGTCGGTACGAATACGGATGTAACCATCACGCCGTGCCAGCACCTCCAGATGCATACCGGTGGTCACCACGCCCACGGGGGTTACGCGACTGTCCGGCTCCGGACGCACGCCAACCCGCAGCATGTCGCTGATATACACCTTGCCATCGTCATCCTGGGCATGCACAGATCCGCCGAGCAGACCGCTCAGGGCAAACAGGAGAATGAGTACTCGGTAAGTCATAACAGGGGCAGTGTAATGAATTTCATGGATTAATGCAGTATCGGCAGGACCGCGGGAAGATTTAGTGCTCGTTCGTGGCCGGCTGCAGCAGCCGGATCTGACGACAGTCCACATAGATCTGCTGCGCCTCCACCCGCAGCGGCACAGCGGCCAGTGATTCTCCCTGGCAGGGGCCCCAAACACAATACCCGTCCTGCGGACGGAACAGCGCGCCGTGCAGTGCGCATTGTATTAACTCCCCGTTATAGTCAAAAAACTGGTCCGGCAACCAGTTGAGTGGCACTCCGGTATGCGGGCAGCTGTTGATGTAGCCACGCAGGCGGCCCTGAAATTTGATCACAAACAGGTTCTGCTCCTCTCCCTGACATGTGAGGCTCACTTCCAGACTCCCCGGATCGTCGATCTCCTCAATATGACAAACTCTGAACTCTCTCATGCACAACTCCCTGGCCACAGATGCATCTGATCCCCTGAAAATCAGGGAAAAGCGCTTGCGTCAGAAATACAAAATGGTCAAAAATAGGCTTATAACAGCTTTAAATCGCGTTAGAGTGTGCTATTTTAGCACCAGACAAACAATCCGTTCAGAACACTCAGGAGCAATCATGGCAACGAAGAAAAAAGCCAAGAAAAAAGTCGCGAAGAAGAAAACCACTGCCAAAAAGGCCCCGGCAGTCAAAACCATCAAGGAACCAATGACCAAATCCGCGCTGTACGCCCTTATCGCCGAACGCACCGAGCTGCAGAAAAAACAGGTCGCCGCGGTATTCGATGAACTGGCTACCATCATCAACGGTCATGTCAAGCGCAACGGCGCCGGTGTCTTCACCCTGCCTGGCCTGCTGAAAATCAAGGTTGTGCGCAAGCCTGCTACCAAGGCCCGCAAAGGCATCAACCCGTTCACCGGCGAACCCACCGTATTCAAGGCCAAGCCGGCCCGCAACGTGGTCAAGGCCCAGCCGCTCAAGGCTCTCAAGGATATGGCGGCCTGAAACCGTAAGATTCGAAAGGGACTCACGGCCGGGCGTTTGCCCGGCCGTTTTCGTTATATCCCCGAAAATACAAACCCTCGAACGCTTCAATTCCCGCATTCTCCATCCCGGATATCCCCGCCATCGGTTTGCAAAGTCGCGTCAGATTGACTATCTACTGAGCATGGCCCGAAATAATCGACGGTGAAACCCATGCCCACAGACTATACATCTTTACCCCTGCGCAAATTGTCCAACCATATCGGCTATCATCGGCCACACCAGATGCTCCCCGATCACCTGACGCTGGATATGCCTGCCATTTATGCCATGACCGATCTGCAACGGGTCGCGGCTATCACGGTGGAGCCAGGTACGCGACTGGATGCCGCCAACCAGAAAATGATTGCCAATCAGGTTCGCTTGCTGTTGGTGTGCCGGGCGGATAACTCGGTGGCCGGGATCCTCACTGCCACCGATATACTGGGCGAAAAGCCGGTACAGTACATGCATGAAGTGGATTGCACCTATGCCGATATCATGGTGCGGGATATCATGACACCGCATGATGAGCTGGATGTGCTCGCCCTGAGCGACATTCAGATGGCCTGTGTCGGGGATGTTGTCGCAACCCTGCAGCAGGTAGCCCGCCAGCACGCCCTGGTCATCGATAACGATCGCTACGGCTTACAACGCGTACGCGGTATTTTTTCCGCCTCGCATATCAGCCGGCAACTGGGTATGCCCATTCCCGAAAGCGGCCGGGCTCACAGCTTTGCCGAGCTGGAACAGGCCCTGACAGCCGGCTAACCCGCCATTCCCGCTAACGGCTTCATGTTCGCGAAATCAGTTCGCTAATGCATAAATTCACGGCGCACTTGTTGAAACAAACGCCAGGCAATAAAAAACCCGCCCCGGGACGCCCGGGACGGGTTCTGTATTCAAGCGGAGGCTCGACTCTAGAAGCGGATGTCCACCCCGAAAAATGAACCGTCCTCAATCTCGAGGCTGCTGGTCACCCCTCCGGGAGTTTCGATATCCACCTCGATATTCTGAATGCCGGCAACGACGCTTGCCTGCGGCGTAATCTGGAAAGAGGCGAACAGACCCCATTCACGCAGCTTCTCGGCATCCTGAAAAGAGACCACGCCCGGTGCATAGTAGAAGAAGGCACCCAGGCCGAAACCGCCCCAGCTTTCGGGTAACATCAGCATGTCGCCGCCGATACCGATAGCGGAGACATCGTTATTGCTTGCCTCGCCATAGTAGGCCCGGCCCCCGATCGACACGATCATCGGAAAATCCAGGCTTTCACCCCGCACCTGCAGACCAGCGTGAGTCAGAAAATCATCCTCACGTACCGCTTCATCGTGATCGGTAAACAGTAGACCGAACTCGGTTTCCAGACGACCGAATTGCTGCCCGAAGGCCTCGGTGGCATAGGAAAAACGTGCGGCCTCACTGCCCAGATACGCCTTGATGGCCTCGGCGCTGGCCGTACTGCTGGCAAGTGCCAGGACGATGATCGGAATGATTCTGCTTGGCATAGTGCTCCCCTGAACTGGCTTGTTGCTGTCTGGCTTGAATCGGAATAACCGGGATATTAACGGGATTCCCCGCGAAATAATAGCATTTTTGCCCTGCCCACACAGCGTCAAAACTGCAGCAAAATCGTCCAACCAGCTCACCGCAAAGATGATCAGTCGGATTGATCGATCAGATTCTGGATACGCGCCAGCGCCTCATCCATCGCTTCACGCGAGTCGACCAGTTGTCCCTGTTCGGCCGTCTCAACATGGCGATTAAACGCGATCATATCCAGCCGGTCACGGATCGCCGGATTCTCCTGGATAAATTGCAAAAACGGCTGACAATCGACCCGGATAGCATCCACCCGGGTAACGGCCGTCACCGTCGCCGCGCGTGGCGCACCGGTCAGTACCGACCATTCCCCCAGATAGTCGCCGGCGCGCAACAGGGCAAGATTCATCGCCTCATCGCCAACCTGATGGGTGACCCGCGCCGTGCCGTAGATAATGATATACAGCGCATCGCCGGCCTCGCCTTCACCAACGATGGTTTCGCCGGGGGGAATGCCCACCAGGGAAGAGTGCTCGATCAGGGCACCGAGGCGATCGGCCGGCACATAACGGAACAGGGTCACGCGCCGCAGGGCGGTCTCGGTAATCCGCTGCTTGTAGCGCTTGATAACCGCGTGATACAGCTCCGGGCGCCCGCTGATCACTTTTTCCAGGACATCGCCGGGAATCTCCAGCAGGACGGCCGGACGGCTGACACGAACCGCCGAAATCCGTGGCAGACGAAACAGCGCGGAGATTTCACCAAACAGTTCACCGCGCCCCAGACGGGCCAGAACCGTCCCTTCCTGTTCCACCGCATCGAGCACCTCGACTTCGCCGATCACCAGGATATAGACCCGGGTATCCACCTGATCCGGACGACACAGCAGCTCACCCGGGGCGGCACTGCGCACCACGCCAAAATCGAGCAGCAACTCCTTTTCCACCTGGGTCAACAACTCCCCGAACGCCTCCTGACGTTCGATCGCCTGCTCGACGGTCTCACGCAACTGTCCGTTACCCTGCATTTCCCCTCCTGAGGCACGCCAGCGGCCAGCGCGGCATACGGATGATGACAACATTAGCAAAGCTTAATAATCGGCCCGGAACCGGCCGGAGAACAGGAAGCCTTTCACAGTTTCCATTTTAAGATGCCAGCTGGCAAAATACCCCGATGCAAAATCATGTCAATGCGGCCCACTCCGCCATCGCTCGCTAGCCGGACGCTTCCCTCGCATGTTTATTCCACTGGACAGGAAACCGGAATGGCGCAACCCCCCGCTGGTCACCCTGCTGCTGATCCTGGTCAACATCCTCTGTTTTACGCTCTGGCAGGGCGACGATGAGCGTCTCGAAGAACGGGCCTACGACTACTATTTGAACTCGGAATTGCCTGCCGTCGAATTGCCGTTATATCGCGACTATCTGGAGCAGCAGGGCTTCGACGCTCAGCGCGATCGCCAGGCAGAGGACGAGGTACTGTTATCCGCTCTGCTGACCGATAGCAAATTTCAGCAGCAGTTGAAAGACAACAAGTTGATCACACCGCAACACCCGCAATATGAAACCTGGCAGGAACAACACCGGGTTTTCCAGAATCATCTTGAACAAATCGTCACCTATCGCTTCAGTTTCAAGACCGCCGAGCCGTCCCTGACGACCCTGTTTACCCATATCTTCCTGCATGCCGACTGGGGCCATCTGATTGGCAACATGATCTTTCTGTTTTTGATCGGGTTCAGCGTGGAGATGACGCTGGGACGAAATATTTATCTGTTTGCCTATCTGGTCGCCGGATTGTGCTCCGGGCTGTTTTACTGGATGCTGGAACCCGACAGCCTGATGTGGGGCGTCGGGGCCTCGGGCGCCATCTCCGGATTGATGGGGATGTATACCGTGCTGTTCGGCCGGCGCCGGATCCGTTTTTTCTACACGCTGCTGTTTTATTTCGACTTTGTGCGGGCCCCCGCCATTATCCTGTTGCCGATCTGGCTGGGCTATGAAGTGATCACCCAGATCTACTCACCGAGCAACATCAACAACCTGGCACATATCGGCGGACTGTTGAGCGGCGCACTGATCGGTTATATCGCCCTGCGCCTGGGCAAGGCCGACCTGGACTATCTCGATCGGGAAGAAAAACAACGGGCCTATGTGGCGCGCTACCAGGAAGGACTCGATTATGTCGCCCGCATGGAACTGGACAAGGCGCGCCGGATCTTTACCCAGCTGTATCAGGACTACCCCGAGCAGATAGAAGTTGTCGAACAGCTGTTCAATATCGCCCGGCTTACGCAGGACGAGAGCATTCACGATTACGCGGTCAGACTGCTGGGCACGGAGCACGCCAGGCACATGCCGATACGCCAGTTGCGGGAGACTTTTATCGCCTATGTCGAGCAGGTCCAGCCCAACGTACGACTCGGTCCCGATCAACTGATGACACTGGCACTGCGCTTTGCCGCCGGCGGCTTTCTGGAAGATGCCGAGAAGATCGTCCTGTATCTGACCACCCGCAAAAGTGACTTTGCCCGCAACCCCGAAGGGCTGATGGCACTGGCCAGTCACTATCAGCGGAACAATAATCGCAACAAGGCCGAGAAGTATCTCAACATGCTGATCGAATGTTACCCCGACAGCCGGGAAGCCAGTCACGCCCGTCAGGCGCTGGGCTGACTGGCCCCGGCCATGCGTTCGATCACCTGACGGTATTCTTCCACATCCTGTTGCAGGGGATGGCCGGGAAATTTTTTCTTCAGAAAATCGAGCACCTGCAGCGCCTTATGCTCCTCGCCGAAATACTCGAACATAATCCGGGCGACCAGCAGATAGGCCCCCGGGATCCCTTCATAGGCCGGGAATTCCTTATGCAGGTTATTCAGCAGGCTCAAAGCCGCACGGGACTGGCCATTGCTTTTAAGCAGTTCGGCCAGTTCATGGCGTTCCCGCGCGCCGCCGGGTTTGATCTTCGGTGCAATATGCGAGGCCTCAAGATAGACCCGCATCGCCTCGGACGGTTTGTTGCTGTGTAACAGGCGGGCGACATAATCGGCACTGTGCCGCAACAGTCCGTCACGGTTTTTGGTGGCGATATAAAAGCGGTGCAGTTTTTCCCGGGCGTCAAATTCACCGGGGTTTTCTTCAATCGCCTGGATCAACCGTTGTTCGGCCTCGTCGGTTTTGCCTTCCTGCAGCAGAATATCGATATGGCGAAACCTGGGATCGCCGGGGGCTGTTTTTGAGGAAAGTGTTTCGGTTTCCAGGTATTCCTCTGTAACGCTATGCCCCAGTTGTTCGTGATATTGATAAATCACATACCCCATCATGTTGTACATGATCAGAATAAAATACATACTGATAAAATTACTGCTGGCAAACCAGAGACTCTGCGGCAGAACATTTAACAACAGGTCACTGGCAATCGCCCCGCCACTGAGCAGCAACACCAGAAAAAAACACATAATGAAATAGGACGGACCGATACGCTTGATGGTGACCAGCAACATCAACGGATTGACGGCCTTGAAAAAACTGTGCTCGACGGCCAGCACCATGATGGCGGCGGGAAAGATCACCACGGAAAACAGTGCCATCAGGACAAAGGGCCCGCCACCGAAATTCACCAGCACCTGGTAATTGAGCACGCCGAGCACAATAATCAACAGTAACTGCTTGAACGGCAACTCCAGCTCATCGGTGATCACACTGCCGGTGATGGGCCGGGGCTTGAGATAACCCTGGGCCGTATCCTCCAGAATGACAAACGCGTATTTGTAAAACACCACGCTGATCGCCAGCATGAACAACAGTCCCATCAAGGAACCCGACGCCAGCAGCGTGCTCAACACCGTCAGGGCCAGCATAAACAACAACGGAACCGGGTGCGCCGGGAACAGGAAAAAACGGGGAATCCGCTGCCAGAACGGCCGGATCAGATTGCCGGCCCCTAAAGAAGTGGTGGCTTGCCCGCACAGGGGACAGGCCGGGGCTTCACTCGCTTTATCGGGGCTGGCGCAACTCGTACAAAAATCGACCCGACACGGCTGACACTGCCAGCGCGCCGGTGTGGACGGATGATATTTGCAAAAAACCTTTTCCATAAACAACAGCGTAACTCGACACGCGCCCCCGGTAATCCATCATTATCATTGTCGCCCGGGCCGCCGGGATATTCGACTCCGGCACGCTCACGGGCGGCATTTTTTTCTGTGCTTGCGGCAGATAAAAAAACCTTCCCACTCAGTGCTCAACGGGAAGGGCTCAAGCGAAGGATGGCTTGAAATGGGGGCTGTCACTCGTGACACGAGGCAGTCTGGAAACCGGTCATTTAAAGCTAGCCCCCGGCCGCCGGGCTTTCAAGCCCCCGTCCCGAATTTTATCCCTGCCGTTTAGTGACGTTCTTTCAAGCTATTCGAAAGCTTTGCCCGGCAAGTGATTGAATTACTTTTATATCAGGATTTTCTTATATTCTTCTGACAATCCCGGCAGGGGATCACATACCCGATCATACTCTGCCGACCGGCCTCGCTCTGTACCCAGGGACGATTCTGCCAGGGCGGACGATGACGCACATGCCGGCGATGACCGCAGGAGAGTTCGGCAACCCAGTCGCCCTCTTCATCCTGCACAAAACCGGTAATACTGACCAGAGACTCAGTCACGAAAATTGGTAAACTGCAGTGGCATCTCCAGGTTGGCCTCCTTGAGCGCCGCGATCGCCGCCTGCAAATCATCGCGCTTTTTGCCGGTAATCCGCACCTGCTCGCCCTGTATCTGGGTTTGTACCTTGAGCTTGCTGTCCTTGATCAGTTTGACGATCTTCCTGGCCAGGGCCTGATCGATGCCTTCTTTCATGGTCACATTCTGACGTACCTGCTTGCCGGCATGTTCGACATTGCCCGGTTCCATGCAATCCAGATCCACGCCCCGTTTGCTGAGTTTGTTGCGCAGAATATCCAGCATCTGCTTGAGCTGAAAATCGGCATCGCCATGCAGGGTGACGGTTTTGTCATTCATTTCAAACTTTGCCCCGCTGCCCTTGAAGTCAAAACGGGTCGAGACTTCACGATTGGCCTGGTCCACCGCGTTGGTGACCTCGTGCATATCGATTTCGGATACCACATCAAAACTGGGCATGCCGGCTCCTTGTTGTCATTTAGCGCAGGATGAACGACGATTTTATGGAGCTGTTGCTCTCAGGTCTACCCCGGGCAAACAGCCAGGCCAGATCGATGCGCTGAATCTGCTCACCACTGCCGTTGCCGATTCGAAACACCGGTTTACGACTCACCTTCCCACTGGTGCCAGTGAATAATATGTTCTTCATATTGTTCGGGATGAATATAGGCTTCGCTGATGACCTTGCCTTCGATCGCGATCCCCGCCTCTGCCACCGTGTCCGGATCGCCGCTGATCAGCGGATGCCATTGGGGCAAGGGGCGCCCTTCGGCCAGCCGTCGATAGGCACAACTGCCCGGTAAATGATCGATCAGATCCGGCAGGCTTTGCGGGGTCAGGGCCAGGCATTCGGGGACTTCAACAAGCCGGTTGGCATAGCAATCACACTGACAGCCAGGCTGCTGTAAATGCCGGCAAACGATACTGGTAAAATACAGCTCACCACTGTCCACATCTTCCAGCTTGAGCAGGCAACAGCGTCCACACCGGTCGCACAGGGATTCCCATTCGGCCGGGGTCATTTCGGCCAGCGACTTGTGCCGCCAGAAATCAGCCACGCTGTAAAAACGCGTTCAGATTGCGTACCAGGGCACGTTTGTCGCGATCCGACAAAAACCGGCCCAGCTCCACTTCCTCGCCATGACAGCGCAGGCGAACCTGGCTGCTATACCAGGGATGCGAGGGAGGCGTCACGTGCAGGCGGCACCAGTAACGGGGGCAGTGCCATTCGAGCACCGGCCGGCGCCGCCCGCGTTGAAAACGGATTTCCTGGTGATTGAACTGGACCACTTCCTGCACCCGGGTTTTCAGTGAAACATAATAAAGCAGCCCGAACAGGGCCATGATCTCGATGCCCGCAAAGGGCAGTATCAGCCACGCCCCGGCCAGGGCAAACCCGACGGCAAAGGAGAGACAGAGCAGCGCGGCCAGCCCCACAATCCAGAGATTGGCCCGCCAGCTCGAGGGCGGATGGGGACGCAGAATGATGCACCCCCGATCCCAGCCGGTGTCGTGCTCGATCTGCAGCATCACTCAGCGGGCTTCGAGAAAATTGACCCCGACCCGGTAACAGTGCGGGGTCAAATCCACATGCCGGATCTCCGCCTGAACATTCAACTGCCGATGCTTGCCCAGCGTATTGACCTCGAACCGCAGCCAGACCTTCTCTCCGACCTGAACCGACCGCTTGCTGAGCACCGCCATGCCAGTGAGGGAAAAATCCGACGATTCCAGCAACTGCTCATCGCCTTCGCGACGGATCAGATAAACACGGCGTCGAAACGGAATACGCCGATGTTGTCGCTTTTCCATAACCCCCTCCTGCCTTCTGCGGCGGGTCGTCTCCTGTTTCAAGCATAGACCATTTCGAGGCATGTCCCAGGCAGGCACGCAGTTATTCCTCCCGACTATCGAGCCCGCGCCCCTGACCGGGGTGATCGCGGCCCGTTTTGCGCAGACCCGGCGGGTACTTGCGACGGTGTTCCTGGTAATCCCGCCAGGGCTCCTGCGAATGGGCTTCCAGGGTGATATGTTCGCCGAGGCGCAGTCGAAACCGGCGCGGTAATTCGGCGGAGACGCGCCAGCGGCCATCGCTGTAATAAAAATAGACGCCCCGGTCCGTATCAAAATAGATCCCGCTGCGCGGGTAATAGCGATATTCGCGCTGCTGCGCCCGGCGGCCGTGAGCCGGGGCATGCGCCGGTGGCCCGGGCCGGGAATCGGCTCGCGACACAGGGCTCGGCTCACCCCACTCGCCCCCCACGCTGCCGCCCGTGTTCTGGCAGGCCCCGAGCCAGGGCAGGAATAACGCCAGAGCGGTGATTTGTATCACTCGCCCGGTTTGAGACATGGAAAATCCCTCCTGTAGTGGCCCGACAGAATCCTGTCCCGGCGGCGCCGGCTCAGTGCTGAGCCGGATTCCAGTGTTCGCGCAACTCGTCAATTTTGTAACGTCGCCCATCCACTTCGAAATCGACAAAGGTCAGTGCAATGCCTTCATCGGTTTCACGTATCACTTTCATGTTGAAGGCGATCTCGGGACGGGCGGAATCGAGAAATTGCAGCTTGATATGCGCGCCGATAGGCAGACGCAGGCGATGGCGCAGATCGACAAACAGGCCGGCATCGGAAATATCCCGGGTGACAGCCTGAATGACACCAAAGGTGGAGTGACTGATTCGGACCCGGGCCGGGACCGGCTTGCGGAACTGGAAGCGCTTCTCGCGAACATCAAAATAAGAGGAGAGTCTGGCCATCATTCTCCGTTCATCCCGGCAATTGTGATCGTCCACAGGAGTGAGTTCTTTTTATCTGGCGGCAAATTCTAGCCTGACTCGCGGCAAAGCCCAAGCCTCATCTGTGACGAGCCAATCACATTCCCGGGGGACGCCTGAGAGGGGGTGAGGGAAACCCCCGGTATCTAGCCGTCCCGGCCGGGTCGGGCAGTCGCCATCACCAGTATCACCAGCCCCACTACCAGGGCCACGATAACGACCCCTTCCAGATGTTCGAGAAGAAAAGCCAGCATCCGCTCAGGCCGATTCCTGTCGTTCGGCGCATTCGATACACAGTTCGGCGTAGGGCACGGCTTCCAGGCGGGCCTCGGCAATCGGTTTGCCGCAGGCCAGGCACAGCCCGTACTCATCCCGTTCGAGTCGCTGCAATGCCTGGTCGATCAGCGTCAGGGTCTGACGGGCTTCTTCGTCCAGCGCCGAGAGAACCTCTTCGTTTTCCAGCTCCACGGCCTGTTCTTCCGAATCGGCACTGGCGGGTAGTTGACTGTCATCGGCGATGGCCGTCACCCGTTCGAGTAATTCGCGCCGCTTGTTCAGCAGCACCTGACGGTAGTGCGCGGTATCAGACATGGTTGGGCATTCCAGCGTGCAATGAATTGTGTCTCCACCGTAAGTCAGAGCGCGCCAGCAAAGCAAGCACCGGTTATTTTTTCTTTTTCATACTATTACGCAATTCCGCCATCGTGCCGCGCCGGCCCTGGTTTTCATAATCGAGAAACATCAGCCCCATGCCATCGGTGGCGAGGCGAATCACCTGCATGTTAAAGACAATATCCGGCGATCGGGACTGGGGCAGGATCATTTTCAGCTGTTCCCCTTCCTGCAGCGGAAGCGGATGATCGGTTACGACAAACACGCCGCCGTCGGAAATATCCCGGGTCGAGCCTTCCACCATATCGAAATTGGCGTGATACAGTCTGACCCGCGCATTGACCAGTTTGCGCTTGTAATGGCGGCGCTCTTCCATACACATCTCCCCCGCAATTCGACACTGAATTCTTATTCACTGACCCATATTCACATTATGGGTAAAGACGGTCACAGCCGCAACGTGGCGGCCGAACAACAGACTTGTGTCCGGCTATCGGCAAATTTGAACCCGCCTGCGAGGGAGACGAAATAACAGTTCCCAATCCCCTATCACCCCCTGCAGGGTGGAACAAGCGAGACGGCTCCACCTGAACCTCGCAAAATCGGGATCCGTCGCGTTGCGCCTTGATCCAGGCGATTTAGTAAAATGGACGAGTATTCGGAACGCTTATTCAGTGCCGATCACCAAACGGCGTCTGCCCCTCATCGATGAAGCGCAGCACCAGGCCCTGCTCGTCGAGGCGCACGAAAGCCATGGTGAAGATCACATCCAGGGAGTCGGCCTCGAGCTGGAAATAGTCGCTGCCCAGATCGTGACCATTGTGATGGGGAATATCGCCACTGAGGCGCACCGCCCCCGGGGACCAGTCCTCGACCCGGCTGCGAAGGCTGCCCAGGACCGGGTGATAGAGACGCACCGTCGCACCGGCGCTCTGACGAACAAACTGACGACGCTCCTGTTTCATCTGCCACCTCCGCAAGGCCAGGTCTGAAACCCGGAAATTTTGTGTGCGCGTCAGTTGAGCTTAGTCCGCCAGCGGGAAAATACCAGTTATTCGCCGCCGATGGCCGGCTATTCAAGCCACCAGCCGCTGAATTCGACCTGACCCACCGGCATATGCTCGATATAGCGAGAGGCTTTTTTGAGCAGGGTATAGCACTCAAGTTGCTCTATCTGGCGGGTATAGGAGCCGAACTCCTCCGGCACGGAGAGATTCAGCTCGATCTCGCCGTCGGGCTGAACGAAAAACTGCAGGCTGTTGCCCTTCTCATCGATGATCCCGAGCAGATTGCGCGGATAGCCCAGGACGCCGCCCTGCAGAATGGCCAGAATCTGCTCCAGCGCCATATAGCGGGCCTCGTCGATGGAAATGAACTCCTCGGCGATATGGTCCGTATAAAAACAGATATAGCCTTCGACCTGTTCAGTCATGCGAGTCCGTCCCGCCGCCGGCACGGCGTTCCAGCTGATAACCGACCCAGGCCAGGATCCCGCCGATCACCAGAAACAGCACGGTCTGGGCCGAAGCGGGCGACAGCGGCGCGTAGACATACGGCGCCAGCAAGCGCCACAGGGCAAACAGCGCCAGCACGCTGCCCAGCAGCAACAGAATTCGTCCGAATATCACCTTGTTCTCCCGAACTGAACTATTCAATAAAGTCGAGCCGATCCTGCACGGCGGCAATGCCCCGGGCCGCACACTCGGCATCGATATCCCCTCCCGGCGCCCCGCTGACGCCAATGGCCGCGATGTTCGTGCCCGCCGCCTGAACCGGCAGCCCGCCATCCATCACCACAATCCCGTCGATATGATTGAGTTCCTGGCGAATATCCTGACGACTGCCGCGAAATTGCCCGGAAGGAATGCCCGACATGATCACCAGATTGGCCTTCTCCTCGGCAATTTGCAGGGTAAAGCGGCTGGCCAGGGTATCGCGCATCGCCATCTGGGTATTGCCGTTACGATCCACCACGACCGCACTGACCTGATAACCCTTTTCCCGGCAGTCCTTGACCGCCGCCCCGGCAATCTCGGCGGCCAGATCCATGGTGATCCGTTTCACGCTGATCACCTCGTTGGCCTGCAACGGCAGCGCCGCCAGCAGCAGCGCGCCCGCCAGATAAACACCGTATCGCCCTGTTCTCATTCTTGCCTCCTGGTAAATTCGCAAAACAGCTGGCCCGATTTGGCCTTGCACTGACAACTCTATCAACGATAATAACGGAAATGCCACTTTACTCTCAGGAACCCTTTATGCGCGCTCTTTTCCTTCGCACCAGCACCCTGCTGCTGGGCGCCCTCACCCTGAATGCCTATGCCGTCACCGACGACGAGCTGCAACAGGCCGCCGATGCCGTCAACCAGCAGGCCCCGATGATGGTCGATCAGGAAACCCGTCTGGACGGGGCCGACTCCGGTAGCCAGGTACTGACCTACAACTACACGCTGGTCAATTACAACGCCGGCGATCTGGACAGGAACAAATTCACCCAGGCCCTGCGCCCGACTATGCTCAAATCCGGCTGCAAGACCCTCGAGCCGTTACTCAGCGAAGGCATTGATGTTCAATATGTCTATCGCGGCAAGGATAAAGGCGAGATCGCAACCCTGGGCCTGACCCGCGCCGATTGCGGACTCTGAGCGGAGTGCTTAGTGCTTAGTGCTTAGTGCTTAGTGCTTAGTGCCTAGTGCCTAGTGCCTAGTGCTTAGTCTCGCAGGTTCTCGCCAGCGTGACCTGTGCAACTCATATCAGGCACCGGTGTCAAACGCGGAGCTCGCGGAGTCGCAGTGACGCGGAGAACCACTTTCAGGTCAGCGAAGGTGCCACAATAAATGTACTCTGCGCCTCCGCGACTCTGCGTCCTCTGCGTTATCTCCCAGCGGCCCGGCTTAGTACTTAGTCTCGCAGGCCATCGCCAGCGTGACCTGTGCGACTCATATCAGGCACCGGTGTTAAACGCGGAGCTCGCGGAGTCGCAGAGACGCGGAGAACCACTTTCAGATCGGCGAAAGCACAAAACATATAGACTCTGCGCCTCCGCGACTCTGCGTCCTCTGCGTTATTTCCCAGCGGCCCGGCTTAGTACTTAGTCTCGCAGGCCATCGCCAGCGTGACCTGTGCGACTCATATCAGGCACCGGTGTTAAACGCGGAGCTCGCGGAGTCGCAGAGACGCGGAGAACCACTTTCAGATCGGCGAAAGCACAAAACATATAGACTCTGCGCCTCCGCGACTCTGCGTCCTCTGCGTTATTTCCCAGCGGCCCGGCTTAGTACTTAGTCTCGCAAGCCATCGCCAGCGTGACCTGTGCGACTCATATCAGGCACCGGTGTTAAACGCGGAGCTCGCGGAGTCGCAGAGACGCGGAGAACCACTTTCAGGTCAGCGAAGGTGCCACAATAAATGTACTCTGCGCCTCCGCGACTCTGCGTCCTCTGCGTTATTTCCCAGCGGCCCAACTACTACTATCGCCAGCGTGACCTACACCACTTGTAGGAGCGCCCCACGGGCGCGATTGTCGAAGCCGATATTGTCGTAATTGGCACCGTCGCGGTCGAAGCCCGCTCCCACAAGTAAAGGTTTATTTTGTGATTGTGGGAGGGGCTTTCAGCCGCGACAGTCTATCGGACTGCACGACCTGTCGCGCTGGAGGTGCTCCTGCAATATTCCCAGGATGTTTTCCTCGGCACTGTTTTTTACAGCCAGTCCGTCAGCGCGATACCGATGCCCAGGCGCTTAACCCGGGCGTTGTAATCGATCAAACTTTCGCCGTAACCGTCGAAGTACTGGATAAACCACTTGGCCCGTCGGCTCATGGGAAAGCTCCAGTTCAGCTCCACGGCACCGCGGTTATCAGATTGCAGATTGTTACGCAGCCGCAGTCCAACAGTGTGATCGCCCGAAGCATAGACCAGCCGCAACTCGCCGTGACCCATATAATCTTCGATGTCCGGGTTGTCATCCTCGGCATCCGGCACTTCAAGGCGCAACCACGGCTTGAAGCTGAGATAAAAATCGCCCCGCTCAAACATAAAATCGGCGTACAGGCGATTCCAGCTGCGTGACTTGTCACCATTTTGGCCGTTGGACTGATGACTGATCCCCAAAAAGATCAACCGGTTGGTAAACCCGGCCCACTGCCAATCGTTCTGTATGGCCAGGAACAGCTCCGGCTCATGATTGGTTTCGCGAAACGGATGCGAGTTGTCATCGTTATAGGCCTGCCAGTAGGACTGGTTGGTGTAGGCAGCATATAGCGTGACACGATCGCCAAAAATCTCATCCGTCACCGGCATCTTGATGCTGATCTGAAATTTGACCTCGGGCTCTTCGATCGTCCCGTCCTGCTGCGGATCGAAGGGTGCCTGATTGGGATTGCTGTTATAGGTCAGCGGCAACAGGTAATTGGGTTTATGCGGGGTCAGGACAAACGGCTGATATCGGGTTTCACGTTCGATGCGCATCCGTTTATCCAGTGGCGAAGCCGGCTTATCCGCCGCCTGTTCCTGCGCCATCACCGCGGCAGGCAGCAGACTCCCGAACAACAGCAGACCAGTGAACAACCACCGGCTCGAAACGAAATCATTCATAGTAAAAATTTCAGCGTCGGCGAATGTCACCCAGCTCCCGTTCGGCCCGCTCGTAACCCAGGTCAATCATTTCCTGAGCCCGATGAAACTCGAAAATACCACAGGCATTCACCGGGATATCGATCAGATGGTCCGGGTTATAACCGGCTATGCGAAAACGGGCGATACTGTTTTGCATTGACTCGATGGAGCGGGAGATGATGTCGAATACATCGATCGCCGATTCCAGGTTATCGCTCAGACCCAGTTTTTCCTGCAATCCCTCGATAAACTGACCGATAGCGCGGCGATAACGGTTTTGATCGCTGGTTTGCGATTCAGGCTCGGACTCTGTCTGTTCGAGCGCCTCCTCGCTGCGCCCGCTGAGACTGACCGCGACCGTCATACTGGTACTGTCACGCAAGGTCGGTGCCACCGGTACCGGATTGAGCAGTCCGCCGTCGACCAGCAGGCGCCCATCGCGTTTGACCGGGGTAAAGACCGTTGGAATGGCAATCGAAGCGCGAATGGCCTCGAACAGGGAACCGCTGGTCAACCATACCTCGCGGCCGGACTCGATGTCGGTGGCCACGGCGGTGAAGGTAATGGGCAGGTCCTCGATATTCACATCGCCCAGCATCTCCTCGAGCTTGCCCATGATGCGCTCGCCACTGAACAGACCGCTGCGGCTGAAGGCAAAATCGAGCAGACGCAGCACATCGTATTTACTCAGCTGGGTAACCCACTCCTCATACAGGTCCAGTTTGCCGGCAGCGTAAATCCCGCCAATCAGCCCGCCCATGGAGGAACCGGCGATGGAACGGATATGAAAATCGCTGTTTTTCTCCAGCCAGCGAATCACGCCAATCTGCGCCAGTCCGCGCGCGCCGCCGCTGCCCAGTACCAGGGAAAGCTCCCGCTCGCTGTGACTCATGTTTTCACCTGTCCATGTTCAAACTGTGACTTTCGCCGCGGTCAGACAGCCGAAGACCGCCGCGCCGGGTAACACAGTCACATCATGCGCCAGGATGCTTATAAAATACAGACCCGATCGCGTCCGCTGTCCTTGGCCTTGTACATCGCCGCGTCCACCCGCTGGATCAGGCGATCGGCATCATCCGACTCATGCATTTCGGTCACACCGAAGCTGGCAGTCAGCCCCGATTCCAGCGGCTCCACCCGCAGCGCCCAAAGTGCCTCGCGCATGCGTTCGGCCATGGACGCCGCCCCGTCGCGCCCGGTTTCGGGCAGCAGGATCATGAACTCTTCACCGCCGTAACGGGCCAGAAAATCACTGCCACGAACACATTCCTGCAGGGTCCGGGCCAGGGCTACCAGGACCTCATCACCCACGGCATGGCCGTGCTGATCGTTGATGGCCTTGAAGTGATCGGCGTCGATCATGATGATCGACAGCGGCGAGCCGTAACGCACCGCCCGCGCCAGCTCCTCCTGCAGTCGCTCGTTGAGGCTGCGACGATTGTCCACCCGGGTCAAATCATCGGTGAGTAACAGCTGCTCGATGTGCACCTGGCTTTGTTGCAGTTGCTGATAGGCCCGTTCACGATCCTTGACAAAGTAATAGAGCATCAGCGCGATCAGCGAAAACCCGAGCCCCAGATTCATCAGAAAATAGAGGGTATTCAGCCACTGCGGCATGGGCCGGACCCGTTCGGCCAGCCACGGATCCAGCAACGCCGACAGAACCAGCAGCATCAAAAAGACCAGCATCCAGCGGCCGGCCTCACGCAGATCGATAAAGAACAGGGCGGCCAACGGCGCGAAAAAGGCCCAGATCATCACGGCGCTGCCGTTGGCAAAGCCGCCCAGGCTCCACATCAGAAAAAAGGGCAACAACAGAATCAACCACTGCTGGCTGATGAGAAAAAAGTCAAACTGCTTGCTGTAAAAAAAATGCAACGTGCTGATCAGCACGATCACGCTGTAACTCCAGGGAATCGCGCCCGACCAGGGATAGCCGGTGACGGCGTACAACGCTCCCCAGCCGATCGCCAGCAAGGCGATTGCCGAGGAGACGATGGTCATCACCTCTTTTTTCAGGCGCAGATCATCGCTGTCGTCTTCGCTGACACCGTGGCTTGCCCACCAGTGCAACAGTCTCAGGGGTGTCGGAAATTTTGCCATGCCAATCACAGAATTCTCGTGCCATAGGAGGCACTTTCCCTGTATCGGCTAGTTAAGTATTCTCTTGAATTGCAGCGTCATTGCGCGGCCAGGCCGAAGCATCGATCGTTTCCTGATAGGCGTGCCAGGTTGCGTGACCGACCACCGGCATGCCCAGCGCCAGCCCCAGCAAGCCCGTGGCAAACCCGGCCAGGACGATTGCTACAATCAGCGCCGCCCAGAACAACATGGCCGGCTTGTTGCGCAAGACCGCATTGATACTGGTCAGCACCGCCGTCACCGTATCCGCGCGGCGATCCAGCAACATCGGCAGGGAAAAGGCGCTGGCACAAAAGATCACTGCGGCGAAGAGGGTCCCCACCGCCGTCCCCACCCCCAGAAACAGGGCAAAGTCGGTCAGCTCCGGATCGGCATCCATCGGGAAAAAGACATGCACCATAGATGCGGCCCGCGCCCAGACCAGAAACACCACCAGCAGGATCACCGCAAACACGAGCAGATTACCCAGATGCCGGCGTCCCTCACGCAAACAATAACCCAGCACCGGCTGGCGTCCGGCCTGCAACTGACGACTGATGGAATAGAGCCCTACCGCCATCACCGGGCCGATGAAAATAAACCCCGACAGCATCGCTAGCAGCAGATAAACACTGCCGTAATGCCAGGCAATCGCGCTGATCCCGTAACTGATCGCCAGCACCGCCACGCCGTAACTGAGACTCGGCCCCGGTGCCCGGCGCAGATCCCGCCAGCCCAGTTCCAACCAGCGTAACGGCGCCAGCGCATCCAGCTGGCGGCACGGCGCGACAAACGGCAGTTCGTCCGGTGGCGTTGGGTTCGATTCAGATGTTGATTGTGAGTGTGAGTTCATGATCGTCCCTGGGTTTATCGCCAGGCCCACCGGCACTTCAACGGGATTACAGTGCAAACATGTCAAGGGCCAGACGCGACCGCAACGTCGGCGGCGGAGCCGGATCCCGTATTGCCACTATCCTCATAAGCTTATTCCAAATAACGCTATGTTCAAGGTGCCGTTTGTCCCACCCGGACCAACAAAAACCCCGCCGGCTGCACACGGCAGGTGGCGGGGTCGCGGGTCCGTTAACCGGGCGGAACTTACTGCACCGAACCAAAGTGGGGATCGGTCACGTCGGCCGGCGCCGGAACCCCGGCGATGCGGGTTCCCTGATTGACGGGACCGTTGGGAAACAGTCGATACAGCCAGCGCGAACCGCCCTCGTCCTCGAAGCGTTCGTTAAGCGCCTCGGTCAGCTCCCGGGCATGCTGCAACTGACCGTTGTTTTCATAGTGCACACGCATGAATTTGATCACCTTCCAGTGATCATCCGTCAGGCTGATACCGAGTTCTTTGGCAGCCTCTTCGGCCTTGCTCTCGTCCCAGTCCCGAAACTTCTCAACTGCCTCATCATCATGAATGCCAAGTACGTTTTCCCGTTTTTCTTTATTGGTCATATCGTTCATCAACTTATCTCCTTGCGTGTACATCATCTTCAGGGAAGCTTGTCTGAATCATCCGCCGGGCACACATTGGCAGCCCCTGATTCAAGTCTAGTTCAAATTCTATCTGGTGCTAAATCCTAACGCCCGCGGAATCCTGTGCATTGATAAATCTTAATGCTGAATCCGGCTACGCCGGGTCCGCCCCGGCAGCAATGCCGCTGCTGAACTTTTAACCAGGCTCTCGTGCCCCTTTACCCGTACTGGGTGTTCGATCGAAAGGAGCACCGCAAAGTAGCACTTTTTCTGTCACTTAATTGCGTAAACCAGCGTATACCGATCATTGGTTGTGCTCTGTCCGCTGGTGAGTCCTGGCATAAGCATTGTATAATAAATAGACGATTCCGCCGGTCATGTGCCGATAAACGGTTTTTCACAAAAAAATTCCGCCATCACTAAACCAAACAATTTAATCAACTATTCCGCATGCGCAAAAAGCTCGAGTCCAGGCAGATCCTGGTCGTTAACGCCGCGGTGGTTCTGCTGTTTGTCATGGTACTGGTTTTCGTCAACCTGTTCTATTTCAACCGGCTGAACAACACCCTCTCAACGATCAATGATGTTCATAACCGCAAGCTCGATATCATCACCCAGATGTCGCAGATCGTCCGCGATCGTTCCCTGATAATGTTAAAAATGCATCTGTCCGAGGATGTCTGGCATATCGATGAACAGTACATGCACTTTCACGCCATGGCACCCCGGTTTATCCAGCTGCGCGATCGTCTCAAAGAACTGCCGCTGTCACCGGACGAACAGGCCGAGCTGGATCGGTGCCTGGCCCTGATTAACAAAACCCAGCCCCTGCAGGAATCAATTGTACAGCGTATCTATAACGGCGGCGACGATCGGGTTCTGCATGACATCATGTACGAAGATATGCCGATGGAAACCCGGCTCTGGCAAGGGTTTGACGAACTCAACCGCCTGATTCGTGCCAATGCCGAGCGAGCACGCAAGGCCGCCAATGACGGGTTTGAGAACTCCCTGCGCATCATCATCGCTGTCGGTGCGGGGCTGGCGTTACTCATCACCCTGTTGATGATCTATTCCCTGCGCCGGCTTGGCCATATCGAATCACGCCTGATCGATCGCGCCGATCTGCTCAGCTGGGAGGCCACCCATGATTCGCTGACCAATATCTGGAATCGGCGTTTTCTGGAACATCGTGTTAACCAGCTGTTCGGAGACAACCAACTTTCCGAACCCAAACACGCACTGATCTATATCGATCTGGATAACTTCAAGCCAATCAACGATACCTACGGTCACTTTCTCGGTGATGAATTTTTGCGGGCCATTGCCCGGTGCGCCGACGCCTGCATCCGCAAAAACGACACCCTGGCACGCATCGGCGGTGACGAGTTCGCTGTACTACTGGAAAACTGCACCCTGGAGAAAGCCGGCGCCATCGCCGAGTGCATCCGCACCAGCATCAACAACTGCACTATCGTCTATAACGGCCAGACGATTCGCAACGAAGGCTGCAGCATCGGCATCGCCGCATTCGACGGGCAAATCAGGGATTTCGACCAGCTGCTCAGGCGCGCCGACCACGCCTGCTACAGTGCCAAGCGGGCCGGCAAAAACCGCATCAGCCACGCCAGCGTTCACTGATCGTCGTGCAATGCCTCGCGCGATACCCGCTGTCGCTTGTAGCCGGTGGTCGTGCGAATGCGTTTCCACATGGTCCAGATATACAGCACGATAGCGCCTATCTGTAAAAATCCGCCGGCGATCACCGCCCAGGCCAGCAATGAAACATCATCCATACCGCGCCAGAGCTCGCCGCCGAAGCGCAACAACGTCCCGCCCAGCAACAGCCAGTAAACCCACCGAATCACGTTCTCCCGGTAACGGGGATCGTCGCGGGAGGGTTTGGGAAACAGCCACAACGCCACGCCGAGAATCATGAACATCACAAAACCGACGAACATGATGTGCGTATGGGCCGAGATCAGATAGGGATGCGGCCACTCGCCGTACAGCTCGCGGCGCAGCAACATCCAGCCACCGAGCAACAGGCCGAGGATTAAAAACACAAACGCGGTTTTGACAAATCGTCTTGGCAGTTCGGTCATCGCTCACTCATAACAGGTTCAATCCAGTTGCAGGGCACAGGAAAACAATACCAGATCGATACCGTGATTGGGTTTGCTGAAACCGGCGTTGGAATAATGTCGATAGACCAGGCCCAGATCGTAACGGCCCCGTTGCCAGCCGATGCCCAGCTGATCCTCGAACTGCCAGTGACTGCTCAGAATCCGCCCGGCGATCCGGGTCCGATCCAGATACGCCACGCCAATGCCGCCCTGCAGATACCAGGGCGAGGACCCGCGACGCCAGGTGAATACCGGCGAATAACCCAGTGCCGTGATCGACTCATTGTCTTTGCGCCAGCGATTAAACGACAGGGCGTGAAACCCGGACAGGAAGCCGTTCCCGGCGAAAGACGTTTGCCAGTGCCAGGGGCGCTGCCAGGCCAGACGCCACACGTCGCTGTTTTCGCTGCCCTTGCCCACCGCCAGTGCCAGCTGATCGGCGGCAGCGGCTCCGCCGCCGATACTACTCAGCAGCACAAGCAGGACAGGCCGCCCGAGCATGGCGCGGCCGATCAGCCGACCTTCGGCAGGTGGTGCAGCGCCTGATCGATGGCGTTGGCCGGGTATTCGAAGTCTTCCAGCTCGCCGCTGAAATACTTGTCGTAGGAGCCCATGTCGAAGTGGCCGTGGCCGGAGAGGTTGAAGAACAGGGTCTTCGCCTCGCCGCTTTCCTTGCAGCGGTTGGCCTCGTCGATCACCGCGCGGATGGCGTGGTTGGACTCGGGCGCGGGAATGATGCCCTCGCTACGGGCAAACTGCACCCCGGCCTCGAAGGTGGCCAGCTGCGGTACCGCCACCGCCTCGATCAGCCCTTCATTATAAAGCTGCGAGACCAGCGCCGAGTCACCGTGATAGCGCAGACCGCCGGCGTGAATGCCCGGCGGCACGAAATCGTGGCCCAGAGTGTACATCTTCATCAGCGGGGTCAGGCCGACCGAGTCGCCGAAATCATACGCGTAATGGCCGCGGGTCAGGGTCGGGCAGGAGGCCGGTTCCACCGCCACCAGCCGCACCGGCTTGCCGGCCGCCTTGTCGGCGAAAAACGGGAAGGCCGCGCCGCCGAAGTTGGAGCCGCCGCCGCAGGGGGCGAAGACCATGTCCGGGTAATCGCCGACTTTCTCGAACTGCTTTTTGGCCTCCAGGCCAATCACGGTCTGGTGCAACAACACGTGATTCAAAACCGAGCCCAGCGCGTAGTTGGTGTCCTCGCGCGAGGCGGCCTCTTCCACCGCCTCGGAGATGGCGATGCCCAGCGAGCCGGGCGAGTTCGGATCCTTCGCCAGAATCTGGCGCCCCGCCGCGGTCTGATCGGTCGGGCTGGGCAGCACCTCGGCGCCCCAGGTCTGCATCATCGAGCGGCGAAACGGCTTCTGCTCGTAGCTCACCTTCACCATATACACCCGCACCTCGATGCCAAACTTCTGCCCCACCATCGCCAGCGACGAGCCCCACTGCCCGGCGCCGGTCTCGGTGGCCAGGCGGCGGATGCCCGCCTCGCGGTTGTAATAGGCCTGGGCCACGGCGGTGTTGGGCTTGTGCGAGCCGGCCGGGCTGACGCCCTCGTACTTGTAGTAAATCTTGGCCGGCGTCCCCAGCGCCGCTTCCAGCTGATGGGCGCGGTACAGTGGTGACGGCCGCCACAGCTGGTACACCTCGCGCACCGGCTCGGGGATCGGGATCCAGCGCTGGTCGCTCACCTCCTGTTCGATCAGCGACATGGGGAAAATCGCGCTCAGCGCCTCGGGGCCGATCGGCTGCCCATCGGGCCCCAGCGGCGGCAAGGGCGCATTGGGCATATCGGCCACCACGTTGTACCACTCGGTGGGGATTTCGGATTCGTCGAGCAGGATTTTGGTTTGCATTATTGTTATTCCGGCTGGTGGACCTCACAGAATCTTACCCGATGCGAACGGCGGGGCAAACCGCAGAGTGAGTTCTGAGTTCTTAGTACTTAGTACTTAGTACTTAGTACTTAGTACTTAGTACTTAGTACTTAGTAATCAGGAGTAGGCCGGACATAGCAACGCGGTGTCCGGCAATCGTCTTACATCAGACTACCCGCTTTTGCGGGGAGTCGTTGATTTTGTTCCTACCTCCTCCGTCACACTTGCCGTGATTTGCCATCAGACCTCGTTTTGACCGGCCGCATCGGCCGGCGGGCCAATCTCGATATCGACGATCAGCGGCAGATGGTCCGAGGCCACGCGGGTCAGTTTTGAGCACGGTATCCGGATATCGGTGACGCGGATCGACGTGTCCACCAGGAGGTGATCGATGCGCGCCAGCGGAAAGCGGCTGGGAAAGGTCGAGCGCGGGATATGGCCGGCCAGCTGACGCTGGGCATCCTCGAGCCGTTCGCGCAGCCTTCGGCAGACCTTTGAGGCGGGCATGGCATTGAAATCCCCGCACAGAATGGTCGGTCCCTGGCACGCGGGGTGGCCGAGCCACTCCTCGCTCAGCAAGGCGTCGGCCTGAATCAGCCGCTCCCCCGCCCGCAGTCCCAGATGGGTGTTGATGACATTGATCCAGAGGCCCTCGATCTGAACCGAGACCCACAGGGCGCCGCGCGGTTCGCCCCTTGAACGGGGGCCGGGACCGGGCAGGGCCGCCGCCTTGACCAGCCGCATCGGATGCGGCGTGAGGATGGCGTCGCCATAACGCTCTTCTTCCAGGTGCATGGCCGGATGGAAATGAAATTCCATCTCCAGGTGGTGGGCGATGCGCTCTGCCTGGTCCTCGCCGCCGGTGCGGGGACGTCCCACATCGAGTTCCTGCAGCGCCACCACGTCCGGCGCGTGCAGCGCGATGACCCGCGCGATGCGCCCGGGATCGAGCTTGCCGTCCGTGCCGACACAACTGTGAACATTATAGGTCATGATGCGCAGCCGCCGTCCCGCCTGATCCGGATCCCGACGGGACGATGGCGCCGGCCCAGAGCGCCGCCCGCCAAGCAGGTCAAATACCGCCTGGCGAAGATCGCTGTGGCGCAGATAGGGTTTCCCGGACGAAGGCAGGGGAGCATCCTGCGGCAACAGACAGAAGGCTTCTGTCTCCTCGGGCGTGGGGCCGGCGTGGGAGCCGTTTTCCATGGCGAAGGTGACCGGGCGGGCGCCGGCATGCCAGCCGAGCAGAATCACCTCGCCGGCGTCCCGGTGGGCGCAGAGATTGATCAGATCGGTGCCCAGCTCGTCCAGGAAAGGGTGATCGTCGCCAAACAACCCGGCGGTCTGCTCCGGCAGCCGGTATTGCCCGTCACGGGTCCAGGCCAGCACCCGGCCCGGCGCCGCCAGGGTCAGGGCCACCGGCACACTATGGCGATGGACCAGTTCACGGGCCAGCCGTTCACGCTCGTCGGGGCCGAGTTCGCGGGGCGGATAGACGAACCCGACGGGCCCGAGCGCGGCCACCTGCGGTTCGCCGCCGGCCCGGCTGTCGCTGTCGCTCGCGGGAACGTGGAACAGGCGCTGAAAGCGTTTGCCTCCCAGCAGGCGCACCCGTTGGTACTGGATACTGTCCGGCTGACCCGGCGCACGCGGCACGGCCGTGATCGTCAATGCCGCAAACGCCTTGTCGACGGCCGACTCTATGCTGTCGCCCTGCAGTTTCGCGTAGGGCAGTGCACCATGCTGACCGTGATCGGAATACACCCAGAGCTCATAGTGGCGCCACGGCGCACGGTGGGCCGCGCGCCACAGGCGGGCGATGGCGTCGTCGATGCCCTTGAGCGTCCAGTGCGCGAACAGCGAGTCGGGGCCGCGTCGGTGGGCCTGCTCGTCGTAGCCGAGAAAGTTGATATGGATGATGGGCAGACCGCGATGGAGGTCGATCTTGCCGCCGATCACGCACAGCTCGCGCATCAGGATCGAGATGGCCACCCGGGTGGGGATGAACTTGAGTTCCTTGATGAAGTCCCGTCCGCGTGACAGGCCCCGGACGAAGTCGACGCTGGCCAGCACCAGTTCCAGCCCCAGCAATACGCCGATACGCAGAAAGCTGTAGAGATTGCTGAGCAGAAAAAACAGCCGGGCAAGCGGCCTGGCCGAACGCAGTGCCGGTCCCCAGCCCAGGGCCGCGGGACAGAAGTGCGCCTCTTGCGCGCCGCCGGTAAAGTTATCGGCATAGACGCTGCCGTCCTTCAGCAGGGGCGTCTGCCCCTCGCGACGCAGGCGTGCCTCGACCCGGGTCGCGGCCTCGGGCTCATACATACGGACGATCTGCCCGGTCTCGTGATCCCGGAACGAGAACGCCGGCACCGCCGTTCTCACTCCATAGAAAAGTTCCGCCTGCGCCGCCGGCGTGGTGGCAGGCAGCCCGGCGTACTGGGTGTGCAGCCGGTAGTGTTCTTGCTCGATCAGGCGTTTGAGAAACGGCAGTTCCCCCTTGTCCAGTGCGCGGCGCAGCCGGGTCTGCGAAAGTCCGTCGATCTGGATCATGACCAGCCCCGGCCGGGTGGGCGGTCCCTTCGAGACCGGCAGGCCCAGCAGCCGGGTCAGCCAGTGGCTGCGGCTGAGGTAACGCCGGATCCGGCGCAGGCGGGTTTCAATCCGAACCAGCATTGACTGATATGGCTGCCGGTCTCTTTCGCGACAACCCGTTCACCGGTTATCGTCCGTAGAGTGGCGGTCGCTGAGGGCCTTGTCCCCGGCACGGGTGAAGCTCGAGACGATCTCCCACTCCGCCTTGATGCGCGCCATGACCTGTTCCCAGGCGCGCTCTTCTTCGGGGCTATGCTTCGGGGTTTCCCCGCACAGCGCCTGGTAACATTCCAGGGCATTTTCGGCTGAACGTTCCATGGAAAAAGCCGCCGCTGTCTCCCGGGCCGCCCTGATCCGCTCCTGCATCTGCTGCGACGACAGACGGGATAGCTCTTCCAGTGCGCCCTCAAAGGCCGCGATGGATTCTTCGTGCAGCAGCCGACCGTTTACCCGATCCTGTACGACTTCACGTGCGCCCGTGGCATCCAGCGCCACCACCGGCAGGCCGGCCGCCATCGCCTCGGTCAGTACCATGCCCTGGGTCTCGCTTTTCGAGGCGAAGGCGAACAGGTTCATGGCGTTCAGCGCGCTGGCGAGTCGCTCATGCGTCAGGGTGCCGCAGACCCGCAGCCGGTCGTCGATGCCGGCGCGGGAAAAGATCTCGCGTATCGCCTGTTCCGAAGGCCCGGTGCCGACGACCAGAAAATAGGCACTGCGCTGGTGTTTGACGAATTCGGCCACCGCCTCGGCCAGAAATGCCAGGTTCTTCTCCGGCGCCAGGCGTCCCAGGTGACCCACCACAAACGCCCCGGGCGGAATCTGCTGCTCGTTGCGAAAGGCCGCGCCGTCGCCGTGCGCGAAACGTTCCACATAGACGCCGGTCGGTACCACCCGGACCGGGCGGGTCACACCGCGCTCGAGCAGCAGATCGCGAATGCTTTCGCTGGGGGCGAAGACCTGGTCCGACAGATTGGCGTAATCAGTGGCCAGTTCAATCACGAACCGTTTCAGCAGGGGCGAGTCCCCGGGGACATAATGGGTGTACTGCTCATACAGGGTGTGGTGGGTGAACACCAGCGGCACCTGAAAGTAGCGCGCCAGGCGTACCGCTGTCATGCCCAGCAAAAACGGATGCTGGGCGTGAATGATGTCCGGCTGAAACGCCGCCAGTGCGTCGCTCAGCCCGGCGGGAATGGGCAGGGCCACGGAGAAATCACTGGCATTGAAATTCTGCAGCGCCGGCACGCGGATCACATCCGTTTCGTTCTCCGGCGTATTGGCGAACTCGGGCGCGATAACCAGCACCCGATGACCGCGCTTGCGGTACTCCTCGGTAAAGGCCTCCACCGAGCGGGCCACGCCGCCCACATGGGGCGTGAAGGTGTTGGTGAAGATGACGATATTCATGTTGCGTTACCCTGCTTGCGTACCCGGAGTGTGTTGGTGCCGGGTTGCGCGCTGACCGGTTCAAACCCGGGCAGCCGGATTTCAATCCCCGGAGCGCTGTCATGCCAGTCGGCCTGCCAGTCGACCTGGACCTCCTGCGGGGACAACGAGGTCAGGCTGACGGAGAGCGTGCCGAAGGCGGTCGGTGCCGGACCAAAACGGACGGGTTGCGGCTGTGCCAGCCAGCGCCCGGGCACACCGCCGCACAGAATCAGACGGGTTCCTTCCTCGCGCACGAAACAGTTGCGGATCATCATCACCCATTCGGCAGAGGCCCAGACATGATGGCCGTCGCCCATGCAGCCGCCTTTGGTGCGCGGATGGATGGCTTCGGGCCACTGGCCGGTGGATGTCGCCAGCCCGGCGACCGTGTCCATCAATTCGAGGTAGCGCGGATCGTCCGCGCGCAACAGGATCTGGGCGACGTGCAGGGTGAGATAGGCATTGAGGCCGGAGTGGATCATGTCCTGGAAGAAGGCGCCATCCACAAAACAGTGGGCCAGCAAAAACTCGACGCTATCGAGCAGGCGGGGATCGTCGGGCGCGCAATCCTGCAGGGGATAGCCGACCGCGAGCGATCCGATGGCGCCCGCATCCAGACGACGGTAAGGCGACGCGGGCATGCCCGGTCGGCCGAGACGCTCGGCACAGCGGGCCAGACTGCGATCGACGGCGGCGGCGAAGCGTTGCGCCTCCTCGGCGAACGTGGCGCCGCTGGCGGCATCCGAATCCTCGAGGAGTTCGTGCGCGGCACGCAGGCCGGCAATACACCAGAAGTCATCCCAGTAATAATAATCGTTCGGCCCCAGATGCTCGGCACTGAAACCGGCCGGCAGCAGCCCGGCGTGGGGCGCCTCGATATCGTCGTCCAGCCGTTTACGGATGATCCAGCGGGCACCGCGCCGTATGGGCGTGTGCCAGTCGGAGGAGAGTTTACGGCCGGTCAGCTGCTCGAAACGCGACAGTATCCATAACACTTCCCCGTTGGCGTCCCATTCGCCTTCCTGCGAACGGAAATAACCCCGCCTCGTCTGGCGCCCGGGAAAGCGGGATAAAGCCCGCTCGGCCCGGTCGTCGAGGCCCAGGCACAGCAGCGCATGGATAATGAAGGCGGCGTCGCGGAACCAGAAACGTTTGTAGGTATAGGGGCCGGGATACACATCGTGCGGCGAGTGCAGGATGAGCGAGGTCACGGCCGCATCGTACAGAAACTGGTAGCGCGGCTCGGGGCATTCGAGGCGGCAGGCCTGCTCGCGGACGCCGGACCAGGACGGCGCTTCAAGATCCGGCCCACTCTCTTCGAGCGGGATGCGGACATCGAGCTCGGCCCGGCCATCGCGATCAAGGGGAAACAGCGCGGCGGCGGTCACCAGTCCGAGATCGCACACGCCCTCGTTCTGTTCCGCCTGCTCCCCGAGATGGAGGAAGACATCCCCGGCGCGATAGTCCGAGGTGTGATGCCGCCCGGCGGCCTGGCTGAAATCGATGTGGCGACCGTCGTCGAGGCTCCAGCGTTGACGGTCGGCGGACAGTGTCACCTTGTGAATGAAGCTGATGCCCTCCGGGTTGTAGGGCCGCAGTGCCAGTACCAGCCAGCCCGGGCCATCCGCCTGCGCGTTCAGGTGCACTGTGCAGAGGGATTTGCCGGCGTCCGCTTCGACGCCGGCCTTGCTGGTGAGCGTCAGTCCCCCGGCCCGGGTCCGGGTGGTGATGGACAGGTTCTCAGCCATGTCCTGACGCTGTTCGCATTCCCTGGCACGCGAGGGCAGCAACCGGCGACCGTCCTCCGTCAGGATCCAGGCATCCAGCGACCAGCCGTCGAAGAAGGGGGTGAGCAGGCCGCGCGGATCCACCAGGGCCAGCTCCTCGCAGTCGGGATAGCCGAGCGCGGTCCAGTTGCGATGGGTGAGGTTGATGTGCGAGACCGAGAAGGCACGCGGAATAAATGACTCGTCATGCGGATCGAATTGACGCTCGATCCAGTAGGGCCACACCCAGTCCAGGTTGTGCTGGATGACCTTGCTGTTGATCAGACCGCGGGCGTGGAAGACCACGCCGGCGCGCAGCAGTTCCACCGGTTCCCCCACCTCGGAGGGCTGGGCGAAGCTGCGCAGCCGCGCCATCAGTTCGATGGGATCAAGAAATCCCTGACTGCGCGCGGCGCGGCGAATGATGTAGCGCAGGGGCAACCATTTGGTCCAACTCACGTCAGTTCCTCTCCGGTTTCCTGTGAATAACGATTGAGTGCGCGGCGGGCGAGACGATTGAAATACACCACGGCCACCACGGTGGCGAC
Organism: Thiohalophilus sp.; assembly: GCF_034521165.1. NCBI lineage: Bacteria > Pseudomonadati > Pseudomonadota > Gammaproteobacteria > Thiohalomonadales > Thiohalophilaceae > Thiohalophilus > Thiohalophilus sp. The sequence continues at coordinate 267,537 of NZ_JAXHMV010000016.1, forward strand.
AAAGCCCAGAGCGTAGAAGGTCCATTCCAGTGGGGTACGGCCTATCTCCCGTTCGGTCAGGGTGGCGAGATCGGCGGCGATGGAACCCAGATAAACGTTATGCACGGAGAAGGGGATGAAGCCGATCAGTGAACCCGCCACATAGCCGCGAAACGAAAAACTGGTCAGGCCGAAAAAATAGTTGGAGATCTTGCTCGGGAAAAACGGGATCAGGCGAGTGAGCAGCACGACCTTCCAGTCATGACGGGCCATTTCCTGATTGACCGCCCGCAGGCGACTGTGTTCCACGACAAAGCGACGGGCACGCCGGCCAAACAGATAACGGGCGGCGAGAAAAGCGATCGCCGCCCCCAGGGTCGTTCCGACGACCACATAGATCGAGCCCTCGACCACACCGAAGACAAAGCCGGCGCCGATCGTGAACAGGATGCCGGGCAGCAGCAGAACCACCACGGCAGCCATGATCAGGATGAACAGGATCGCCGCCCACATGCCCTGCGCCTCCACCCAGCGCAGCAGGACCAGCAGTTGCTCGTGCACATTAAAATAGACCAGCGCCCCGACGATGGCGCCGACGAACAGGATACTCGCGGCCATGGCCCATAACGGCGATCTGAAACGGCGCGCTGCAGACCTGGCTAGTGTCTCGCTCATGTATAAGTCTTTGCTGAGTATGTGCAAAAGAGTATAGCTGGCTGTCGCTGGCGAGCATTGAAAATTCGCAGAACGGTAGAAGCACTCCACGAGCGCGATTCCGCGCTCCAATCTGCTAACTGCCAACTGCTAACTATCTTCCTTCGTCCCGGTTTTTGTGCCACAGGCCGATTCAACATGATCGAGCAGACTCTCGACACTGATATTGAAGGCCGGGATAACGGGACAGCCGGCGGTGCGCAGGGCCCGCGCGGTCCAGACATTACAGGTGTTGAACAGATGATAGCTATCGCGCGAGAGATAAAAGCGGCTTTGTCCGTACAGCCCCGGTTGAAGTGCGGCCGCCGATCCGTTGTCACGGGCGAAGCGGTTATCGAGATGCCGGCACAACGACGCGAACCCCTGACCGCCGAGGTCGATACGAATCACCTCGCTGTGTGGAAACGTTTTGTTCACCGGCTCGCTGAAGCCCACCACATGCAGCACACTGGCCGTCGGCCATAATCCGGCCTTGAGCAGGATGCCCCAGTGCGGATCCGGGTGCATATAGTAAGCCCGATCGCCCCAGCCGATCTCAAGATAACGCACCCCGGGAAAATCGGCCTGCTCGGGCAACAGCCCGGGAGGGATGGCCGCGCGCTCGAGCACGATGCCCGCATGCCAGCCATGGCTGACCAGCCAGATCGCCACCGTCGGCTCGTCCTCTGCCGGCGGAAATAATCCCGCAGGCGGCGAAGCACAGGCGCCCAGCCACAGGCTGGACACGATAGGCCACAGCCAGGCCCGTCTCCGCTGCCGACATGCCCATGCACGGTTCATCGACACAGCATAGCATCTGAGCAGTTCCCAGGGACGAGGGACGAGGACGAGGGACGAGGAACGGACGTCTCACCACGAAGGCGCGAAGACACGAAGAATGAATAATCAAAGTCTCGTAGGTCACGTTGGCGATAGCCTACGTGACATCCTGAACCGTAGCAGAAGCCTCGTTACCTGCAGGTCGCAGGAAAATGACGAGACGTGAGCGCTACGCGCAACCTGACCTACGCCTGTGTCTGAGTACTGAGAACTGAGAACTGAGAACTGAGAACTGAGAACTGAGAACTTTTATTTAATATTGACTGGAGAAGTGCCCGATGATGCAACCCATTGCCTCGCGCCAGCGATTCTCCAGTTGCGCGTCGAACTGCGGATCAAACTCGCCGACAGCCTTGATCAGACTGTTGAGCCAGTGATCATAGAGATGCGGCTGCACCGGTGCGTGCCCGCGGCGGCTGTGAATCTCGGCCATCTTGTCCACTTCCCGTTTCACGATCTCGCTACCGGCGGCATACATGATGGAGTTGGACAGGGTACGGCGCAACAAGCGGCGCTGGCGATCGAAGTCGGTACCGGCGAAAGCCACTTTCACTTCCGGGTGGCTGTCGAGAAAGATAGCGTAAAACCGTTCAATGAAACCCCCGTTATGCAAACAGCGGCCGTAACTCTGGTGAAGATCGTCGTAACTGTCGCCGTTGGACGACGTGGAATTTCCTGCGGACATAATACCCTCGAATGATTTGTGAACATCACGGGCCTGGCGACCCGATCACGTGGCGGCATTATACGAAAACTCGCTGCCGCCGTAAGGCGGCAACGGCAGCGATCCCGTCACAAAAATGTAAACTATCAAAAAGACAGAGAACGGCGGTCAGGTACTGCAGCATCGTAGCCGACATCTTCCATCACCTGTCGATGGGCTACCGGGGACTACAACGCAGAGACGCAGGGTGCGTTCTACGCACCATTTTCCAGAACGGTCGGTGATATTGGTGCGTAGGACGCACACCGAAGCTTTATCGAGCCCGCAAGATGGGGAAAAGAGTAGGCCGGACAAAGCGCGAGCGGTGTCCGGCACCTTGAGGATTGCCCGATACCGCTAGCGCTTTATCGGGCCTACACGATGGTTGGGAAAAGAGTGAGTCATTTGATTTTCAGCAGGACCCGACGCGCTTGCCTTTGAAAGTGTTGCGCATCTGCATGTTGCCGATCGGCCCGGCCTGGATATCCATCTCGAACCAGCCCTGTGTGGTGGTGCCGTTGAAGTTGACTTCACCCGCACCGCTGGAAGTGCCATGTTCTCCCTGGCATTGAATATCCCAGGCCACCCGGTGTGCACTTTCGTGCGTGGTGGTGAATTGACACCCCTGGCCCATATCTTCCGGCTTGAAATCGATCTCATCCCCTTCCACGCACTGGCGCTTCGTTTGGGGCTCACGTTTCATCATCTGCGCCATCTCCTTCGGCACGCCGCTCAGTTCCATTTTATAGGTCATCTCCCACAGCCCCGGCTGGATGTTATAACCCGCCGCGGATACCTGGAAACTGAGCAGCACAAAGCCCAGTACCGACAGGACAATTCCGTGCTGTGTTAACTTTCGCTTGCTTGATACAGACACCTAAACCTCCTCATCATCTTCGATTTTAAACTCGCCGTTCTCGTAACGTTCGATAAGCCGCAAGGCGGCCGCTTCATCCTCGTCATTTACGCTCAGCTTGATATGCCCCATCGGCATCAGTTCGCCGATGCCGCCCTGCAGATACCGGCCATTCACATAGGTCTCGATGCCCCGGGACTCCAGCAATCCTTTGACCAGGTTGCCCTCGATATAGTCGTTGGCAGTGTAGATAATAATCATCAGCCGCCGGTATCCGAATCATAAGGATAGCGGGTATGGCCGTAACGGATCACCAGGATCGTCACCGCGATAATCAACGCCGACCCGGCCACGGCCAGCATGCGCCAGTCTTCCATCGCCTTCATATCCAGAACCAGATATCGGGCCAGGGCGATGATGGCAATATATAATGGAATACGGATCGGCAGCTTGCCGGATTTGAGATAGATGCCGATCATCGCCAGCACCTCCAGGTAGATGAACATCAGCAGCAGGTCGGCCAGCGTCACCGCCCGGTTTTCCACCATCACCCCGATCTCGATGCCGAAGGCGATCACCGTGGCCACCGCGATCAGTACCAGGCCCAGTGCCTGCAACAGATCCAGCGACTCGCCCAGCTTCAGCTTGATGCCGCGTAGTTCCATTCCCCTCTCCCAGTTTTTATTATCGTTTGCCGGATAACACCGGCTCGCCTGACAAACCGACTCCGCTCGATTATGCTACCGGTATGAACGAGATCCAATGCCGACATTGCGGCCATCGCTTCGATGACTCGCAAATCCGTTGCCCCCACTGTCGCACCCCGACCCCGGCCGAGCAGGAGCGCCTGGCCGCCGGGGCCAAAAAGCGTTTTCTCTATGCCTTTGTCGGCCTGATCGTCTTCGCCACACTCATGATTCTCATCCTGCCGCGCGATAGCTGAACCCCCGGCGCAACCTTCTCCCTGCTAACACGCCCCGCTGGTTAACACCTGAATATTGCCGATCTGAAAATACCCAGTGTGATTGTGTATATATCGGATTCCTGATCATTCATCGCTAACTGATTTTGATCAATGGATTTAGACTTAATCTAAACTACACTGTATTTGAAAGCTTGCATCGCTGCCCCCCGGAGCCGTGACAACTTCCGGGGGAATGGCCGATTCACCCGCCAGGCGCGATGAGTGTTGTTTTTTATTAATCACGTCGATCCGATCGAATCACCCGCGAATCATGGCGCAGTCGATAGTCAGCCACTATCAGCGGAATCGAGACAAACGATTATCCACTCAGCCGACGCGTCACCTAGAGTCGAGATACGCCCTGACCCTGTCGCGGCAAACTCATTAACACGGTAAATACAAGGAGAAACAACGATGGATGATATAACCAAATGCCCGGTGATGCACGGTGGTGCCACCGAGACCGGCATGTCGAACATGGAATGGTGGCCCAAAGCCCTGAATCTCGACATTCTGCATCAGCACGACACCAAGACTGACCCGTTGGGCGAAGACTTCAACTATCGCGACGAGGTCCAAAAACTCGACTTCGACGCGCTCAAAAAAGATCTGCATGCGCTGATGACCGAGAACCAGGCCTGGTGGCCGTCGGACTGGGGCCACTACGGCGGCCTGATGATCCGCATGTCCTGGCATGCGGCCGGCACCTATCGTGTCGCCGACGGTCGCGGCGGTGCCGGAACCGGCAACCAGCGCTTTGCGCCGATCAACTCCTGGCCGGATAACGCCAACCTGGACAAGGCCCGTCGCCTGCTCTGGCCTATTAAAAAGAAATACGGCAACCGGCTCAGCTGGGCCGACCTGATTACCTATGCGGGCACCATTGCCTATGAATCCATGGGCCTGAAAACCTTCGGTTTCGGTTTCGGCCGCGAAGATATCTGGCATCCGGAGAAGGACACCTACTGGGGTTCGGAGAAGGAATGGCTGGCTCCCACCGATAACCCCAACAGCCGCTACTCCGGTGAGCGCGATCTGGAAAACCCGCTGGCCGCGGTGATGATGGGCCTGATCTACGTCAACCCCGAAGGCGTGGACGGCAACCCGGACCCGCTCAAGACCGCCCATGACGTGCGCGTCACCTTCGAGCGCATGGCCATGAACGACGAGGAAACCGTCGCCCTGACCGCCGGCGGTCACACCGTGGGCAAATGCCACGGCAACGGCGATGCCGCCCTGCTCGGCCCGGAACCCGAAGCCGCCGATGTCGAGGAACAGGGACTGGGCTGGAACAACCACACCCAACGCGGCATCGGGCGTGACACGGTCACCAGTGGTATCGAAGGCGCCTGGACATCCGATCCGACGAAGTTCGACATGGGTTACTTCGACATGCTGCTCGATCACGAGTGGGCGTCAAAGAAGAGTCCCGCCGGCGCCTGGCAGTGGGAACCGATCGACATCAAGGAACAAGACATGCCGGTGGATGTGGAAGATCCTTCCATCCGCCGCAAACCGATCATGACCGACGCCGACATGGCCATGAAGATGGATCCCGAGTATCGCAAGATCATGGACAAGTTCCGCGCCGATCCCGAGGCCTTCAGGGACGCCTTTGCGCGGGCCTGGTTCAAGCTGACCCACCGTGACATGGGACCGAAGGCCCGTTACATCGGCCCCGACGTGCCAGCCGAGGATCTGATCTGGCAGGACCCGGTCCCCGCCGGCAAGCGCGACTATGATGTCAAGGCCGTGAAAGAGAAGATCGCCAACAGCGGTCTGGCTATCGGCGAGATGGTCGCCACCGCCTGGGACAGCGCGCGCACCTTCCGCGGCTCGGACAAGCGCGGTGGCGCCAACGGCGCGCGCCTCCGCCTGGCCCCGCAGAAGGACTGGGAAGGTAACGAACCCAAACGTCTGCGCAAGGTGCTGGATGTGCTGGAACCCATCGCCAGCGAAACCGGCGCCAGTGTCGCGGATGTGATCGTGCTGGCCGGCAATGTCGGTGTCGAGCAAGCCGCCAGGGCGGCCGGCGTCGAGGTGAGCGTGCCCTTCTCGCCCGGTCGCGGCGATGCCAGCGACGAGATGACCGACGCCGATTCCTTCGAGTATCTGGAACCGCTGCATGACGGCTACCGCAACTGGCTGATGAAGGACTATGTGGTCAGCGCCGAAGAGTTGATGCTGGATCGCACCCAGCTGATGGGCCTCACCGCCCCCGAGATGACCGTGCTGGTCGGCGGCATGCGGGTGCTGGGCACCAACCACGGCGGCAACCAACACGGGGTGTTCACCGATCGCGAAGGCCAGTTGACCAATGACTTTTTCGTCAACCTGACCGACATGAACAACACCTGGAAGCCGGCCGGCAAGGGCCTGTATGAAGTCCGCGACCGCGCAACCGACAAGGTCAAGTGGACCGCGAGCCGGGTGGATCTGGTCTTCGGCTCCAATGCCATCCTGCGCTCGTACGCCGAAGTCTACGCCCAGGACGACAACCGGGAGAAGTTCGTCAACGACTTCATCAAAGCCTGGAGCAAAGTGATGGACGCCGATCGCTTCGATCTGAATTGATTTGGCCTGATCTGGCAATCAACGGTGTCGGACACCACCGGTTTCCGGCATCGCTTTTATTAACACTGAATTAATGGAACAAAAGGAGCAATCATGGCTACTGCAATCGATATCGGCATCAGCGAGAAGGACCGCAACAACATCGCACAGGGGCTCAAGCGCCTGCTCGCCGATTCCTACACGTTGTATTTACAGACCCACAACTTTCACTGGAACGTCACCGGCCCGCAGTTTCGCGAACTGCATCTGATGTTCGAAGAGCATTACACCGAACTGGCCACCGCCGTGGATGAAATCGCCGAACGCATCCGCACCCTGGATGTGCCGGCGCCGGGCACCTACAAGGCCTTCGACGAACTGAGTGCGATAAAAGAAGTCGACGGCGTGCCCGAGGCCAAAGAGATGGTCAAGATCCTCACCCGCGGCCATGAACAGGTGGTCAAGACCTGCCGCGACGCGCTGGCCAAGGCCCAGGATGCGGACGACGAATCCAGCGCCGCGCTGATCTCCGATCGCATGCGCATCCACGAAAAGACCGCCTGGATGTTGCGCGCGATCCAGTAACAACCCCGTAGCCCGGATCAAGAAGCAACGCGACGGATCCGGGGTTTGTGGTGGAACCGCGGCGCTTGTTCCACCCTACCTCAATGCACTTCCCCCACGTAGCCCGGATCAAGGAGCAACGCGACGTATCCGGGGCATGCTTCATAAAAAAGGCGGCCTTTCGGCCGCCCTTTTGATTCATGCAGTGAAAAACTCTATTCCGCCGGGTCGGAGCCCATCTGCGATTGCAGATAATTCTGCAAGCCGATTTTGTCGATCAGGCCAAGCTGTTTCTCCAGCCAGTAGGCGTGGTCTTCCTCGGTATCCTTGAGCAGCACTTCCAGAATCTCGCGGCTCTGGTAATCCTTTTCCTGCTCGCACACGTTTATGGCTTCCTTCAGAGCCGCCGTGACCTCGTACTCCACATCGAGATCGTTTTTCAGCATTTCGGGAACGGTCTTGCCGATACGCAGGCCATCCTGTTCGGACAGATCCGGGGTACCTTCCAGGAACAGAATACGCTTGATCAGCGCATCGGCATGCTGCGTTTCTTCTTCCGTTTCATGGTTGATGCGCTCGTAGAGTTTGTTCAGCCCCCAGTCCTCGTACATCCGCGAATGGGTAAAATACTGATCGCGGGCCGCCAGTTCACCGCGCAGCAGTTTCTGCAGTTGCTTGATGACTTTGTCGCTACCTTTCATTGTGATCTCCTTGCCAAACGGTGCTTACATTTGCGACTGCAGGTAATTCTGCAGGCCGGCGTTGTCGATTAACCACTGCTGGGATTCCAGCCAGTCGATATGTTCCTCGGTCTCTTCCAGCAGCTCTTCGAGTTCCTCGCGGCTGACAAAGTCCTGCAGGGATTCGCAATGAGCGATGGCCGCCTGCAGCCGGCCGGCAATCTGCGTCTGCAGTTTGAGATCGTTGGCCAGGAGTTCCGGTACGTCCTCGCCAATCAGTAATTTGCCCAGGTCCTGCAGGTTCGGCAGCCCCTCCAGAAACAGGATGCGCTCGATGATCTCGTCGGCCAGCTTCATCGCCTTGATCGAGCGTTTGTATGTCTGTTCGTTCAGCTCATCGAGGCCCCAGTTTTTCAGCATACGCGCATGCAAAAAGAACTGGTTGATGGCCGTGAGCTGATCCTTCAGCACGCCGTTGAGCTGCTGCAACGTCTTGTTATCACCTTTCATGGAATTCCTCCGCCTCAAGTGGGTATCGGTAACTGGCTGGTCCCGGAGGGGATTGGCTTGTTAGTGCTGCTGATTATAGTTCATCGGCAGCGCAGAATCCAGCTAAGTCATTGATTCTATTTGCAAAATGAAACTAGACAAAAGCCGAAAAAAGATAGAGAATAGCAATCATTCTCATTACGTTCCAGACAACCGGAAAACGAGGTGAATCCATCATGTACGTGTGTGTCTGCCATGCCGTCACCGACCGGACAATCCGCAAGGCCGTGCAAAACGGGGCCGACTCCTTCACGGAGCTGCAACAGCAAACCCGGGTATCCACCTGCTGCGGCCGCTGCCGGGATTGCGCCAAACAGGTGATGGACGACGCCCTGGCCGACCAGTGGGCAGCCCTGGAACCGGTTGCCGCCTTCGGCTGATCGCTGCAATGAAAAAACAGCTCCACAAACTGTTGAAAAACTTCCTGATTCCCCGCACGCCCAATGCCCGCCAGCAACGCTGGGACATGCTGCGCAACAGCACGCGCAATCATTCCGGAAACTAAAACATTACCACCGACGCGGTAATTCTGAATCCCGCGTCGCCCGGATCATGCAGCAACGCAACGGATCCGGGGGATGTGGTGGAACCGCGGCGCTTGTTCCACCCTACGTCAATGTACTTCCCCGTCGCCCGGCTCAAGCAGCAACACGAGGGATTCGGGACTTGCTGGTTTCATGCGATTGCAGATCGAACCGCGGCACGTGTCCGCGCTACGCGCTTGTTTTGTGTTTAATTTCCCCACTAAACTGGGTTCGATTCACGGCGCCCGGCGTTTAACACAAGGAGCATGACCATGACCGGCCTGAAACTCTATGACTTCGACCGCTCGGGCAACTGCTACAAGATCCGGCTGCTCCTGTCCATGCTGGGGCTGAAATACGAGCGCATTCCGACAGACAGCAGTGTTGGTGAGACCCAGACCCCTGAATTCAAACGCCTTAACCCGCGCGGGCAGATCCCGGTGCTGCTGGATGGCGAGACGCTGATCTGGGATTCCATGGCGATCCTGGTTTACCTGGCGCGGCGCTACGGCGACGAACGCTGGCTGCCGAGCGATGCCCTGGGCGAGGCGCGGGTAATGCAGTGGCTGGCCGTGTCGGAAAACGAACTGCTCTATGGCCTGGCCCGCGCCCGCGTCGCCCTGCGCTTCAACAAGCCTTTCGATCTGGAACAGTGCCACCGCGACGCCAGACCGGGACTGGAAACGATGGAACAGTACCTGGGGCAAAACGACTGGCTGGCGGCGGATCACCTGACCATTGCCGACATCGCCTGTTACCCCTATGTCGCCCTCGCCGACGAGGCGGGCGTTTCCCTGGCAGACTATCCGGCGATTCGCGCCTGGCTGCAACGGGTTGAAGCCGCACCGGGCTGGGTCCCGATGGTGGAATAACCCGCCACACGGGCCAATGCCTTGATCCGCCGCGTGTGCGACTGCCGGTTATACGCCGAACGCACCGCCAGCAGATAACGACGGCACAGGGCCGTCCGGGTGAGGCTGGCTGATATGTTCACGTGGTGGAACCGCTGCGCTTGTTCCACCCTACGTCAATGCACTTCCCCGTCACCCGGATCAAGGCACAACGCGACGGATCCGGGGTTGATGGTGGAACCGCGGCGCTTGTTCCACCCTACGTCAATGCACTTCCCCGTCGCCCGGATCAAGGCGCAACGCGACGGATCCGGGGTTGATGGTGGAACCGCGGCGCTTGTTCCACCCTGCCTCAATGCGCTTTCCCGTAGCCCGGATCAAGGAGCAACGCGACGGATCCGGTTTATGCTTTCAATGATCCAATGCCGAATCACGCCGGCAGCAGGGCTTCAATCATCTGCAGATTGGTTGCCGCGTCCGTATAGCTGTGACGAATAAAATGTGGCGTCTCGCCCACTTTCAGCACCAGCGAGGGATAACCGCGCACGCCCAGGCTTTCGGCCAACGCGATATCAGCCTGCAGCTGGCGTTCGATCTCTGGCGAGTGGATGCGCTCGATAAACGTCTCGCGCGGGATGCCCAGTTCCTCACCCAGATCGTATAAATTGGCATACAGCGACGGATTGCCCGCCTCCTGGTAATAAAAGCGCTGGATACGCTCGTACATGGCCACTTCCCTGCCGTACTCCCGCGCCACCAGCGCCGCCCGGCAGGAGGGATAGGTGGAACGCACCGGCGTGTTCTGCGTCCAGAAATCGAAGTTGAACTCCACCCCGCACTGCTCGCTGATCCGCTGCCAGGTCTTTTGCAAATAGTCGCTGATCTCCGGCTCCATCGGTTCATCCGAATCCGGCGCCAGGCCACCCGCCACATAAACGATATCCACTTTATCCTGCAGCGCCGCCTTGACCTGTTGCCAGACCGGCCGCAATCCCCAGCACCAGCTGCACATGGGATCGTAGATGTAATATAAGCTTGCGTCTCGATGCATAAGGTATAACTCCGGTCACGACAAACAGGTCAACCGCGGGGTTGTTCCGTCTAAAGTCCACGACTCAGTTCTGTTTATTGTAGCAATACGCCGCTGGCTTGTTGATAAATGCCGCTGAAATCAAACACCTCTATCCCTTTTCTCCCGGGCACGCTATTGTCTATATAAAGTAAAGGCAAAAAAAGGCATAAGTTTCAGTGTGAATCAGGCAATTCTGGTCTTAAACGCCGGCTCCTCCAGCATCAAGTTCGGCCTCTATACGGCGGCAGACAGTCTGGACCTGCTGTGGCGAGGCCAGGTGGAAGCCATCGGCAGCGCTCAGGCACGCCTGCTGGCAAACCAGCCGGGTGGCGAACACATTGCACGCCGACTCGAGACACCGGATCACCCGACGGCGTTGCAACACCTGTTGGCCTGGATGGAAGAGGTCATGGACAAGCGCACATTGTCTGCCGTCGGCCATCGCGTGGTACACGGCGGCAGACAGTTCAGTACGCCGGTACGGATAACACCCGGGGTATTGCAACAACTCGATGACCTGACCTCTCTGGCACCACTGCATCAGCCACATAACCTGCTCGGTATCAAACTGTTGGCGCAAAGCTATCCCCGCTTACCTCAAATCGCCTGCTTCGATACGGCCTTTCACCACAACATACCGGAAGTCGCCAGACTGTTTGCGCTGCCACGCGAACTGACCGAGCGCGGAATCTGCCGCTATGGCTTTCACGGCCTGTCCTACGAATACATCGCCGAGACATTACCGGCACACTGCGGTTCGGCGGCGGACGGGCGGGTGGTGGTGGCCCATCTGGGACACGGCGTCAGTCTGTGCGCGCTCCAGCATGGCGCCAGCATTGCCACTACCATGAGCTTCAGTCCTCTCGACGGCATCCCCATGGCCACCCGCAGCGGCGCGCTCGATCCCAGCGTGGTGTTTTACCTGCAGCGGAGCATGAACATGTCGATCGATGAGATCGAACAACTGCTCAATCACCGCGCCGGCCTGCTCGGCGTGTCGGGCCAGAGCGCGGATGTTCGCGCGCTGCTCGAGAGCACGCACCCCGATGCCAGACTCGCGCTCGATCTGTTTGTCTATCATACAGTGCGTTCTGTCGGCTCACTGGCCGCGGCACTGGGCGGGCTGGATGCGCTGGTGTTCACCGCGGGGATCGGTGAGCACGCCATCCCGATTCGCGAGCGGATCTGCCGTGGCTGCGAATGGCTTGGCGTGCAGCTGGATGCCGGGGCCAACGCCCGTCACGACGTCCAAATCAGCCGGCCTGAAAGCCCTGTCTCAGCCTGGGTGATTCCCACCGACGAGGAGCAAATGATTGCACGCCATACCTGGCGGCAGATCAACACTTGAAAATGCACTTGCAAGCCCGGCTGATTCAGCTAATTAAACAGGGACAGCATCGGTTCCCAGAACTGTCACGACTCTTTGCTACATTATCGTCACCCATTCGTATTACACCCAGAAGGAACTCACAATGAGCAGCGCCACACCGTTATCCCCGCAGGACGTCATTTTGAGCGATCAGGAACTGGAGCGGATACACGCCTACTGGCGGGCCTGCAATTACCTGGCGGCCGGCATGATCTATCTGCGCGACAATCCGTTGTTGCGCCAGCCGCTGGAGCCCGCCCATATCAAGGAGCGCCTGCTCGGTCACTGGGGCGCCAGTCCCGCATTGAGTTTCACCTATGTGCACCTTAACCGGCTTATCAACAAGTATGATCTGAACGCCATCTTTCTCGCCGGTCCCGGGCATGGGGCGCCCGGAGTGCTGGGGCCGGTCTATCTCGAGGGGACCTATTCCGAGATCTATCCCAACAAGAGCGAGGACGAAGAGGGCCTGCGACGGTTCTTCAAGGAATTCTCCTTTCCCGGCGGGATCGGCAGTCACTGTACACCGGAAACCCCCGGCTCCATTCATGAAGGCGGCGAGCTGGGCTACAGCCTGTCCCACGCCTTTGGCGCGGCGTTCGACAACCCGGATCTGCTGGTCAACGTGATGATCGGCGACGGGGAAGCTGAAACCGGACCGCTGGCCACCGCCTGGCATGCCAACAAGTTTCTCAATCCCATCCGCGATGGGGCGGTATTACCGATCCTCAATCTCAACGGCTACAAGATCAACAACCCCACCGTCCTCTCGCGCATCCCCCACGAGGAACTGCGCAAGCTGTTGGAAGGCTACGGCTGGCAGCCATTTTTCGTCGAGGGAGACGACCCCGACTATATGCACCAGCACATGGCGCAAACCCTCGAGCAATGTGTCCTGGAAATACAACGTATCCAGGCACAAGCCCGGCGCAGCGGGGAACCGAAACGGCCTCACTGGCCAATGATCGTGTTACGCAGCCCCAAGGGCTGGACCGGTCCCAAATCAGTAGACGATCACAAGGTGGAGGGGTTCTGGCGCGCCCACCAGGTCCCGCTGGGTGACGTGCGCAACAACCGCAAGCAATTGAAACTGCTGGAAGAGTGGTTGCGCAGCTATCGACCCGACGAGCTGTTCGATGAGCAGGGCCGGTTGATCGAAGAACTGCGCGAGTTGGCACCCAAAGGCCAACGTCGCATGAGTGCCAACCCGCATGCCAACGGCGGTCTGTTACGCAAGGCGTTGCGACTGCCGGATTTTCGCCACTATGCGACCAAAGTGGACAAACCGGGGCAAACTGACGTCGAGAACACCCGGCCGCTCGGCGAGTTCCTGCGCGATATCCTGCGTAACAATCCCGCCAACTTCCGGGTTTTCGGGCCGGACGAAACCAGTTCCAACAAACTCAATGCCGTCTACGAGGCCAGCGGCAAAACCTGGCTGGCGGAGTATCTGCCCGAGGACGCGGACGGCGGCGAACTCTCGCCGGACGGCCGGGTCATGGAGCTGCTCTCCGAACACACCCTGGAAGGCTGGCTGGAAGGCTATCTGCTCACCGGGCGGCACGGCTTTTTCTCCACCTACGAGGCATTTGTGCATGTCATCGATTCCATGTTCAACCAGCACGCCAAGTGGCTGGATATCGCCGAAGACATTCCGTGGCGGGCGCCGGTCTCCTCGCTGAATCTGTTGATCACCTCCACGGTCTGGCGTCAGGACCATAATGGTTTTACTCACCAGGATCCCGGTTTTCTGGATCTCGTGGTCAACAAGAGTCCCAGCGTCACCCGTATCTACCTGCCGCCCGATGTGAATACCCTGTTATCGGTGGCCGATCACTGCCTGCGCAGCACCAATGACGTCAATGTCATCGTATGCGATAAACAGAAGCACCCGCAGTACCTGGATATGGAGACAGCAATCAGGCACTGCACCAAGGGCATTGGGATCTGGGACTGGGCCAGTAACGATCAGGGCGACGAACCGGATGTCGTCATGGCCAGCTGTGGCGATGTCCCCACCCAGGAAGCCCTGGCCGCGGTGATGTTACTGCGCGAAAATTTCCCCAAACTCAAGATCCGGTTTATCAACGTGGTGGATCTGTACACCCTGTCCTCGGCCCGGGAACACCCGCACGGCCTGGACGACCGGGATTTCGACAGCCTGTTTACCGTCAACAAACCCATCATCTTTAACTTTCATGGCTATCCCTGGCTGGTTCACCGCCTGGCCTATCGGCGGACCAATCACCACAACCTGCATGTGCGTGGTTACAAGGAGAAGGGCAACATCAACACGCCGCTGGAGCTGGCAATCCAGAACGAAATCGATCGCTTCAGCCTCGCCATCGACGTCATCAACCGGGTACCCGGCCTGCTGGTCGCCGGCGCCCACGTCAAGGAGAAACTGCGCGACATGCAGATCGACTGCCGCAATTACGCGCATGAATACGGCATGGACAAACCGGAAATTCGGGACTGGCACTGGCAGGCGGGTTGAGCCTGCTTGCAGTTATTCCGGCGCCAGGTTTGTGGTGGAACCGCGGCGCTTGATCCACCCTGCGTTAATGCACTTCTCCGTCGCCCGGCTCAAGCAGCAACGCGACGGATCCGGGTCAGACGACTGAATGCGCGTCCCGCTGCTGAATGATCGCCACCAGCTGTGCCAGGCCATCACTCAACGCCGCCGGGCCCGGCTGCAAGATCAACGGGGATTTGATTTCATATAACCGGTTGTCCCGCACCGCCGGGATCCGATCCCAGCCGGGGCGTTCGGCCACCGTGGCTGGCTGAAACTTCTTGCCGCACCAGGAGCCGATGATGATCTCCGGGGCCCGTTCGATGACCTCATTGGCATCGGCGATGATGCGCCGCTTCGCATCGGGATGCTGCGCCCGATCGGCACAAACGTCCTCGCCGCCGGCGATACCGATCAACTCCGACACCCAGCGGATGCCCGAGATCATCGGATCGTCCCACTCCTCGAAATAGACCCGCGGACGACGCGACAACGTGGCGGCCTGTTCCCGGGCCTGCTCGATATTGGCGTTCAATTCCGCAACCAACGCCTGTGCCTTGTTTCCGGCTCCGACCATATTACCGAGTAACAGGATGTTATCCAGGATTTCATCCACCGACCGCTGGTTGGTGATCAGCACCTGCACGCCCTCGCGGATCAGCCCGGCGGCGATGTCCGCCTGCAGATCGGAAAAGCCCACCACCAGATCCGGTTCCAGTTCCAGGATCTTGTCCAGCTTTGCCGTGGTAAACGCCGCGACCTTGGGCTTCTCTTTACGGGCTTCGGGCGGGCGCACCGTAAACCCCGAAATCCCCACGATCCGCTCCTGCTCGCCCAGCCGATACAGGATCTCCGTCGGCTCCTCGGTCAGGCAGACGATCCGCTGCGGCAGTTTGCCCGGCATGGCGTTATGACTTGCTCAACGCGCGGATCTTGCGCGCGTGCTGCAGTTCGTTGTATTCCGACCGCACTTCCAGCAGACAGCGGCTGCACAGACAATCCTCGTACTGCTCGGAGATATACTCCAGCTGCTCGCTACTCAGCACCACCGTCTGGCACTGGCAAAGCATGATCGAGCCGGACTTGCATTCAAAAACGGTCTGACACCGCGCGCATTGTTTGGATTCGTGTTTTGGCATACCTCACCTGACAACTTGCCGGATGCGCCATGGACCGGCGCACCCGTTTAAAAATAGAGCCTTCCCTGGCGATGCGGCTGTTTTTATTGTTCCCGCAACTCTCCCGTTGAGCACTGAATGAAACTGATATTTATTGTCCACCGAATCCGTTCATTGCGGATTTTTCTTTCTTGCGCCTGATAATCGGCGCATTCACATCGAGCTGCCAGCGGGTATCGAATGCCTGGCGCTGAGCGGAGAACGTAAACTGGATACGTCCATCATCGAAGCGGTAGCCACGCATCACTTCCTTGTCCGTAAAATAGCCATTGACCGTATTTACCTGGTTTTTCTTGCGAATGCCATAATTCATGAGAGCATATCCATACAGGTCATCCGCCGAGTCGAATCGCCGACTTCGATGATGCAACTCCAGTGTAGCGTAGGGATACCCGTTCCATTTACTGTCGTCCGGGCTGGCCTTGTTCGCCAGCACCAGCAGCGCATGACCCTTACCGATCCGGCGCTTCTCGTGTTCCGTCAGTCGGGTCGGCAGCAGATAAATCGTCAGATCGTTCAATCGCTTGTCCAGCACAGCCACCGAATCGGCGACATCCATCCGCACACCGCCCTTTTCGATATACCCCTGGGCCGCGACACCAACCCCCGCCAGCGACCAGGCCAGCAACATCGCCACCATGCGTCGCATAACACCACATTTGAACAACAGCATGTCAAATACCCCGCTGCATTAAAAAATTAAAAACCGTCCCTGGTCATGCGGATTCTTATTTTTGTTCCCGCAACTCTCCCGTTGAGCACTGATAAAACGATGTTCTCCGGCTTTTTGATTAAACAGGCATTTTTAACCCAAAAATGGGGCCTCTAAGCCTTTATAAAGGCGAAAAACCCGAGAACTTTTCCACTAAATCAATACCTTACCTTGGTCCGACCCCGCTATGCCGATTTTCGAATCATACATCTCCGAATTCTTTCCCAAGATTATCAAAAAAGCCTTGAAACACTTTCTTTCCCATCTCAATATTTTCGTTAAAAATATCTAAATACGCTTCATTAGATATCGGTAAATTTAGATCTGCCCTAACTGAAAGAATTGCATCCGGAAGAAAATATGAGATATCAAAAAACTTAGCCATGCATTTTTTGGTAAAAATTAAATGCTCATTATTTTGCTTATCACGCAACTCTTTAATTTCATTCATATATCTGTCACGCTCTTCGGTATGAAACTTTATATTGTTGTTTATAACATCCCATAACCGCTGATCCCTATTCCCCTCTAAATTCACAGACTTCATCATCGAAACAAGACGCTCAAGCTCACTCATCTCTTTTGATCTCAACTCATCTACAACAGTTATATAGCTTTGCCTAGACAACAATGCACCTCTATCTAGCATCAGCTCCATTATTGCTGCACCAATTTTTCCCATTATAGTTGTAACTGCTTTTACAGTAGACTCAGAACCCACTATTTGAACTTTAGCTATCAATCCTGAATCAATATTCATTTGCTTTGTGATAACATTATTATCTAAATCAAGAATCGACAAGGCTTCCTATAATATTAAGATGCCGAGTTAACGCTTCGGTCGCCTCTAAATAAACCTCCTTTCTTATTGTTTTTTCTCGTTCAATCTCAGCAAGCTTGAGCTGATTGTTACTTCTAATCTCTTCTATAATTTGCGCATACTCAGTCTTAACTGATTCAACTTTGTTTGTAATTTCTGCCACATCCTCTTTCGTAGCTAGATTTTTCCCTTTCTCTGATAGATATGATGGTATATATGATTTGATTATTAAAAATATTAAACCACCGCCTAAAACAGCACCTACACCCAAACTACCCAACAAAGCAAACAAGTTTTCCATTTTCTCAGCGCTCGCATAAAATCTTTTCCAGACCCCTAGGGGCCTGGTCTTGTCTTTTGCTATCTAAGAGCCAGGAGGCAAAAAGCAAGACCTGACCCCGATGTTGCCCTCATTGTCTTTTACATCTCCAATAATCAAAATAACCTCGAACCCGAACCTGTTTAAAATAAAGACCATCCGTGGCGATGCGGATTATTGCTTTTATTCCCGCAACTCTCCCGTTGAGCACTGATAGAATCGTTATCCTCTGACATTTCGTTAAACAAGCGTTTTTACCTGTAAAACGGGGCTTCTAAGCCTCTAAAGTGGCCATCAAACTGCTAATTTTATTGCCAAATCATTGACTTACGCTGGTCCGACCCCGCTATGAATTTCTTAATCGTTTAAGTCTCGTCGCCTGCAATGCCTCTCTGGATCTTTGCAGGAAGCACAAAGAGATACTGGCCAAACGCCTGTACGAAATCGATAACTCTCCTTGCATCTTCGGATGAAGGAAGTGATGACGATTCATCTGCATGTCTCTGGTCATTTGCATCTAATCTGACTTGATGCGCCCAAGATGCCATCTCTTGTGTAAATCAAATGATCACCAACTGCTGAATCTATACGAGAATAGAGACTGCCATCTGCATAACCTTTAATCTTTAACATTGAATCAACTGAGCTAGCCGATAACATTATCGAACCTGCTGGCGCATGCAAAGATTCAATTGCCTGCTGAAGATATGCTTTCGACCTCTCTGGGATATCATCCTCAACACGCAAAAGTTCAGGGAACACTTGTATAACAGACTGGCCAAAGTCTCAGCGACCAGGCAGTAACCAGCCGCACCACAGCCTGTACAGCAATAAATACGCCATTTCCTTTGCATTTCCCCCGAATGATTCTTTGTTATATGCTCACCAACTTTATCCAGCGTGGGTCTAGCAATTTGACAATGCGGACAACAATCTAATTCAAGGTGGTTACCTAGAATCATAAAACCATCCTTAACATATTGAGCATTTTCAATTTTAAGTTACTTACGCGCACTCTTTTTCCTATTCATATTTTCATTTAAATAAATTCGAATGTATGTTGTCAGAAGTTTATCTAAAATTTTATCTATAGCATCATGTTTTTGAGGATTTCTAATCTTATCTAGAAAGTTTACAAAAATTTTGGCAGGCAATATGACAATAAGTTTTTTATCTTGTTTATTGTAAATCTCTCTAATCCAGACAAGATCTTTATCTCTATCAGGCTCTTTGTTTTCTGCTCTCGTTATGAAGAAGCCAATTTTCCCATACGCATCGCCTAAATAACTCGCTAACTGACGAAAGTCGGCTGGTCGCAATTCCTTATAGTTCTTTACTTCAAAAATAATTTCTCTACTACCATAATCATCCAATACTCTTCGCCAAAACCCTCTATCACTACAATTCGTCGCTACAATATCTCTTCTCTGCGCGGAATCTTTATTAGGATTGCTCTCAACATTTCTAAGAGCCCCAGCAAAACATATCCTCACAGCCTCAAGACACCAGTCTTCAAACTCTCTAAAGTCCTCATCCCCAGGATGTATATCGTTTAACTGGGAAACAAGGCGACCTATTTTTTTATTTCTTTCCTCTTGAGATGCTGATTCAATTTCAATTTCATAATCATCATGTATCTCACGAGCTTCGTCAGGGTCAAACGACTTCCTAACCAGATTAAGTGCTATTTGATAACACGGGTGTATTAATAGAACTGAATCAGCATTCATCGACACATCAGGCGTTCTGCCATCATGACAAAAAGAAAAGGAACTTGTTGTTCTGTCCTTTATTCCAATAAACCCAATACTGTATAGACTTCGCAAGGCGGATTTTGGATCATCTATTAGAAATAGATCTTGTTGCACTTCTGGAGGATAATCATCATCCATTATTACTTTATTTATAACGCTTTCTGCCTCAGAGGTGGTAAACTCTGGCTTATAGTTAGTAAACGACTCGGTTAATACTTTAATAGAAGGGAAAATCGCTGCATATTCTTTCTGAAGGTCTTCCAGACGTGTTTTCGATATATATTTCGATGTTGCCTCTAAATCTGAACTTATGAGCTTGTCGTGACCTTCTCTCGCCGCAACGAAAAACGCCTGATTAAGCAGCGCTAACAAGTCCCTTGGTCTATACAAAGTTAATTGTAAGCACTTCCTAAATCCCTCCCTACCTTTTAACTCGCTTGCAACTACTTTATTCCAAACTCGGATATCATTTTCTTGCTCTATTTCAAAAACAACTTTCAATCTACTTGCAACAAGGTTTAATAATTGTTGCTCCTCCCAGTGTAGCCTTAACGATGTTCCTTCAATATTACGAGAATAATCCGGATCTTTCTCAGCTACTGCCCTGAACATGTTATCCCTAACAAATAATATTGGCCTAACTCTTTCGTATGTGGAATTTACATTTAGCGTCCCTTGAATTATTCCCGCTATGTAAGCAATCCCAGATGTATCCGGGTAGTACCCTTCATCAAGACTATCTATTAGGACATATACATCATTATTTAAATTCTCATATGCCCGTGCGAGAGCATCTTTTAACTCCCTTAATAACAGTTTCTCTGAAAGCTCCGCAATTGACTCTTCAGGTGATGGATTGCTACCCATTCCTTTTATTAGCAATTTTCTCAGATTAAATGCAATATTTTTGCTTTCATCATAATTCTCTGAAACCAGCTTCTTGATCGCCGCTGAATTTTCTACCTTTTGAAATTTATAATGTTTACACAGTTCATTTAGTATAACTAAATGTAATATCGCTTCCCAAGCTATTTTGACTGCCGCTCTGATTAAGTCATAACCCTCATTAAAGTGCTTCAAAATAGGCCGCAAACCAATTACTTGATCTTCTTCAGGAACAAGTTTAAGAACATATGTTTTATCTTGTTTTTCGAGCTTACTCTCTAATTTATATGTTAAAGCACTTTTCCCTGTTCCCCTCCTACCTATAACAACCACTTTATCCGCGCTTTCGATTAGTGTTCTATAATCTGCAGTTTCAAGAAATGCTTTATCAAGCATTATCTTGTCAGTCTCAGCTCTAATCTCCCCCAATTTGTTTGCAGATACTTTCATTCTATTTTCCACAATAAAATAAAAACGACCGAAGTCGTTTTTTTGTAGCACACACAATCAAGGCACTCAGTAGCATATTATTTTATACTTGCGAGAGACCGTAATCTTTGGTCAAGAGCCAGCGAGGGAGTTGTAGACAAGGCGCAGTGCTTCCCGAAAAGCGCAGCGTATAAATCAATACGTGAGCATTTTCGGGAAGTGCTGCAACGCCGCATACGGCTTCCTCGCGCCGCTCTTAACCGCATTTGGAGTCGCCACAGTTAAGACACGTCAAACACCCATCCATCTTGATCACGGCCTTGGTACTGCACTTGCCACACAACTGCGCCCCGGCCGGGAAGTCGCCTTTGGCTTCCTCGGAGTCTTCGACCATTTGCCTGGCGCCTTCGAACTGGGCGCGTTTTTCCTCGATGAGTTTTTTCTGGTGTTCGTCCAGGCCGTCGTCTTTTAACAGGCCGATCATGCGCATGTGGCATTCGATGGCGTCGCCGATCTCGGCCACCAGCGAGGGCATGTATCTGCCGCCCTTCTTGAAGTAGCCGCCGCGCGGATCGAAGACCGAGCGCAGTTCCTCGACCAGGAAGGTGACGTCGCCGCCCTTGCGGAACACGGCGGAGACGATGCGGGTCAGGGCGACGATCCACTGGAAGTGGTCCATGTTCTTGGAGTTGATGAAGATCTCGAACGGGCGGCGCAGTTCGTGATCGGTGCCCTGGTTGAGGATCAGGTCGTTGATGGTGATATACAGCGCGTGTTCGGTCAGCGGAGTTTTTATTTTATAAGTCGAGCCGAGCAACATCTCGGGGCGCTCGAGCTTCTCGTGCATGTGGATGACATTGTCTTCCGCCTCCGCCTTCTCTTTCAGCGCCGCTTCGGCGGCCTGATCGTCGGCGTCGTCTTCTTTGACAACTTCGTAGGCGGCGATTTTGCTGTCGATTCTGATGGCCATGGTTGTTTTCCTCTCGCTTGTTCTTTGTGTGTCGGGACAGCCGATCTGTTCACATCTGGTCGTTCGTTTGCCGGACCTTTGTACCCGTAAGGCTGAATAGTCGCCTACATCTAATTTTCACGGCCTCTACTGACTCGTGTCCTGAGTGAGGCCTGATGAGCCTGAGGCAAGGCGCAGTGCTTGTCGAAAAGCGCAGCGTATAAGTCAATACGTGAGCATTTTCGGGAAGTGCTGCAACGCCGCATCAGGTCATCCGCCTCGCTCAGACTAGTATTTCCCATAGTACCCTTCTTTGAGGGCATCATATAAATTCGCCGCATTATGGGTTTCGCCGTCGTATTCGATCTCTTCGTTGCCCTTGGCTTCGATCACGGTGCCGTCGTCCAGGGTGAAGCGATACGTTGTATTCTCCAGGTCCTTTTCCTTGACCAGTACGCCCTGGAACGCCTCGGGGTTGAAGCGGAAGGTGGTGCAGCCCTTCAGCCCCTGGTGATAGGCGTAGGTGTAGATGTCCTTGAAGTCCTCGAAGGCGTAGTCGGTCGGCACGTTGGCGGTCTTGGAGATGGACGAGTCCACCCACTTCTGCGAGGCGGCCTGGATGTCGACGTGTTCCTTGGGCGTGATGTCCTCGGCGGTGATGAAGTAGTCGGGCAGTTTCGCTTCCTCTTCCTCGCTGTAGGGCATCGCCTTCTGGTTGACCAGCTCGCGGTAGGCCAGCAGCTCGAAGGAGAAGACGTCGACCTTCTCTTTTGATTTGCGCCCTTCGCGGATCACGTTGCGCGCGTAGTGGTGCGCGAACGAGGGCTCGATGCCGTTACTGGCGTTGTTGGCCAGCGACAGGGAGATGGTGCCGGTCGGGGCGATGGAGCTGTGATGGGTGAAGCGCACGCCCTTCTCGGCGATCTGCTCGACCAGTTCCGGGTCCACCTCGGCCATCTTCTGCATATAGCGGCTGTACCGGGCCTGCAGCACCTTGCCCTTGAGCTTCTGGCCGACCTTGATGCCGTCCTTTTTCATCTCCGGGCGCCAGCGCAGCATGTCGGCGGTGACCTTGAACTCCTGCTCCATGATCGGCGCCGGGCCTTTTTCCTCGGCCAGGGCCAGGCCGGTGCGCCAGCCTTCCAGCGCCAGCTCGCGGCTGACTTTCTCGGTGAACTCCACCGACTCGCAGCTGCCGTATTTCATGCGCAGCATGGTCAGCGTGGAACCCAGGCCCAGGAAGCCCATGCCGTGACGACGCTTGCTCAGGATCTCGTTGCGCTGGCCTTCCAGTGGCAGGCCGTTGATCTCGACCACGTTATCCAGCATGCGGGTGAAGATGCTGACCACCTTTTGATATTCCTCCCAGTCGAAGCTCGCCTCACTGGTGAACGGCTTGCGCACGAACTTGGTCAGGTTGATGGAACCCAGCAGGCAGGAGCCGTAGGGCGGTAATGGCTGCTCTCCGCATTGCCCTGTGACCAGCCCGTTGAAGATCACGGTGTTGTGATCCTGCTGGGTGGTATCGAAGACAGCTTCCCGGCCCACATACTCAATCGACTCGATGGTGGCGGTGAATTTCTGGGTCTTGTACAGCGCACGCTCGGCGGCCCATTCACGATAACGATCGTTTTTGTAATCGAGCAGGAATCCGATCTCGTCCATGAACTGTTCGCGGGACTCGCCGTCGATAATCAGTTCATGATCGGCCTGGCAGTTGTATGCCTTGCTGCCGCCATGACCGTCGGGCAACATCCGCTCGCCGGCATCGCGGCGTTTGTGGATGCGGCACAGAACGCCGAAGTTGGACAGCAGCATCTGCACTTCCTGCAACAGCTTCCTGTGACTGGAGGCGAGGCGAATGGAGCAGCTCTGGCTCTTGCCGGAGATATTCACCGTGCCGTCGGCCTGGAACAGGGCGCGCAGGTAACCCTTGATGCACTCTTGCGAGCCGCGCCAGACGACTTCCGGCACCTGCAGTTTGGTCTGTTTGGTGAAACCGTAATGTTCGAGCACCCGCGCCAGAATCACCGAGCGGACGAACACGTGATTGCGATCCGGTACGGCGACCGGGGAAACATGGTAAGCGCGCGGCGTCATGGCCACATCGCCGATCAGCGAGTTGACATAGTTAACAATGGCCGGGGCAAGCACCCGATCCTCGCCCCAGAAATTGACAATCGCCGCCTCCTTGCCGCCACCACGATTGGTGAAGTGGCCGTCGCCGGCAATCAGCCCCAGCAACATGCCCAGTTCTTTTGAACCTTCATTGCCAAACTGGCCCTTGCCGGATTGCACCAGCAGACTGTCGCCTTCCTTGAGCTCACTCAGCGGAATTTTGCCCCGACCGGTATAGAAGTCATGCCACTCGGTGGCCTTGATTTCATAACCTTCTTTGGTGGTAACCCGATAGACATCCGCCTCGCCGGCGGTCATGAAGGCCGGTACCGCCGAACGCACATCGGTGCCCCGGCCGTCCTGACCCAGCGCCCGGGTATCCACGGTGGTTTGCAGCTCGGCGCCGGATTTGTACAGTTCACCGATTTCGACCATGCCGTACTGGGTATGCAGACGGGTATCGGCGGTGACACACGGGTTGGTCGCCCGGATGTTCTCGCAGTACCAGTTGTTGTTCTGTTCGTTGACCCGATCGATCAGGATGAACCCCGGCTCGGCGAAGTCGTAGGTGGAGTTCATGATCATGTTCCACAGGTGCTTGGCCTTGAGGGTCTTGTACACCTTGCAGGCCACCAGCCCTTCCTTGTTGGTGAAGTACTTGTTCTTGACCGGCCAGTCACGCCAGATGATCTGCTCGCTGTCCTTGAGATCGATGCCGTCTTCGGTGATCTCCTTCTCGGTCAGCGGGAAGGCCAGTTGCCACCAGCCGTCGCTTTCCACTGCCTGCATGAACTCGTCGGTGATCAACAGGCTCAGGTTGAACTGGCGCAGGCGGGCGTTTTCGCGCTTGGCACGAATGAAGTCCATCACGTCCGGGTGGCCGACATCGAAGGTCGCCATCTGCGCGCCGCGGCGCCCGCCGGCAGAGGAGACGGTGAAGCACATCTTGTCGTAGATATCCATGAACGACAGCGGCCCGGAGGTGTAGGCGCCGGCGCCGGAGACGTAGGCGCCCTTGGGACGCAGTGTGGAGAAGTCATAACCTATACCTGAACCCGACTTCAGAGTAAGCCCTGCTTCATGCACCTTGTTTAATATGTCGTCCATCGAGTCCTCGATGGTGCCGGAGACGGTGCAGTTGATGGTGGAGGTGGCCGGCTTGTGGGCCAGCGCGCCGGCGTTGGAGGTGATGCGCCCGGCGGGGATGGCGCCCTGGCGCAGGGCCCAGAGGAACTGCTCGTACCAGTACTCCTGCTGCTCCGGGGTTTCCTCCACGTCGGCCAGCGCCCGGGCCACCCGTTTGTAGGTGTCGTCCATGCTCTGGTCGATGATCTGACCGTCCTTGCTCTTGAGGCGGTATTTTTTGTCCCAGATATCGAGGGATGCGTCCTGGAACGGGATTTCTTTGACACTGCCGGCGGGCAGTTTATGTAGCTGGGCGCTCATGTAGGGTGATCCTCCCGGTGCGATAAAAATCAATAAAATCAATCACCCGGACCGCCTTGTTATCTACGGCAAGCGGCGTTCTCGGGTACGGCGGGTACAACTGGTTTACAGCTCAATCCGGCAAACACTAGATATTGTGTTTGATGTAGGAGCTTAGGACCAGGAGCGGGGTCTGTCAATGCTTTATCGACTATTTTACAAGTTAGGGTTTACCCTTAACAAACAAGAACTTGCACTATTTTCAGGCCGTCTGCGCCGAACCGGTGCGAGGCGGAATTCTCACCCCGCCAGAACTATATATTGTGTTTCTAATATTGGCCCGGGGCGCTGCTCCGGGGGTTAGGGGCTACTCACGTTATGACCGTTTTGGCCAAAACAGCACAAATCACTCGCCGTCGGCGGGGCAAACCCGCATCGATTTGGCCCGCGCACTTGATAAAAATCCGGCTCACACCTATATCCCTTTCAAGCAGATGGACACTGTGCGCACAGCAACACCTGCGAATAAATTCAACCCAAGTTGTTTATTTGCAATAAAGGAGAACGAATCATGACCCTGGTACGTTATGAACCCTGGAGCATGCTGAACCAGATCCGCCGCGAAATGGATCAGATGCTCGAAGGCACCAGCGAAAGCGGTGAAAGCAGCGCCATTGCCACCAGCGACTGGATTCCGGCAGTGGATATCAAAGAGACCAAGGACGCCTTCATCCTGCATGCCGATGTCCCCGGCGTGGATCCCAAGGATGTGGACGTGCACATGGAAAACGGCATTTTGACCATCAAGGGCGAACGCGAGTCCGAGAAGAAGGACGAGCGCGAAGGCTACAAGCGGGTGGAACGCCAGTACGGCGCCTTCTATCGCCGATTCAGCCTGCCGGATACCGCCGATGCGGAGAAGATCTCGGCCAAGAGCAAGAACGGCGTGGTGGAAATCACCATTCCCAAGAAGGAAGCCGTGCAGCCGCGCAAGATCTCGGTTGAAAGCTGATAGAGCGTTAGAGCGTTAGAGCGTTAGAGCGTTAGAGCGTTAGAGCGTTAGAGCGTTAGAGCGTTAGAGCGTTAGAGCGTTAGAGCGTTAGAGCGTTAGAGCGTTAGAGCGTTAGAGCGCGAGATGGTCGAGTCGAAAGGGGTGGAGTGTCAAGCCGCCGCTGCCTCCTTTTTCGACCTCACGACCTCGCGATCTCGCGACCTGACGACCTGACGACCTCACGCTCTCGCGACCTCACGATCTCACCAACCATATATTAAGGAGTGACCATGAACGCCATGGCTGAACTACAACGTGGACTCAACCGTGCCTGGCACACCGTCAGCGAGGGCTGGACCCAGCTGCGGGACCGGGCGGCCAATGCCATTACCCGCTTCAATCCGGTCAACCGCGAGGGCGAGGTGGAATCCGCCGAGGACGTCGGCGTGCTGCGCGGCGCCCGCTGGAGCGTCCTGGCCGCGGATGTGCAGGACAAGGGCGAGGAGCTGGTTGTGCGCCTGGAAGTCCCGGGCATGGAATCCGATGACTTCGATATCGCGGTGGTCGACGACACCCTGCTGGTGCGCGGGGAAAAACGCCTGCAACGGGAACAGACCGAGGGCGATTACCATATCCGCGAATGCGCCTACGGCGCCTTCCAGCGCGCCGTCCCCCTGCCGATCGCGGTCGACCAGGACAAGGCCAAGGCCCGCTACAAGCGCGGCATACTGAGCATCAGCCTGCCCAAGGCCAGCCACGCCCGGCGCCGCAGAATCGAAGTCGGCAGTTAGCAGTTGGCAGTTGGCAGTTGGCAGTTGGCAGTTGGCAGTTGGCAGAAATTATGTAGTTCAGGTTGCGCGCAGCGCTACCTGACAGGCTTCTGACTGCAAACTGCCGACTGCTATCTGCCAACTTATCTTTATTCTTTACATATTCTTGCATTTACTCGTGAAACATTTACCTGCCAGTCAGGCACTATAACGATGCCAACACCGCCCACGGCGGGCTTTGAATTGATACCGTAGTAAAAGGGAGGCCAATCTTGAGACATCTGACTACCGCCAAACCCGTTCGACATTTTCTGCTGCTGGCACTCGGCCTGCTGCTGGTTGCCGGCAACGCCGCGGCCCTGCCCACCCACGACAGCCAGGGCCAGGCGCTGCCCAGCCTGGCGCCGATGCTGGACAAAGTCACTCCGGCGGTGGTCAATATCGCCACCACCGGCACGGTACGGGTGCGCGGCAACCCGCTGCTGGACGATCCGTTCTTCCGCCGTTTTTTCGATATGCCGGAACAACCGCGCGAGCGGCGCACCCAGAGCCTGGGCTCGGGGGTCATCGTCGATGCCGACAATGGCTATATCCTGACCAACAACCATGTGATCGAACATGCCGATCAGATCAAGGTGACCCTGCGCAACGGCAGCAGTTACGACGCCGAACTGATCGGCACCGATCCCGACTCCGATGTAGCCGTGATCAAGATCGAGGCCGACAACCTCACCGCCGTGCCGCTGGCCGATTCGGACAGCCTGCGGGTCGGGGATTTCGTGGTGGCGATCGGCAATCCCTTCGGCCTCGGCCAGACGGTGACCTCCGGCATCGTCAGCGCCCTGGATCGCAGCGGCCTGGGGATTCAGGGTTACGAGGATTTCATCCAGACCGATGCCTCGATCAATCCCGGCAACTCGGGCGGCGCGCTGGTCAACCTCAACGGCGAGCTGATCGGCATCAACAACGCCATCTTCTCCCGCTCCGGGGGTAATATCGGCATCGGCTTCGCCATCCCGATCAATATGGCGCAAAAAATTATGGCCCAACTGGTCGAACACGGCGAGGTACGCCGCGGCCGCCTTGGCGCCCAGGCCCAGGATCTGACGCCCGAGCTGGCCCAGGCCTTCGGTCTCAAGCAGGGCGAGGGCGCGGTGATCACCCAGGTGAATGACGGTTCGCCGGCGGACAGGGCGGGACTGCAGCCCGGTGACATTGTGACCGCGATCGACGGCAAACCGGTGCGTGACGCCAACACGCTGCGCAACAGTATCGGCCTGCTGCCCATCGGCAGCGAAGTCCGCATACAGGTATTGCGCGAAGGCAAGCAACATGCGCTCACCGCCACCATCGAAAAACCAGCCAGCCAGCAGGCCCAGGGCGGTGAAAAGCTGCACGCCCATCTCACCGGCGCCCGCTTCTCGGACATTACCGAAGGCCATCGTCTGCACGGGCGCATCGAAGGCGTCCTGGTCAGCGAGGTCGAGCGAGGCAGCCCGGCCTGGAGTGCCGGCCTGCGCCCGAATGACGTGATCGTCTCGGTCAATCGCCAGCCGATCAAAAGCGTGGCCGACATGCGCGATGTGATCGGCAACAGCCCGCAACTGTTGCTCAATATCCGTCGCGGTAACGGGGCCCTGTTCCTCTATCTGCGCTGATCTCCCGCCAGTCGGCTGCCCGGCCGACTGGCTCTTCTTCTCTTCTGGGGCGCTGGCCGACACTTCAGGTACTATACTGAAGAAAAACCGTCGGGCTCATGCATCACCGGCCACGCATTTGCCAAATCAAACGCTGTGACCACCCACCAGGCTGAAAATCCTCTCCGGGTTGTGTACTGTTTTTGGCCCGCGCGGGGTTCCTGTTGAGGATTTACCGGTTCCCGGCATGTCAAGCAAACCGATCAGTGGTATTTTACCCCTCATGAGAGAGCCTGCCTCGACAATCGCTCCCCGGATAGACCCATGTTGAGACTGGATCTGCGCTCCTATCTGAACCGCCTCTGCCTGGGTATCATCGTGCTGGGCACGGCGGTGGCAATCGTACTGTTTTTGTATATTCGGGATAACGAACAGCGGAACCTCGAATATCAGTTGCAGCTGGCTTTTGATGAACATTTCAATGCGATTCATGCCGAAAGCGATATCCTGGATAAAATCATGCAGGCATTGCATGGACTGTATGACGCCTCCAGGGAGGTGGAACGCCATGAATTCCGCCGCTTCAGTAATGACATCGCCCTGAACCACCATTATCTGAAGGCGGTCTTCTGGTTGCCGCGGTACGAACAGGCGCCTTTTACTTATCCCGTCGAATTCGCCGAACCCTCCAGCTACCTCGTAACCCTGGGCGGGATCGATATGGCGGATGAGCCGGCTTTTCAGCAAAAGCTGGATGCGGCCGCGCGCGAACAGCGACTATTGGTACTCCCTGATCGACATAGTGGCGTGACCGAATCGATGCAATCGATTCGCCTGTTTATGCCGGTCTACAAGGACGAGGGACTGGCCCCGCGCGGTTTTATCATGTTGCTGCTGGATGTGGATGAGTTTATCGACGCCGCGCTTACGCATCGAACCACCGCCAAGCGTACCCTGGATATTGCTATTACTCACGGTCCGGACAACCGTTTGCTGTTCTATCATCCCGCCGAACCGGATGATCAAAAGCCGGACATCTCGCAGTGGATGCAACAGGAAAATAATCACCGACGCCCACTGCATATCCTGGAGCAGGACTGGACATTGCTGATACGACCGGCCCCCGGGCACTATCCCGAGCCTCTGTCCCTGATGTCCTGGTTTGCCCTGTTCGCTACCCTGGCCATTACCTTTTTGATCGCCGGGGTGCTCAACACCACCCTGACCCGGCGCAATTACGCCGAAACCCAGGTGGCCGAACGCACTGCGGCACTGCGCAAAAGCGAGGAACGACTGGCCCGCCTGTACGACATCATCTCTTCCAACCTGGACTTTGCCGACAAGACCCGCCGACTGCTTGCCTATGGCTGTGATCAGCTGGGTCTGCAATACGGTGTGCTGTCGCATATCCAGCGAGGGCAATACCATATTTTATACGCAAGCTCACAGAAGCAGGATCTGCAGGAAGGCCAGGTTTATTCATTGAATCAAACCTATTGCGGGCAGACATTAAAGAACCACGCCATCACCACCGTGACACATGCCGGTATGTCGGGATGGCGCCACCTGGATTGTTATCAGCATTACGGGCTGGAAACGTATATCGGAACACCCATATACACCGCTGGTCAGCTGTACGGCACCCTGAGTTTCTCCGGCACCGAACCCCGTGTTCCGCCCTTCAGCCAGTCGGAGCAGGAACTGGTACAACTGATCGCACAGTGGCTGAGCATGGAGCTGGTGCACATCCAGTACGAGGATCAACTGCTGGAACAGCGCAACACCATCCGTCATATCCTGGAAAGCACGGCCGAGGCGTTTGTCGCCGTGGACCGTTCTCAAACCATCCTGTATGCCAACTCACTGACACAGGAACTGCTCAAGCTGGATACGAGCGATCTGGTCGGCCAGCATTTGCAAACGGTTGCCCCGCAAACCCGCGAACTGTTCGGTGCCGCACTGCAGAATGCACTGGAGAACGAACAGTCATGCCAGTTTGACCGCTATTATCCGGACAACGGCAAGTGGCTGGAAGTGGCCATTCACCCCACCTTGCAGGGCGCCTCCATTTCATTGCGCGATATTACCCAGCAAAAAGCCAATGCCGAGATGCTCTCGCACACGCTCGGTATCAAGAACGCGATTCTCAACAGCGCCAACTTCACCATCATTGCCACCGACGTGGATGGCACCATCATGAGTTTCAATCGTGCGGCTGAACGCATCCTGGGTTATTCCGCCGGGGAGATGATCGGCAAGCAAACCCCGATCATGTTTCACGATCCCGAAGAGATCGCACTGCGCGCCCGGGACCTGAGCGAGAAGCTGGAAATGCCGATTGCACCGGGCTTCGACGCGTTTGTCGCCATGGCACGGCGCGGTATCCCCGACGAACACGAGTGGACCTATATCCACCGCGACGGCAACCGCATTCCGGTGCTGTTATCGATTACCGAAATGACCGATGAACAGGGTAACTGTATCGGTTATCTCGGCATCGGGGTCGACATTACCGAGCGCAAGCGCATCGAGCGCATGCGCGATGAGTTTGTTTCCACCGTCAGTCACGAACTGCGTACGCCGCTGACCTCGATTCGCGGTTCGCTCGGGCTGTTAAGCGGTAACCTGGGGGAACAACTGCCGGATCAGGCGCATTCGCTGATCGAAATCGCCGAACGCAATACCGAACGCCTGTTGCATCTGATCAATGATATTCTCGATATTAACAAGCTCGAATCGGGCAAGATGGCCTTTACCTACGAACCGCTGCCGCTGAGCGGCTTCCTGCAACAGGCGATCGAGAACAACCTGGCCTATGCTCGCGAATTCAATGTGGAACTGAAACTGGCGGCCGAACCTGCCATCGATACGGAACTGTATGCCGACGAACACCGGCTGATGCAGGTTATGAACAACCTGCTTTCCAATGCCGTGAAGTTTTCCCATGCCGGCGGCTCGGTGGAGATCGAGGCCCGGCATCAACAGCATTTCGTGCGCATCAGCGTGACCGATCACGGCAAGGGCATTCCCGCCGACTTTCGGGACAAGATTTTTCAACGCTTCAGCCAGGCCGACGCCTCGGACAGTCGCAATACCGGCGGTACCGGCCTGGGGCTGAGTATCGCCCAGGCCATCGTCGAACAGCACGGCGGCCAGCTCAACTACGTCAGCCAGCCGGGCATCGGCACCACGTTCTATTTTGATCTGCCCGTCTATCGACATCAGTCGATCACCCGCATCAAGGATCAGATCATCAGCCTGAGCCCGCCGCAGCCCCATCGCCTGCTGATCTGCGAGGACGATCCGGACATCGCCGGCCTGTTGCAACTGATGCTCGCCCGTCACGGTTATCAAAGCGACCTTTGCGCCACGGCCGCCGAAGCGCGCGAGGCACTGGCACAGCAGCACTATGACGCCCTGTTGCTGGATATTCTGCTGCCCGATCGCAACGGGCTGGATCTGATCCGCCAGTTGCGCGACACGGAGACCACCCGCTGGTTGCCCGTCATTGTTGTCTCGGCCATGGCCAACGAGGCCCGCAACCAGCTCGAAGGCGGCATCGCCGATATCGTCGACTGGCTGGACAAACCGCTGGATCAGGACCGCCTGCTCGACTCGGTGCGCCGGGCCCTGCTGCATCTGCCGGACAAAGCCCGGGTGCTGTACGTGGAAGATGATCCCGACCTGCAAAGCGTGATCGGCCGTATGTTACAGGACCAGGTGGTCCTGTTTCGTGCCAGCAGCCTGCAGGAAGCCCGGGATCAGCTGAGCGGGCAGAACTTCGATCTGGTTCTGCTGGATGTGGGCCTGCCCGACGGCTCGGGGCTGGAACTGCTGGAGCAGCTTCGGGATCAACAGCCGCCGCCGGCCGCGGTGATTTTCTCCGACCGCGATCTGGAAGCGGACGTAACCCGTCAGGTCAGCGCTGCCCTGCGCAAGAGCGACACCTCGCAACAGACCCTGCTGGAGACCCTCGCGGCCTGTCTGCAGCAGCGCACCCGCCTCGAACGGGGCACATCAACCGACAAGGAACCGGTATGAGCGAATTGCGCAAGATTCTTTACGTCGAGGACGAAGCGGATATCCAGACCATCGCCCGCCTCGCCCTGCAGGACGTCGGCGGCTTCGAGCTGCAGATCTGCAGCAACGGCAGCGAGGCCCTCGCCACAGCGGAGGATTACCAGCCCGATCTGCTGATCCTCGATGTCATGTTGCCCGGCATGGACGGCCCCACCACCCTGGCCGAGTTGCGCAAACTCCCCGCCCTGAGCGGGACCCCGGCCCTGTTCATGACCGCCAAGGTCCAGCCCCAGGAGCTGGAGCAACTGCGCGCCCAGGGCGCCGCCGAGGTCATTACCAAGCCGTTCGACCCCATGACCCTGGCCGAGACGGTCCGCCGGATCTGGCACAAAATCTGATACTTTTTTCTTATTTTTCAATTGCCTGGCGGGGATTGAAATCCCGCGCCGGGCCCTTATGTGGGTAATAACTGAGATAATTACCAGGGTTATAAAAGATTTATTGGTTCACCTTGACATAATTTATGGAGCGACTATATTAGTAAGTGTTAAATAACTAACTCTGCAACGGAGGTGAGCAACATGGCTGGCGATCTGATCAAGAATTTCCCCCATGATGGTGTGGTTACTGTCAACCGCGTCATCCTGAAACCCGAATACACGATTGACGATCTGCAGGAGCGCGTCGCGTTTCTGTGCGAGAACGTCAAGACCTATCACTCTGACACCGGTTTTGTCGGCGGCTTTGTCTGCCTGAACAGCGGTGCGGTCTCCAACGAGGGTTCCACCATCGGCCAGGCGGTCGAAGATCCCCTGAAGGGCAAGGAAGCACTGATTATTACCTTCTGGAATACCTTCGAGGACCACGAGGAATCCCACAAATCCGAGACCTTCCAGCCCCTGTTCCAGCAGGTCCTGGAGCTGTGTGAAAACGGCAACGAGGAAATTGCCTACGAAATGCTCTGGTCCGGTGCCGCCTATTCACCGGAAGAAGCCGAGCAGGCCCGCAAGGCCAAGGAAGACGCGGCATAACAAAAGGCGCCCGGAGGGGCG